>NZ_JBIAMB010000009.1:0-350333 GCF_042873895.1 Streptomyces sp. NPDC004435 | reverse complement strand
CCGCGACCGCGAGGGTCTTCTGCGCCCACTCCGGGTGCTTCGCGCGCACCGCCTCGAACCGCGCGTCGATGCCCTCGATCAGCTTCTCGGTCTCGCCGGCCTTGCCGAGCGACTTGCCGATCTGCCGGGTCATCACCTGCCACGAAGCACCGTAGTCCGGCACGCCCTTGGGCTGCGCGACGACCTTGGTGAACTTCGACAGCGTGTCGTACTGCTCCTTCTTCATACCCGAGTACTGCGCCACGACGAGGTCCGGCTTGAGCGCCGCGATCTTCTCGACGTTGTACTCGTCGCGCTCACCGACGATCTGCGGCTTGTCCGAGCCCCACTTGTCCTTCGCCCACGGCCACTTGCCGTACGGGTCCTCCTTGAACCAGTCCACCGCGCCGACCGGCTTCACCCCGAGCGCCAGCACCGCGTCCTGGTCCGAAAGACCCAGCGTGACGACCCGCTTCGGCTCCTTGTCGATCGTCGTGCTGCCGTACTTGTGCTCCACCGTCACCGGAAAAGCGGACGGCGCCCCGCTGCCGGAGGTCGTGGCCTCGGGCTTCGACTCCGCCTTCTCCGTGCCGCCTCCACAGGCCGACAGGGCGAGCGCGGCGACCGCGGCGACGGCCACGCGCGGCAGTTGTCTGACGTACCGCGGCAGGGCGGAACGCGTACCAGTGAACACAGATGGTCCTTTCGAGGGTTCTCGCGGTGCTGCCCCGCCCGCGATGCGGCGGCGCTGCCCTTCCGGGGCGAGGCGTTCGGGATTCAGGCCGGGCCGGTGCCCGAAGGAGGGAGGCCCGGTGAGCCGGGCCCCCGTAAGCAGCCGGCGGAGGGAGCGGCGGAGTGAACGCGCCTGGCGTGAAACGGAGGGACGCGGAATGAAAGACCCTGAGGCATCGCGATCCCCCTCCCGATTTCAGCTTAGGGGAGGCTAACCTGACAAGGGTGGGCGTGTCGAGCGGAGCGCCGGATACATCACCGAAAGCGCGAACGCCCCTGTTCCCACTGACCTGTTGGCGGCCGCCGTGGGGTGCCACCGGCTGCCGGGCGCGCCCCTCCTGGAGACCGCCGCGCAGCTGCTGCTCAGTGCGGCGGAGGGAGAGGGTCCAGGGCCTGTCCGACGTCGCAGCCGCCTTCTCCGGGCATGCGCTGGATCCTCGGGGGCACCCAGACCTCCGCCTTCTCGCCAGGCGTCACGCGGGCGAGTACGCAGTCCTGGGGGTCGTAGCCGTTCCCCTTCAGCGACAGGTGGACTCCGACCCTGCCGCCGGCCGCGCGCACCTCGGTACGGATCGCCGGGTCCAGGTCCAGGCTGGCGAGCGCCCTGCGTACCTCCGCCTCGTCCACCCGTCCGCCCTTCGGGACCTCGGGGAGCACGGCGCCCAGCTCGCTGTACGGCAGTTCGGGAGGGGCGGGAGGCGGGGTGAAGGTCAGCGGCGGGTTGTCCGGGCAGTCCACGTCACGAGGGACCTCGCGCCACTCCGACGTGGGCGAAACCCGCACCTCGAAGCATCGATACATGACGATCTCCTGGACGTCGAGCGACCCTTCGTACGCGGAGCCGGAGGTACGGACGACGACGCCGACGCCCTCTCCGTCGTGCGTCGAGGTGCCGGTCAGGCGCAGGACCTCCACGCCGTCGATGCGGGAGGCGGAGCGTCCGACCTACTCCGCGGTGCGGGGACGCTGGCTGTGGAGCCGCTCGCCCGCCTGCCGCGCCACCTCACGTGCGACGTCCGCCGCGTCACTTTCGGAGTACTGCCGCACACCGCAGCCGACGGTGAGCATCAACAGCGGTGCGAGCAGCAGCAATCGGCGCATGGGCTCACCCTTCCGGTGCCGCGCGTGAGCGGGCGACCGCTCGCGTACCCGGACCGGCGTAGGCGATCGTACTCAGCTCGTACGACCATCGCCCGCGCCGCCCTGTCCGCCGGTCAGCCCTGCGGTGTGGCGATCCGCAGCCGGTTCCCGTCGGGGTCCGTCAGCTCGAACTCGCGCCCCCATGGGACGTCCTCCACCTGTACGCCGAACTCCGCGGCGACGGCGTCGACGTCACGTACCCGGAGGTAGACCAGCGTGCCGGGGCGGGCGTCGCCCTGGTGCTCGGACAGGAACAGGCGGACCCTGCCCCGGGCGACCTCGACGAACGCGGGGAAGCCCGGTTCGAAGCGGTGCACCCACTGCTGGGCGAAGCCCAGGCGCTCGTACCAGGTCACGGCCGCGGCGGCGTTCTCGACGCGGAGAATGGGGATGACTTCCTCGTCCATGGCCGCATCCTCGCAGACGCCACCGACAGGCCCTGTCGGAACCACTCCTGACAGTGGGACGGCGTCGTTCCCGGGGGATGTCGCGGTGATCGCCGCTTCCTCGGCGCCGGGCCCGCCCTCACTCCTGGGGGTGGAGCGGCGCCGTCCAGTAGGCGCAGTGCGGCCCGTCGCGGGACGGGGGCCCGCGGCCCGCGCAGAAAGCTGTGGCCCCGGGATCCGACGGACGGAGTGGTCACGCATGCCCCTGAGAACGAGAACCCCATGGCTCCGGGCCGGGCGTGCGGGAGCCGTGGGCGCCATGGCACTGGCGCTCGTGCTGGGTCTGCCCGCGGTGGCGAGGGCCGCTCCCGGCGACCTGGACCCCGCCTTCGACGGCGACGGCAGGGTGGTCACGGACCTGGGCGGCTACGCGGGCGCCGAGGGCATGGCCGTACAGCCCGACGGAAAGATCGTCACCATCGGGTACAGCTATTCCGTCGACACCTCGGGCGACTTCACGCTGACGCGGTACAACGCCGACGGCAGTCTCGACACGGGCTTCGGCGGCGACGGCATCGTCACCACCGACTTCGTCGGCGCCAACAACGACGAGGGCCGCGGGGTGGCCCTGCAGCCCGACGGCCGGATCGTCGCGGTCGGCGGCTCCACAGACTGGGGCGGCAACGGCGCCTGGGCGGTGGCCCGTTACCACTCCGACGGCAGTCTCGACACGAGCTTCGGCGAGGGCGGCAAGGTGCTCACCGAGATCGACGTCGACGCGATCGAGACCGCCGAGTCGGTGGTGGTGCTGCCGGACGGCGGGATCGTCGCCGGCGGGTCGAGCAACGGCCTCTGGACGCTGGTGCGCTGGGACGCCTCCGGGACCCCGGACCCCGGCTTCGGAGGGGACGGCCGCGTGACCACCCCGTTCGGCACCGGCTGCTGCCACGGGGTGAGCGACGTGGTGGCGCAGCCCGACGGCAGGATCGTCGCCGTCGGGACCGCCGACGGTCTCACCCTGACCCGGTACCTGGCCGACGGCAGCCTCGACACGGGCTTCGACGGCGACGGACGGGTCACCACCGGTACCGGATCGGGCGGGGGCGTGGCGCTGCAGAGCGACGGCCGGATCGTCGCCGCGGGGAAGGACGGCAACGCCTTCCTGGTGCGGCGGTTCACCACCGCGGGCGCCCCGGACACGAGCTTCGACGGGGACGGGCGGGTCGCCACCACCTTCGGCCCCGAGGACGGCGGTGCCGCGGACCTGGCCGTGCAGTCCGACGGCCGGCTCGTCGCGGCCGGCTTCTACGACGGCGACTTCGCACTGACCCGGTACAACACCGGTGGCGGCCTGGACCCGGACTTCGGCGGCGACGGGCGGGTCACCACCGACTTCGGCGGCGCCGGTGACGGGGCCGCGGCGGTGGCGCTGCAGACCGACGGCAAGATCGTCGCCGCCGGGCTCGCCGGCACGCCGTTCAGCCCGGAGGCTCATCGCGGTCTCGCCCGCTACCTGGGCGGTGGCGGCATCGAGCCGCCCGCCGGTGTGGACGTGTCGGTGACCAAGACGGGGCCGAGTGCGGTCGCCGTCGGCGACACCGCCACGTACACGATCCGCGTGACGAACCTCAGCACGACGACCGCGGCAACGAACGTGCAGCTCACCGACGTGCTCACGGGCTCGGCCGCCATCCTGTCGGCCACGGTCGACCGCGGCACCTGCACGACCGTCCCGGGCCGGGTCACCTGCGCCCTCGGCACGCTCGCCCCCGCGGCGAGCCCCACCGGCACCACCGCCACGCTGACGCTCGTCGCCGAGCCCTCGCGCACCGGCACCCTCACCGACACAGCGACGGTCACCGCCGCGCAGAGCGACCCGATGCCCGGCGACAACACCGCGACCCGCGCCACGACGGTGAACAACAGCCGGGGGTGCACGATCATCGGCACCAGTGGCGCCGACACCCTGAACGGCACCTACGGAAGTGACGTGATCTGCGCCCTCAGCGGCAACGACACGGTCGACGCCGGGTTCGGGAACGACACCGTGCACGCCGGACCGGGCGACGACCGGGCGGACGGCGGCCAGCACAACGACACGCTGATCGGCGGCCCCGGCTCCGACACCCTCCTCGGCAGCTACGGCAACGACTCGCTGAACACGGTGGACGGCGTGGCCGGCAACGACACCGCGAACGGCGGCCTCAACACGGACACCTGCACCACCGACCCCTCCGACACCCGCATCAGCTGCCCCTGATCTCTCGCCCCACCCTCGCCGGGCCCGCCGCTCCTCGCGGGCCCGGCACCTCGCAGGCCCACCGCTCCTCGCGGGCCCGGCACCCCGCCTGGCAGCATGGCCGCCATGAGCCCCGCGTCCGCGCGCCCCGAGCCCGCCCGCCATCACGACCACGGCACGTGGCTCGCCCGGTTCACCGGCGGGATCCTCGTGGTCTGCCCGCGCTGCGGCGGCCGGGCGCTCGTCGCGCCCCCGCCCCACTTCGTCCGACAGGGCTCCCTCGGCCATCTGGTCTTCGCGCCGCGCCGTCTCACCTGCGCGGGCTGCGGGGCGGTGGCGGACCACGACGGCGAGCGGCAGCGCGGCGGCGCGGTCGGCGCCAGGCCGGGCGGTACCGAGGACCCCTTCTTCCGGCGGCCGCTCTGGCTCCAGACACGCTGCGCCGGGCGGATCCTCTGGGCCTACGACGAGGAGCACGTCGACGCCCTCGCCGCGTACGTCGGCGCCCGCCACCGCGTGCGGCACGCCTCCCCGACGCTCTCGATGTTCGCCCGCCTGCCCGCCTGGATGAAGTCCGCCCACCGTCGCGACGAGGTCCTGGCCGGTCTGGCGACCCTGCGCTCCCTCGCGCCGCTCTCGGCCCCCTCCGACCGCTCCGACGCGGCCCACGCGCGGGGCGACCGCCCCCGCCGGTAGGGCGGAACGCCCCGGCCGGATCGTCGCCTAAAATTGAACGCGGCTGCGGGGCCGCGGCCTGTCGCTTCGAGCGGTGGGCCCGGTACGGCCGGCCCAACGGGACCACATGACGTCGATCACGGAATGATCTTGATCACGTACCCCCTGGGAATCGCCTGACCACCGGCGCGCGTCCCAGTGGTACGGGAGGCCCAGCTCCCCGTCCACGTACAGAAGACCCCCAGGGAGAAGTGAGGTATGTCGGTGATCTGCGTCGGAGGCATGATCGGGATCGGCAAGACGAGCGTGGCCGAGCTGCTCGCCAGGGAGCTGGGCACCGAGGTCTTCTACGAGAGCGTGGACGACAACCCGATCCTGCCGCTCTTCTACTCGGCGAGCCCCGAGGAGATCCAGGCGAAGCGCTACCCCTTCCTCCTCCAGCTGTACTTCCTCCAGACCCGGTTCGCCGCGATCAAGGAGGCGTACAAGCAGGACGACAGCGTCCTCGACCGGTCGATCTACGAGGACTGGTACTTCGCCAAGGTCAACCACGACCTGGGCCGGATCAGTTCCCTGGAGATGCAGGTCTACGAGGGGCTGCTCGACGAGATGATGCGCGAGATCGAGGGCCTGCCCTACCGCAAGGCGCCCGACCTCATGGTCTACCTGAAGGCGGACTTCGAGACGGTCCTGCACCGCATCGGACTGCGGGGGCGCGACTTCGAGCAGGACGAGGGCCTGGTCGAGTACTACCGCACGCTCTGGTCCGGGTACGACGAGTGGGTGCACCGGCACTACTCCGCCAGCGACGTCCTCGTCGTCGACATGAACAACACCGACGTGGTGAACAACCCCGAGGACGCCGCCCGCGTGGCCCAGGAGGTCAAGAACGCCCTGGCGGAGGTCGCGCACCGCGCCTGACCTGCGCGGGGTCCCGGGCGGCGGCAAGATCCGCCCGTGGTACTTTGCCCGGGCCAGTCGCACCTTTGTACGTATCGAGGCGGTATGTGCACGGGTCAGGGAATCCGGTGGGAATCCGGAGCTGACGCGCAGCGGTGAGGGTGACGGGCGGGACATCGGCCACTGGGCCCCTCGGGGCCCGGGAAGGCGTCCCGTCCGGACGATCCCGAGTCCGAAGACCTGCTGGCGGCCCCGGAGGGCGCAGCGCCGTCCGGGGAGCACCGTACGACAGGCTCCGCGCATGAGCCGAGACGCAGAGGACTCCCGCCGTGCCCTTCGCTCACCCCGTCCGTTCCGCCGTGCTGCTCGTGGCCGGCGCCGTTCTCGTGGCCGGCTGCGGCGCGGGCGACCCGTCGGCCCCGGCCCCGGCCTCGGGGAAGGGCTCGGACACGGGCGGCCGGGGCTCCGGGGAGGCCGCCGGCGCCGCCGGCCCCGTCGGTCTCGACAACTGCGGGCAGCGGGTCGAGGTCCCCTCCCCGCCGCGCCGGGCGGTCGCCCTCGACCAGGGATCGGCCGAGATCCTGCTCTCGCTCGGCCTGGCCGACCGCATGGTGGGCACGGCCACCTGGACGGACCCGGTCCTCAAGGGGCTGGAGAAGGCGAACGCCCGGGTCCCCCGGCTCGCCGAGCGGTACCCGTCGTTCGAGAAGGTGCTCGACACCGAGCCGGACTTCGTCAGCGCCTCCTTCCTCTACACACTGGGCGAGGGCGGCGTCGCGCCCCGGGAGCGGTTCGCGAAGCTCGGCGTCCCCACCTACCTCTCCCCCTCCGACTGCGTCGGCAAGGACAACAGCGGTGACGGCGACGGCGTGCGGACCGCGCCGCTGACCATGGACACCGTGTACGGCGAGGTCCGCGACCTGGCCAGGATCTTCGGGGTCCCGGAGCGCGGCGAGAAGCTGGTGGGCGAGCTCAGCGCCCGGGTCGCGAAGGCCAAGGCCGGCGCGGACTTCGGCGGCGCCTCCGTCCTCTACTGGTTCTCCGACTCCCAGGGGCCGTACATGGCCGGCTGCTGCGGCGCGCCCGGCATCGTGAGCGGGGCGCTCGGGGTGAAGAACGTCTTCGACGACACGAAGGAGGAGTGGCCGCAGATCAACTGGGAGACCGTCGCCGACCGCGACCCCGACGTGCTGGTGATCGCCGACCTGACCCGCAAGGCCCAGTCCGCCGAGAGCGCCGCGAAGAAGATCGAGTTCCTGGAGTCGCACCCCGTCACCCGGAACATGACGGCCGTGCGGAAGAAGCGGTACGTGACCCTCAGCGGCCAGGCCATGAACCCCACGATCCGTACCGTCGAGGGCATCGAGCAACTGGCCGCCGCGCTGCGGACGCACGGGCTCACGAAGTGACCCGGCCCGGTCCGGCCGCGGGTTCCGCCCCGGCGGGCGGGGGTTCTGCCGCGACGGGCAGGGGTTCCGCCACGGCGGGCACGGGAGCTGTGACGGCGGGCGGGGTCTCGGCCCCGGCGGAAGGGGTTTCCGCGGGCGAGGCCGAGCGCCGGCGCCGCACCGTGGTCGGCACGCCGGTCGCCGGGGTGGCCGGGATCGTCCTGCTGTGTGTCTCCGTGGCGCTGGCCGTCACCATCGGTCCGGCCGACATCCGCGTCGCGGACGCCTGGTCCGTGGTCGTCTCCCACCTCGGCGGGGAGGCGTCCGCGCTGAGCCCCATCCGGGAGGGCATCGTCTGGGACCTGCGGCTGCCGCGTACCCTCCTCGCCGCCGTGTGCGGCGCCGGACTCGCGGTCTGCGGCGCGGTGATGCAGTCGCTGCTGCGCAACCCGCTCGCCGACCCCTTCGTCCTGGGCGTCTCCTCCGGCGCGTCGACCGGAGCGGTCGCCGTCGTCGTCCTCGGCGTGGGCGGGGGCGCGCTGTCCGTCGCCGGAGGGGCGTTCCTGGGCGCGCTCTGTTCGTTCGCCCTCGTCCTGCTGCTCAGCCACACCCTGGGCGGTTCGACGGACCGCGTCGTGCTGGCGGGCGTGGCGGCGATGCAGCTCTTCTCCGCGCTGACCTCGTTCGTGGTGATGACCGCCGCCGACGCCGAGACCACCCGGGGCATCCTCTTCTGGCTGCTCGGCTCGCTCAGCGGGGCGGACTGGTCCGATGTCGGCGTGTGCGCCGCCGTCCTGGCCGGCGCGCTGCTGGTGTGCGGCGGGTACGCCCGTACGCTGGACGCCTTCGCGTTCGGCGAGGATTCGGCGGCGACGCTGGGCGTGGCCGTGGCGCGGACGCGGCTGGTCCTCCTCTCCGTCACCGCCCTGCTCACCGCCGTCCTGGTCGCCGCCGCCGGCGCGATCGGCTTCGTCGGCCTGGTCCTGCCGCACGCGGTCCGCGCCCTCGCAGGCCCCGGTCACGCCAGACTGCTGCCGCTGAGCGCGCTGGCCGGGGCGGTCTTCCTCGTGTGGGCCGACACCCTCGCCCGTACGGTCCTCGACCCGCAGGAGGTCCCGGTCGGCGTGGTGACGTCGCTGGTCGGCGTCCCCGCTTTCGTCCTCGTCCTGTACCGCACCAGGAGCCCACGATGACCGACACGTCGACGTCGGCCCACGGCGGTACGGGGCTCCGCGCCGCCCGGGTCTCGCGTACGGCCGGCGGGGCGCTCGTCCTGGACGGGGTGAGCCTGGCGCCGCGCCCGGGCACGCTGACCGGGCTGCTGGGGCCGAACGGTTCGGGGAAGTCCACCCTGCTGCGCGTCCTGGCGGGCGTCCTCGCGCCGGAGACGGGGGTCGTGACGCTGGACGGCGAGCGGCTGGGCGCGGTCCCGCGCCGTGCCCTCGCCCGGCGGGTCGCCGTCGTCGAGCAGCACGCCGACACCCAGGTGGACCTCACGGTGGCGGACGCCGTACGCCTCGGCCGCGTCCCGCACCGCCGGGCGTGGTCGCCCGCGACGCCCGCCGACGAGGAGGCCGTACGGTCCGCGCTCGCCCGCACCGGCCTCACTGCTCGCGCGCACCGCGCCTGGCGCACCCTCTCCGGCGGCGAGCGCCAGCGCGTCCAGCTCGCCCGGGCCCTCGCCCAGGAGCCCCGCGAACTGCTGCTCGACGAGCCGACCAACCACCTCGACGTCCACCACCAGCTCGCCCTGATGGCCCTCGTCTCGGACCTGCGCCTCACCTGCGTCATGGCCCTGCACAACCTCAACCTCGCGGCGATGTACTGCGACCACGTGGTGGTGCTCCACGAAGGCCGCGTCGCGGCGGCAGGTCCGGTGCACGAGGTCCTCACCGAGCAGCTCGTCGCCGACGTCTACGGCGTCCGCGCCACGGTGACCCACCCGGACCCGGACGGCCGCCCGCACATCCGCTTCGTGCGCTGATGCTTCATGCGCTGATGCTTCGTCCGCTGATGCTTCGTGCGCTGATCGAGCCTCGGCAGGCCCCTGTCAGGCGGAGGGCGCCGGCGCCGGCCGGTCCGCTCCGTGCTGCTCGCGGACGGCGATGCGGGCGAGTTTCGTGAGCATCATGCCGTTGCGGATGGAGACGAGGTAGTCGACGGGGAGGCCGTGCATGCGGGTGCCGGGGCCGCGCAGGGGATGCCATTCGAGCAGGAAGAGGGTGTTCTCCCCCCAGGGGACGAGGTGCATGGCGATGCGGGCCGCGCCGAAGGGGTCCGCCTTCGCCTCCAGTTCCAGGCGGCGCTCGGGCTCGCAGATGCGGACCACGCATGTGTCGTCCAGCGTGACCGGTCCGACGCCCACGCGGACCCGGAGCCGGGCGCCCACCTCGGGCCAGTGCGGGTCGGCGGCGATGACCCGCTGCGTTCCCGAGACCCACTCGCCATAGCGATGGCCGTTGGAGAGCAGGCTCCAGACCTTGGACGGCGGGCTCAGGATCAAACGGCGATTCCGGGACACTGCGACCGCCTTCTCTCTTCCGTCGGGAACGACGTCCGTGGCCTCGGCCGACGCTATCCGCACCGCCCCGTCCCGGCACGCACGGCGGGCCGTGTGTCGCACGCCGCGTGCGCCGGTGGGATCAGCGCCCCACGACGTCCGTCCACCCCGCGATCAGGCCGGCGCCCCGCCGCACCGCTTCCTCCGGATCCCTCGCGAGGCACCGTTCCGACCCCGGCCAGGGCCTCCGCCGTCCAGCGGGTCACCGCCGTGTCGTCGGCGGCCGGCAACAGCCTCGCCAGCACCTCCGCGGCCTCGGGAACGTCGGCGAAGGCCGCGAGGTCCCGCCCTGCCTACTCGGGTGGGGCGACGCCTCGTCCAGGGTTGCCCGGAGGTCTCGCTCCCCCTCGCACATTTGAGCCCACGCCTTAAGACCCGTGAAACGGACGACTCCCGGACAGGTGGCATATGCGGCCCCTTCCGGGTGCTTGTCGGGGGCGGGCGGCGCCACGACGATGTGCGCCGGGAAGCCGTACGTCCTCGATGGGGAGGCCGAGTTGAGCGAGGCGACGTCGACGCGGAGGAGCGGGCCGCCGGAACCGGGGCCGGGACGGCGGCCGGGAGCGCGGGCGGCGGTGCGGGAGCTGGTCGCGGAGTCGTGGCGGCGGTCCGAGCGGGCCCGAGTGAGCAGGGACGGGGCGGCGTCCACGGAGCTGGACGAGGCGGAGGTGGCCGCGTATCGGGAAGGGCATCCACTGGCCGCCGCGATGCCGGTCATCCGGGAACTGCTCGGCGCGGACGCCCGGGACGGCGGGCACGTCCTCGCGGTGTGCGACGCGGGCGGGCGGCTGCTCTGGGTCGAGGGCGACCCGGCGACGCTGCGGCAGGCGCGGCGGATGAACTTCGTGGCCGGGGCAGGCTGGGCCGAGGCCGCCGCGGGGACGAACGCGCCGGGCACCGCCCTCGCCGTCGGCCGCCCGGTGCAGGTGGTGTCGGCGGAGCACTTCCGGCCGCCCGTGCGCGACTGGACCTGCGCTGCGGCGCCGCTGCACGATCCGCGCAGCGGCCGGCTGCTCGGCGCCGTCGACCTGACCGGGGGCGAGCGCCTCGCCCACCCGCACAGTCTCGGCCTGGTACGGGCCGTGGCCCGGGCGGCCGAGACCCAACTGGCGCTCCTCGCCCCTCCCCCGGTGCCGGGCCGCCCGCGGCTGACGGCGCTCGGCCGGGACGAGGCGCTGCTCACGGTGGACGGGCGGAGGCTGCGCCTGAGCCGGCGGCACAGCGAGATCATGGTGGTGCTGGCGCACCGCCCGGAGGGAGTGACGGGAGAGCAGCTGCTGACCCTCCTCTACGAGGACGAGTCGGTCACGTCGGTGACGCTGCGCGCGGAGCTGTGCCGGCTGCGGGCCCTGCTGGGACCGGAGCTGCTGTACTCGCGTCCGTACCGGCTCGCCGTGGCTGTGGACGCCGACTTCGCGGCGGTGGACCGCCGGCTCGCCTCGGGGGCGGTGGCGGTGGCGGCCGGGGAGTACGCGGGCCCGCTGCTGCCGGGGTCGGCCGCGCCCGGGGTCGTACGCCTGCGGGACCGGCTCGCGGACCGGCTGCGGGCGGCGCTGGTGGCGCGGGCGGATCCGCGGCTGCTCGCGGACTGGGCGTACAGCACGTGGGGCGAGGAGGACGTGGAGGTGTGGCGGGCGCTGTGCTCGGCCGTACCGGCGGCGCAGCTGGCGCCGGTACGCGCCCGGCTCGACGCCCTGGAGGCGGAACTGTCCGCCGGTGCAACGGCGTTGCAACGTCCGGTTCCGCACACTCGGCGGTGAGAGGGGCGCCGGTCGGGACGGCGGGCGTGGCTTCTCACGGCCCGGCCGTCCGCCTGCCCTTCGCCCGGTGGGCCCGGCGGCCAGGACCCGGACCCGTCCGACCCGCAGGGAGGTCTGCCCATGACCCGCTACGCCTCGCCCGGCACCGAGGGCGCGCTGATGGCGTACCAGCCGCGCTACGACCACTGGATCGGCGGCGAGTACGTCGCCCCGGCCGACGGCCGGTACTTCGAGAACCCGAGCCCGGTCGACGGCAGGCCGTTCACCGAGATCGCGCGGGGCTCGGCCGAGGACGTCGAGCGCGCCCTGGACGCGGCGCACGCGGCCGCGCCGGAGTGGGGCCGCACGTCGCCGGCCGAGCGGGCGGGGGTGCTGCTGAAGATCGCCGACCGGATGGAGGCGAACCTGGAGGCCCTCGCGGTCGCGGAGACCTGGGACAACGGCAAGCCGGTCCGGGAGACGCTGGCCGCCGACATCCCCCTCGCCATCGACCACTTCCGCTACTTCGCGGGGGCGCTGCGGGCGCAGGAGGGCACGCTCAGCCAGATCGACGAGGACACGGTGGCGTACCACTTCCACGAGCCGCTGGGGGTCGTGGCGCAGATCATTCCGTGGAACTTCCCGATCCTGATGGCGGTGTGGAAGCTGGCGCCGGCCCTGGCGGCGGGCAACGCGGTCGTGCTGAAGCCGGCGGAGCAGACGCCGGCGTCGGTGCACTTCTGGCTGAGCCTGGTCGCGGACCTGCTGCCGCCGGGCGTCCTGAACATCGTCAACGGCTTCGGCGAGGAGGCTGGCAAGCCGCTCGCCTCCTCTCCGCGGGTGGCAAAGATCGCCTTCACCGGCGAGACGTCGACGGGCCGCCTGATCATGGGGTACGCCACCGAGAACCTGAAGCCGGTGACACTGGAGCTGGGCGGCAAGTCGCCGAACATCTTCTTCGACGATGTGTGGGCGGTGGACGACGACTTCCGGGACAAGGCGCTGGAGGGCTTCACGATGTTCGCCCTCAACCAGGGCGAGGTCTGCACCTGTCCCTCGCGGGCGCTGGTGCAGCGGGGCCACTACGGCGAGTTCCTGGAGGCGGCGGTCGTCCGCACGGAGGCGATCGTCGCGGGCCACCCGCTGGACCCGGAGACGATGATCGGCGCACAGGCGTCGGCCGAACAGCTGAAGAAGATCCTCTCGTACCTGGAGATCGGCCAGCAGGAGGGCGCCAAGATCCTGACGGGTGGTCAGCAGGTGGGCCACGGAGGCGACCTGGAGGGCGGCTACTACATCCAGCCGACTATCTTCGAGGGCGACAACCGCATGCGGATCTTCCAGGAGGAGATCTTCGGCCCGGTGGTGGCGGTGACCTCCTTCACGGACTTCGACGACGCCATCCGCACGGCGAACGACACCCTGTACGGCCTGGGCGCCGGCGTCTGGACCCGCGACACCAACACCGCCTACCGCGCCGGCCGCGCCATCCAGGCGGGCCGCGTCTGGACGAACTGCTACCACGCCTACCCGGCCCACGCCGCCTTCGGCGGCTACAAGCAGTCGGGCATCGGCCGCGAGACGCACCGGATGATGCTGGACCACTACCAGCAGACGAAGAACATCCTCCAGAGCTACTCGCCGAAGAAGCTCGGGTTCTTCTAGGGCGATGAGGTCGGGTGGTCGGGGGGACGCCCCACCGGCCACCCGGTCGGGTCCCGTTTCGGTCGCGGCCACGTCCTTGTCCCACCGGGAAGATCGTCAAGACGGACCTCCGCTCGCGGACGGCGCGCCGGCACCGGTGGTGGCGCCGGATTCGCACGACATGAGACGAAGCCCCGTCGGCGCGGGGCTTCGCCGTCCACGGATTCCGTCGGTCACGACGGGGTTCCGTCGGGTCCGAGCGCCTGCGCGCGAGGCTGCCGGTGCGTCTCGCGGAACGGACGTCCTGCGCCGTGCGCTTCGCGCGTATGAAGAACAGCGCTCGGGCCGTCGACGGGCAGCCGCTCCCGGTCAGCCGACGGAGCCGGCCGCCGCGAGGTCCAGGGCGATGTCGGTGATCATGTCCTCCTGGCCGCCGACCAGCTTTCGCCGGCCGACCTCTACGAGGATCGCGCGGGTGTCGAGGCCGTACCGATGGGCAGCGGCCTCGGCGTGGCGCAGGAAGCTCGAGTACACGCCCGCGTAGCCGAGGGTGAGGGTCTCGCGGTCGACGCGGACCTCGCGGTCCTGCAGGGGACGCACGACGTCGTCGGCGGCGTCCATCAGGGGGAACAGGTCGCAGCCGTGTTCCCAGCCCATCAGGTCGGCGACCGCGATGAACGCCTCCAGCGGGCAGTTCCCGGCTCCGGCGCCCTGGCCGGCGAGGGAGGCGTCGACGCGGGTGACGCCGTTCTCGACGGCGACGACGGAGTTGGCGACGCCCAGGCCGAGGTTGTGGTGGGCGTGAATGCCGATTCCGGTGTCGGGCGCGAGGACGTCGCGGTAGGCGCGGACGCGGTCGCGGACGCCGTCCATGGTCAGGCGGCCGCCGGAGTCGGTGACGTAGACGCACCCCGCTCCGTAGGACTCCATCAGCTTGGCCTGGCGGGCCAGTTCGGCGGGTTCGGCCATGTGGGACATCATCAGGAAGCCCGCCACGTCCATGCCCAGGTCGCGGGCGGCCGCGATGTGCTGGGCGGAGATGTCCGCCTCGGTGCAGTGGGTGGCGACGCGGACCGAGCGGATGCCGAGGGCGTGGGCCTGGCGCAGGTCGTGCAGGGTGCCGATGCCGGGCAGGAGCAGCGTGGTGGGCACCGCGTGGCGAACGCCGTCGCAGACGGCTTCGATCCACTCCCAGTCGGTGTGCGCGCCGACGCCGTAGGTGATGCTGGAGCCGGACAGGCCGTCGCCGTGGGCGATCTCGATCGCGCCGACCCCGGCGGCGTCCAGCGCGGCGGCGATGGTGCGGGCCTGCTCGACGGTATAGCGGTGGCGTACGGCGTGCATGCCGTCCCGCAGGGTCACGTCCTGTACGTACAGGGCGGGCGGCTGGTTCGCGGTCATCGGGAGACCACCTCCGTGAAGGGGTGTGCGGCTGCCATGCGCTCGGCGGTGCGCAGGGCGGCCGAGGTCATGATGTCGAGGTTCCCGGCGTAGGCGGGCAGGTAGTGGGCGGCGCCCTCGACCTCCAGGAAGACCGAGACCTTCGCGGCGCCCGTGGTCCGCGTGCCGGCGGGCAGCAGTGAGCGCAGGGGGTCGTCGTCGGCGACGCGCTCGAACTGGACCTTCTGCTTGAGGCGGTATCCGGGCACGTACGCCTGGACGCGGGCGACCATCTCCTCCACCGAGGCGGCCACCGCGGCGTCGTCGCAGTCGCCGACGAGGCAGTACACGGTGTCGCGCATGATCAGCGGGGGTTCGGCCGGGTTCAGGACGATGATCGCCTTGCCCCGGGCCGCGCCGCCCACCTTCTCGATGGCCGACGAGGTCGTCTCGGTGAACTCGTCGATGTTGGCCCGGGTGCCGGGACCGGCCGAACGGGAGGAGATCGAGGCGACGATCTCGCCGTAGTGGACGGGCGTCACGGCCCCGACGGCGGCCACGATCGGGATGGTGGCCTGGCCGCCGCAGGTGACCATGTTGACGTTCGGTGCGTCGAGGTGGTCGTCGCCGTTGACCGGCGGGACGACGTACGGGCCGAGCGCGGCGGGCGTCAGGTCCACGACCCTGCGTCCCAGCGCGCGCAGCACCTCGTCGTGGCGGCGGTGCGCACCGGCCGAGGTGGCGTCGAAGACGATCTCGACGTCCGCGAACTCGTCGAGCCCCACCAGGCCGTCGACGCCCTCGTGGGTGGTGGCGACCTTCAGGCGGCGGGCGCGGGCGAGGCCGTCGGAGTCGGGGTCGATCCCGACCATGGCGGCGATCTCCAGGGAGGCGGAGAGCCGCAGGATCTTGATCATCAGGTCGGTGCCGATGTTGCCCGACCCGATGACGGCGACCTTCGTGCTCATTCTGTGGCTCCTTCCGTGGCGGTGGACGCGAACGTGGTCGTGACCGTGCCGAGTCCTTCGATGTGCGCCGTGAACTCGTCGCCCTCGGCGGCGACGGCCATCGGGCCGAGCGCGCCGGTCAGGACGATGTCGCCGGCCCGCAGCGGGTCGCCGAGCCCGGCCAGGGTGGAGGCGAGCCAGAGGGCGGCGGTGAGCGGGCTGCCCAGGCAGTCGGCTCCGGTGCCCTCGGAGACCGTCTCGCCGTTCTTGGTGAGGGTCATCGTCACGGCCCTCAGGTCGACGCGGTCCAGGGGGACGGGGGTGCCTCCCAGGACGTACAGGCCGCAGGAGGCGTTGTCGGCGACGGTGTCGACGATGGTGATGTCCCAGTCGGCGATGCGGCTGTCGACGATCTCCAGCGCGGGCAGCGCGAACGCCGTGGCGCGCAGCAGGTCGGCGACGGTCGGGTCGCGGTGGGGCAGGTCCGTGCCGAGCACCAGGGCGACCTCGGCCTCGACCTTCGGCTGGAGGAGCCGGCCGGGGGCGATCGGGCGCCCCTCGGGCACCGACATGTCGGCGAACAGCGCGCCGAAGTCCGGCCGGTCCACGCCGAGCTGGCGCTGCACGGCGGGCGAGGTCAGGCCGATCTTGCGGCCCACCAGCCGTCGCCCGGCGGCGATCCCGCGTTCCACGTGCAGGCGCTGCACGGCGTACGCGGCGTCGATGTCCGCTTCGGGCAGGAGCGAGCGCACCGGGGCGCAGGGGACGCCGGTGCGGGCGGCCTCCTCCAGGACGGCGGCCGCCCGGTTCACGGCGTCGGTGGGCTCGAGAGGGCTCACGGTCGCTGCCGGCGGGGGCGAGTGCGGCGGTGCGGACATACGGGTACCTCCAGGCGGAGAGTGGTGGGGGTGTCGGAGAGGCGGCGGGGCCGTCCGTCGATCCACCACAGGTATAGGCGTACGGTTCACACGGCGGCAAAATATGTTCCATGACACGGAACAGTGCGCAGGGGAACATGCTCGACAAGGCGGCTGCCGTCCTCGACTGCTTCCGTCCGGACGGCGGTACGTTCCGTCTCACGGAAATCACCGCCCGTACGGGACTGACCAAGACGACCGCGTTCCGCCTCTGCGCCGATCTGGTGCGCCTCGGTCTGCTCGAACGCACCGGAGAGTCCTACCGGCTCGGCGGGAAGCTCTTCGAGCTGGGCTCGCTGGTGCCACGCCGGCTCGACCTGCGGGAGGCCGCGCTGCCATACCTCCAGGACCTCTTCGAGGCGACCCACGAGACCGTGCACCTCGGCATTCGGGAAGGGCACGACGTGGTCTACGTCGAGCGGATCCACGGCCACCAGACCCTGACGCTGCCCTCACGCATCGGGGGACGTCTTCCCCTGACCTGCACGGGCGTCGGCAAGGCGCTGCTGGCCTTCTCCGGCTCCGCGCTGGCGGACGAGGTGCTGGCCGGGCCCCTGCCCCGTCTCACCCCGCACTCGGTCACCGATCCGGCACGGCTGCGTACCGCCCTGGAGCAGATCCAGGTCTCCGGTCTCGCATACGAGGAGCAGGAGGCCGCCCTCGGCGTCAACTGCATCGCCTCGCCCGTCTTCGACGGGGCGACGGCGGTGGCCGCCCTGTCCGTCGCCGTGCCGCGTGGCCGGTTCCACCCCGCCCAGCTGGCGCCCGCCGTACGGACAGCCGCTCTGGGCCTGTCCCGCGTGCTGCGCTCGGGCCGCGGATCGGTGGACAGCACCTCTTCCTGAGCCGGCACCGGGCGCCCGGCCGACGGGCAGCGGGCGCACCCGGCAGGCTCTCACCCCAGCAGATCACCCCTGCCGCGATCCTTGACGCCCATCCCCGCCCCTCTTACCGTAGCGGTCACTCCAGCCGCTGTAGTGAACACTACAAGAAGCTGGTGCGGTCACCGCCTCCGCACCGGCCACCTGTGGCTGCCCGGTGTCCGCGTCGATCCTCCAGCGGACGCACCCTTCCCCCATCCCCCCTTCGGTGAGGTGTCTTCATGGCTGCTCCAGGACAAGCCGAGTCACACGGCATGAGACGGCGCGGACTGCTCAAGGCGGCGTTGCCGCTGTCTGCCACCGCGACAGCCCTCGGCGTTTGGCCGGCGACCGCGAGCGGCAGCGCCCCCTCCGGCGCTCCGGCACGCCGCGGCAGAGACCGCATCGACGTGCACTGTCATCTGATTCCGGACTTCTACCGCCGGGACCTGGCGGCGCACGGCATCACCGCGATCGGAGGCGTGCCGGTCCCCCTGTGGAGCCCGGACCTCGCGGTGAACTTCATGAACCGCTACGGCATCCAGACCCAGGTGGTCTCCGTCTCCGAGCCGGGCGTCACCTACCTGTCCTCCGCGGCGGCCCGGGTGGCGATGGCACAGCGTCTGAACGCCTACACGAGCCGGGACCTGGTCCACACGACGTCCGCGCGTCTCAAGGGCCGCTTCGGTGGATTCGCCGTCCTGCCCCTCGGCGGCACCGTCGACGAGCAGGACGTCTCCCACGCCGTCACCGAGGCACGGCGGGCCGTACGAGAACTGAAGTTGGACGGCGTGGGCATCTTCAGCAGCTACGGCGGAACGTACCTGGGCGATCCCGTGTTCGCCCCGCTGATGACGGCGCTCGATGACCTGGGCGCCATGGTGTTCATCCACCCCTCGACCCCGCAGAGGTACCCGGACCTCGGATTGCCGCCGTTCTTGTACGAGTTCACGTTCGACACCACCCGCGCGCTGGTCAACATGCTCTACAAGGGCGTCTACCAGCGGTTCCCGCGCATCCGGTGGCTGGCCGCTCACG
This sequence comes from Streptomyces sp. NPDC004435, assembly GCF_042873895.1. Lineage (NCBI taxonomy): Bacteria > Bacillati > Actinomycetota > Actinomycetes > Kitasatosporales > Streptomycetaceae > Streptomyces > Streptomyces sp. NPDC004435. Next base: position 331,809 of record NZ_JBIAMB010000009.1, on the reverse strand, counting down.
CCGGTGGCACCCTGCCGTACATCTCTTACCGCACCAGCCTGCTGACTCTGACCCCGGCGATCGCGCAGCAGGTGGGGGCCGCCGGCCTGGACGACAGCAGCCCGCATTTCCGCAAGATCTTCTACGACACCGCCCTGTCCCCGGCGCCCCAGGCGATGAAGTCCGTGCGCGAGCTGGCCGGAACGGAGCGCGTTCTCTTCGCCACCGACTGGCCGTTCACCAGCGCTCTGTTCCTCGCGGCAGGAGACCCCGCCCCACAGCTGGACGAGACCTTCTCGCCCGCTGAGCGACTGGCTGTCGAGCGCTCCAACGCGCTGGCCCAGTTCCCCGCACTGGCCACCAGGATCGGGGAAAAGCCGGCCTGAGCCGGACCCGGCAACGGTAAGCACGTTCTGCTGCCGTGAGTGAGTGCGCGACGTGTGCCGCGGCCCGGTCTGGCTGCCGGGCCGCGGCACACGTCATTGCTCTCGCACTCCGGCCAGAACACGCTCGCGCCAGCGGAGGTCCGCCCCGGGTTCTGCCGTCGGCCGTCCACGCCGCCCGACGGCGCTGCCCACCCACCCGAGCAGGAATCCCGCGGGAATGGCCATCACGGCGGTCGACTGCATACCGATGACGTGGAAGTCGTGTCCCGGCAGCAGCGAGGTGGGCGCGCCCGAGAAGGAGAGGGAGCAGACGTACAGGGCGGTCGTGCAGGAGATTCCGCCGTACACGGTCCACAGCAGCCCGGTCCGGTTGTACCGGCTCCAGAACAGTCCGTACAGGCAGGCGGGCAGGACCGTGGAGGCGGCGAGAGCGAGTGCGAGAGAGGTCAGGGACTGAAGGTCCCGCCCCTGGGCCATCGCCGCCAGGAGGATGCCGATCCCGCCCACGGCTCCTACCGCCCACCTGGCCGATCGGAATTCCCGACGCTCGGACATGTGTCCCGCGCGTACCGCGTGCGCGTGCAGGTCGTGCGCCAGGGCGGCCGCGGCGCTGAGGACGATACCGGCGACCACCGCCAGCACGGTGACGAAGACGGAGCAGGCCACAGCGGTGTACAGCACGCTGCCCGCACGTCCCGAGGTACCGCCTCCCAGCTCCCCGGCCAGGAGGAAGAGGGCCGTCTGGCCGCTGCTGTCGACGGCACGGATCTTCTGGCCTCCTACGATGCCGGCGGCACCGAGGCCCGCGATGACGACGCAGAGGAAGAAGACGGCCATGATGGCGATGGCGTAGCGGGTCGCTCGACGGGCGGTGGCGCCGTCGGCGGCCGAGTTGATTCTCATCAGCACGTGCGGCATGCACGCGCCGCCCAGGACGACGGACAGTTGGAGGCTCAGGAAGTCGAGGCGGCCGACCGCACTGTCCCCCAGTGCGTGACCGGGTTCGAAGTAGCGGTCGTGAAGCCCGCTCCCCCGCTCGGCCGCGGTCAGCAGGGCGCCCGGGTCGAAGTCGTGGTGCCGCAGGACCAGAAGGGCGAGGAGCACCATGGTGGTGAACACCACGGCCACCTTGACGATCTGGACGAGGCTCGTCCCTCTCATGCCGCCGAGCACCGCGTAGCAGATCATCAGCGCTCCGACGAAGACGGTGCAAACCTGTTCGGCTCCCAGGCTGGTCAGTCCGAGCAGGAGGGCCGTGGCGCTGCCGGCTCCGGCCAGTTGAAGCACGAGAAAGGGCAGGCAGACGGCCAAGGTGGCCGTGGCGGCGGCGATACGGGACGACGAACCCGGCGAACGCAGCTCGAAGACGTCGCCCAGGGTGTAGCGGCCGGCATTGCGCAGCGGACCGGCGAGGAGCAGGAACACCCCGACGGCCAGGCAGCTGCTGACCGCCAGGGAGATGCCGTCGTATCCGACCACGGCCACCAGGCCGGACACGCCCAGGAGCGTGGCGGCCGATATGTAGTCCCCGGTGAGCGCCAGCGCGTTCTGCACCGGCGTCATCGACCGGTTGCCGGTGTAGAAGTCGGCCGCGGTGTCGTCCTCGGGGCCGGCCAGAACGCACAACAACAGGGACAGGACGATGAACGCCATGAAGCCGATCAGGACCATCGCCCGGTCGTCGGAACCGCCCGAGACCGACGGGAACCCCGCGGCGAGCGACAGCTCCGTCATCTCCGCCTCCCCTGCGACGAGTACGGCCATCGGGACGTGGCCCCTGTCCGACCCGGCTGGGGCGGTGACGGGTGCACGAGCTGCGCACGGTGTCGCAGCCGGTCGACGAGCGGATCGGCTTCACGGCTGAGCGTGCGGTCGTACCACCATGAGGACAGCAGCAGAACGGCCAGCTGTAGAGTGCCGAACGCGATGCCCAGAGGCAGCCTGCCCGCCAGGCGGGTGGTGAACAGCTCGCCGAACGTGCCGGACAGCGCTGCGGAGACCAGGAAGGCGGCGCCATTGACCGCCAGGAACCGCCGGCGCGCTTCGGAATGTGTGCGAGGCACCTCCTGCAAAGCGCTCGCGGCAGCCTCGTGGCGCCGGTCGTGTGGTGGGGGCCCGCTGTCGGGCCTGGGAGGCGGGACGGACATGGGTCGAGGTCCTCTCGCGAGGTGGATGGTCACTCACCGGGGCCCGGCATCACGGTTCCCGGCATCCCGTGACGGGAAGCACTTCGGGCGGTGTGCGGGACGGACCGAGCAGTGCGGGACGGCGGGCAGTCATGGGGAACCGCGGGCGTCCGGGATTGCCGGACCTGCGGGACTTCGCCCGTGATCGGGCCGTGAGGCCAGGGTGCCTGGGGAAACCCCGGTGCGAGGGATGTGCGACCGGGCGAGAGGGCCGGCGGCGGTGTTCCGCCGCGCTGCCGGGGATCGAGCGAGTGCGGTCACCCCGCCGGGCGGCGGAGTGACCGTAGCGGTTCAGTCGTCGGGGATGCCGGCGCCGCTGAGGGCGGGGACGGTCCTCTCCGGCCGGACGAGGGAACGGGCGCCGAGCCGGAACTGGTCGAGCTTGTCGACGATCGTCTGGCCGACGGGTTTGTGGCCCCAGATGCTGATGCCCTGGTGGGTGGAGGGCTCCCAGGTCCTCTCGTCGATGACGAGGGGGTTCCAGCCGACCTCCCACTCGAAGCCCGAGGGAGTGCGGGCGTAGTAGGAGAGTTCCTTGTCGTTGGTGTGCTGGCCCACCGACAGGGCCATGTCGAAGCCGAGTTCGTGCACGCGCTCGTAGCTCTGGGCCAGGTCGTCCAGGCTGTCGGCCTGGATGTTGAGGTGCTGGACGCGGGTGCGGATCGGGTCGATCGGCAGGCCGCGGAGGGCGGCGATCGCGATGGAGTGGTGGCGTTCGTTGACGCGCAGGAAGCGGATCTTGAGCTTGACGCCGCTGATCGTCTCGTCGATGTAGTCGGTCAGGCGGGCGTCGAAGACCGTGTTGTAGTAGCCGCGCATCAGGGTGGGCTTGGCGGAGGTGATCGCGACGTGTCCCATGCCCGCGTCGCCGGTGACCCAGCCGGAGGCGACCATCCGCAGCGGCTCGGACGAGATGAGCGGGGTGGTGTAGATCTCCTGCACGATGCCCTTGGGCCCGGGGAAACGCAGCAGGCGTTCCACGCCGCGCAGGGCGGCCTCCTCGTCGGAGCCCCGCACGACGGGGACGCCGTGGGCCCGGATGCGGGCTTCGATCTGCTCGAAGGAGGCGTGGTCGTCGATGTGCCAGCCGATCGCCACCACGTCCTCGGCAGGACCACGCCGGATCAGGAAGCGGCACTCGTGGTCGTCGAGGCGGAAGCGCATCACGTCACGGGAGATGTCGTCGTGGTGCATGCCGATGGCGTCGGTGCCGAACCGGCGCCAGTCGGCGAAGCGGTCGGACTCGACGACGACGTAGCCGAGGTGGACCGAGCCGAAGACGGAGGGCGCGGTGTTCATCGGCGGCCCGCCAGGAAGTCGGCGCAGAGCCGGTTGAACAGGTCCGCGCGCTCCCACTGCACCCAGTGCCCCGTGTTGGCGACCTCGTACAGGTCGCAGTCGGGCATGCGCTCGGCCAGCATCCGGCCACCCGACGGCCGGTTGACCTTGTCCGCGGCGCCCCACAGCACCAGGGTGGGCACGGCCAGCCTGGTCAGGCGCTTGTCGCGGGTGAAGTCCATCTTCCACAGCGCGCCGAGCGACTTCGGGCGCCTGAGCGGCGGGGCGGCGACGACCTCGGGGTCGATGCTGTCCCGGTAGCGCGCGTCGATGATCGAGTCGGGCACGTGGGCGGCGTTGAAGACCAGGTACTCGCGGATGAACTTCTCCAGCTTCGGCCGCGAGGGCCCGTCCCCCGTGTAGTAGTTCAGCAGGCTGTTCAGACCGGGCGTGGGCAGCGCGCGGGTGGTGCCGATGCCGCCCGGGCCCATGAGCACCATGCGGTCGACCCGCTGGGGGGTGTCGAGGGCGAGACGCAGGGCGCAGGCTCCACCGTAGGAATTACCGACGAAGTGGGCCTTCTTCAGGCCGAGCTGGTCGAGCACGCCGCGGATGCCGGTGGCCAGGGCTCCGAAGGGGTCGGCGAGGTCGATGCCCTTGCTGCTGCGGCCGTAGCCGGGGAGGTCGGGCACGATGACCCTGAACTCCTGGGACAGTTCCGCGATGTTGCGGCTGTAGTTGGAGACCCCGGACGCTCCGGGACCGCCACCGTGCAGCAGCAGGACGGGGGCGCCCCGTCCGGTCTCGGCGACGAAGATCTTCTTGCCGTCGACGTCGAGCAGGTGCTCCTGCATCGCGGGGACTTCGGTGGGTGTGGTCATGACGTCCTCACTGAGCGGTGGTCGTGGCCGGCCGTGACGCGGGGGCGAGTCCGGCCGGAGGCGGCGGAAGCCGGTCACCGACGGGGGCGGCGGCGTAGACGTAGGCGTCGGGGCGCAGGGCCACTGCGGTGACACCGTGCTCGATCAGCCAGGGGAGCAGGACGCCGTCGCTGTCGACGACCGCCCCGTCGGCCGGGCGCGAGCCCACCGGCAGAACGGCCAGCGACTCGACGCCGAGGCGCTCCCACTCGGGCTGCGAGGTGGGCCGGCCGAGAGACAGCAGTACCCAGCGGCCGCCGAGCGCGTCGTCCAGCCGTACGCGTTCGCCGTCGGGACCGGTCACCCAGGGCTGCGGAATCTGGTGCCCGGTCGCCTTGGTGCGCGGGCCGGCCTGCAAGCCGGCGTCGTAGCGGGCCACAGGGATCCAGTTCGAGTCCTGCAGCCAGTCGCCGAAGCCCGGTATGCGGTCCAGGGCGCGCAAGGCGCCGTTGCGGACACGAGCGACCGGGCGCCGACGTTCAGTGATCATGCGGCCGACGAACACCGCTCGCTTGGTGACCTCCCTGACGTGCGGCTTGCGTTCGGTCTCGTAGCTGTCGAGGACGCTTTCGGGCAGTTCACCGTGGAGGACGGACTTCAGCTTCCAGCAGAGGTTGGCCACGTCCCGGACGCCGGCGGCCATGCCCTGGCCGATCCACGGCGGCATGGCGTGCGCGGCGTCGCCGGCGAGGAAGACCCGGCCGACGCGGAAGCGCGAGGCGAACCGGACGTGGTGGCTGTAGACGGTGGCGCGCAGCACCTTGATGCTGTCGCGGCCGATCCCGTACCGGGAGATCAACCGGTACACGGCGTCTTCGGTGACCAGCTGCTTCTCGTCGTCCCCGGGCAGGAGGGGGAACTCGTAGCGGTGGTGGTCCAGCGGGGTCGGGCAGTCGACGGCCGGGCGGGCCGGGTCGCAGTGTAACCGCAGCTTGTCGTGGTCGGGCCAGGGCTTGAGCATCTTGGTGTCGATGACGATCCAGCGGTCCTCGTACGTGCGGCCCTCGTACCCGATGTTGAGCTGCGCGCGGGTGAGGCTGGAGCCACCGTCGGCCGCGATCACGTAGGAGGCGCGCAGCCGGCGGACCGAGTCGTCGGCCGTGCCGACCACGGTCAGCTCCACCCCGTCGGCGTCCTGGCGCAGGCGCAGGCACTCGTGGCGCAGCAGGATCTCCACGTTCGGGTAGCGGTCGACGCCGTCGCGCAGGACCTGCTCGAGGGCCGGCTGGTAGATGAACATCTGCGGCGGGTGCCCGTGGCCGCGCGATGTGGGGGAGGCGCTGAGGAACGTACGGCCGTCGGCGTCGACGAAGTCCACCGGCCGCTCCGTCAGCATGTCCTGCTTGAGGCGATCGGCCAGGCCGATCCGCTGCCAGATGCGGACGACCTCCTCGTCGGTGGAGATGGCCCGGGCGCGCGTGAAGATCTCGGCGTCCCGTTCCAGGACGACGACGCGGAGCCCCATCGCGCCCAGCAGGTTGGCCGCGGTCACGCCCGTGGGCCCGTACCCGATCACCGCCACGTCGTAGGCGCTGTCCTCGGTCTCTGCGCCGGCCACGGTCTCGCTCATCAGGCCACCTCACTGTCGATCATGCTGCACGATTCTTACCGTAGTGTTCACTCCAATTGGAACGAGTGCTACGGTAGGCTCATTGCCGGATAGGGTCAAGCAGCCGGCGTGAAGCGCACACCAGAGGGGCACCTGCCATGACAAAGCCGCAGACGACCCGCAAGAAGCGCGCGAACGGAGTGGAGTCGCGGCAGCGCATCCTCGACGCCGCCGTCGAGATCGCGGGCGAGCGGGGATACGAAGGCACGTCGATCGCGGCCGTCAGCACCAAGTGCGGACTGCCCGCCAGCTCGATCTACTGGCATTTCAAGGACAAGGACGACTTGATCGCCGCGGTCATCGAGCGCAGCTTCGAAACGTGGCTCGCCGCCGTGGAGCTTCCGAGCGAAGAGACGGGGACCCCCCTGGAACGGGTCACCGCCATGGCGGGAAAGGTGGGCAAGTCGCTGATCGACGCCCCCGACTTCCTCCGCCTCGGCCTCATGCTCGCGCTCGAACGGCGTCCTGCGGAACCCCGCGGCCGGACGGTCTTCCTGCAGGTCCGCGACATCGCGCGTGCGAAGATCGCCGACATGGCCCAGGAACTCGTCCCGGACCTCGACGAGCACTCCATGCACGCACTGACGACCTACGCCGTCGCCGGCGCCGACGGGCTCTTCGTCCAGCGGGAGATCAACGGTGACGACGTCGACCTCGTGGCGATGTTCGAACTGCACGCCCAGCTGGTCTACGAGGCGGCGACGCGCCTGGCGGCGAGGAGCGGGACATGAGGCCGGCGGCCACCCGGCGACGCACGGAGGCCGCCCGGCTGCTCCGCGAGGCCGAGCGCCGCACGGCACCGGTCGAACCGCTCACCACGAGGTGGCCCGCTCTCGATCTCGCCGACGCCTACGCCGTCCAGCGGGACAACATCTCCCACCGCTTGGCCACCGGCTCGACGGTGATCGGCCACAAGGTCGGTCTCACCTCGGCCTCGATGCGGAAACTGCTCGGCGTGCACGAGCCGGACTTCGGGCATCTGCTGGACGACATGGTCCACCGCGACGGCGGGACGGTACGCGCCGCCCGATACTGTGCCCCACGCGTCGAACCCGAGATCTGCTTCCGCCTCGCCCGGCCGCTGCACGGCCCCGGCGTAACCCTCAGTGACGTGCTGGCCGCGACCGATGCGGTCGCGCCGACACTGGAAATCGTCGACAGCCGCATCCGCGACTGGCGCATCACCCTGGCCGACACCGTCGCGGACAACGCCAGCTCCGCAGGACTCGTCTGCGGCTCCTGGACGCCGATGGCGTACGCACCCTACCTCGCGGCGGTGAACGTGGACCTGCTCGTCGACGGAAGCCGCGTGGCGACCGGCAGCAGCAACGAGGTCATGGGCCACCCGGCCGCCGCGGTCGCCTGGCTGGCCAACGCTCTCACCGCTTACGGCAAGGGGCTGGACCCCGGGCACGTGATCCTCCCCGGCGCCATAACCACCGCCCCCTTCATCGGCGCCGGCCAGAAGGCAGAGGCACGTTTCGGAGCCCTCGGCTCCGTGTCGGTGTCCTTCATCTGACGACGGCCCGCCCCCCCTCTGCGACATCGCGGCCGCACCGGCGGCTCTCGGAGCATCCGCTCCGCCCCCGATCTCTCCTTGCGGGCAACCAAAGGCCCTGGCTCCACCGCTGAACCGGGTTCATTCGCCTCCCCGGACCGATGCCCAGGGCGCCGGCCGAGTCGGCAGTGCACGTGCGCCGGCCGGCAGAGCTCCCGCCACAACCCGTAGAACGCATGAAAGGCCCGTTCATGTCCCCTTCGGCACAGCGCATCGACGTCCACCAGCATGTGGTGCCCGACTTCTACCGTGACGAGCTCGCCGAGGCCGGCATCGCCGACGCCGGCGGCCGCGCCCTACCCGCCTGGAACCCCCGGTCCGCCCTGCACCTGATGGACCTGCTCGGCACCACCACGTCGATCCTCTCCGTCTCCACTCCCGGTACCGGCTTCCTCACCGAACCCGCCGAGGCCGCCGACCTGGCGCGGCGCCTCAACGACCACTCCGCGACCCTGGTCGCCGACCACTCCGGCCGCTTCGGCTTCTTCGCCACCCTGCCCATGCCCGACGCCGACGCCTCGGCCACCGAGGCCGCGCGCGCACTGGACGAGCTGCGCGCCGACGGCGTCACCCTGCTCGCCAACAACCGGGGCACCTACCTCGGCATGGACGGTCAGGACGTGCTGTGGCAGGCGCTGAACGACCGCGGGGCGGTCGTCTTCATACACCCGGCCGAACTGCCCGCTCCCCCGGTCGACGGCATTCCCGCCTTCGCGGCCGACTTCCTCCTGGACACCACCCGCGCCGCCTACCTCCTGGTCCGCAACGGCATCCCGCGCCGCTACCCGAACATCCGCTTCATCCTCAGCCACGCCGGCGGCTTCGTGCCGTACTCCTCACACCGCATGGCTCTCACCATCGCCAACGACACCGTGCGCAGCCCGCTCGACGTACTGGACGACTTCCGCTCCTTCTACTTCGACACCGCACTGTCCTCCAGCCCCGCCGCCCTGCCCACCCTGCTCGCCTTCGCCCGCCCCGGACACGTCCTCTTCGGCAGCGACTGGCCCTTCGCCCCCACTCCCGCCGGGCAGTACTTCGCGGGCGGCCTCGACGGCAACGTCGACGCGGCCACGCTCAAGGCCGTCAACCGCACCAACGCCGAAGCGCTCTTCCCCCGCCTGGCGGCCACTCCCCCGACCCCGCCCCCAGCCCCGCCGGCCCCGGTGCGCCTGCGCCACGCGGTGCAGCGCACCGCCGCGCGCCTGGTCTTCAAACTGCTCCAGCCCGGCAACGACTGAGACGAGTTCCTCATGTCCACCACCCCCCACCGTGCCTCCGACGACCAGCCCGAAGAGCGGCAGGACGCCGTCGCGACCGGCCGGGCCGGCCACAACGGCGTCCTGTTCGCCATGTGCCTGTCCCTGGTCCTCGTCGTCGCCTCCGTCTCCGCGCTCAACCTCGCCCTGCCCGACCTCGCCATCGACCTGTCGGCCACCAACGCCTCACTGACCTGGATCGCCGACGGCTACACCGTCGCCCTGGCCGCTCTCGTCCTGCCCCTCGGCGCCATCGGCGACCGGATCGGGCGCCGCAACGTCCTCGTCGCGGGCACCGTCGTCTTCGGCGCCGCCTCCCTGGCCGCCTCCTTCGCCGACTCCACCACCACGCTCATCGTCTGGCGAGTCGTCATGGGCCTGGGCGCCGCGATGATCATGCCGGGCACCCTGTCTACGATCACCGCCGCCTTCCCTCCCGAGCAGCGCGTCAAGGGCGTGGCCACCTGGTCCGGATTCGCCGCCGCCGGAGCCATCATCGGCATGCTCGCCGCAGGGGCCCTGCTGGAGTGGTTCTCCTGGCGGTCGATCTTCATCGCCGGCGCCGCGACCGCCCTCGTGGCCGCCGTCGCGGCCCTCCTCCTGGCTCCCGACACCAAGGAGGAGCACCCCTCCCCGCCCGACGTGCCCGGCGCCGTCTGCACCGCTGTCGGCATCGGCACCCTCGTCTTCGCCATCATCGAAGGCAACGAGCAGGGCTGGACGGAGCCCGTCGTGATCGCCGCCCTCGTGGTCACGGTGCTGGCCTTCACCGCGTACGCCTGGCTCGGCCTGCGGCGTGAGCACCCCCTGCTCGATCCCGCCCTGTTCGGCATCCGCGGCTTCCGGGCCGGCGCGATCGTCGTCCTCGTGCAGTTCATGGCCGTCTTCGGGTTCTTCTTCGTCGGCCTGCAGTACCTGCAGCTCATCCTCGGCTACAGCCCGCTCAAGGCCGCCGCGGCCCTCGTACCCGTCGCCGTCGTCGTCCTGCCCACCTCCCAGGCCACCCCCCACCTGGTGCGACGGGTCGGGATGAAGGTCACCATGACCGTCGGGCTGCTTCTGCTGAGCGCCGGCCTGTTCGTCATCTCCCAGCTCGACGTCGGCTCCGGTTACCTGCCGTTCCTCGGCGGACTCGTCCTGGCGGGCTTCGGCATCGGCCTGTCCGGGGCCGTGGGCACCTCCGCCATCACCGGCTCGCTCGGCCGCGGCCAGCAGGGAGTCGCCTCCGCGATGAACGACACCACCCGCGAAGTCGGCTCGGCCGTCGGCATCGCCCTCATGGGCTCGATCTACGGCAGCCACTACCGCTCGAACCTGCCCGACTCCCTGGACCAGCTGCCCGCCGAGGCCGCCAAGGCCGCACGCGACTCCGCCGCGGCGGGTCTGCACGTCGCCGACCAGCTCGGCGCCCGTGGCACGGCCCTGGCGGACGGCGTCAAGTCCGCCTTCATGGACGGCCTGTCCGCCTCTCTCGTCGCCGTCGGCGTCATCGTTCTCGCCGCAGCCATCGGGTGCCTGCTCCGCGCGCCGAAGACACCACCGACGTCGGACTGAACGGCCGGCGGCCGGATGCCCGGCGGACCTCTGGTCGCGGAGGCCCCCGGCTCCGAACGGTGCCGCCGGCTGCAACAAGGGCGCACCTCAGCTGCCCTCGTTCACCCGGATGGCCCTGTCCAAGACCCCGCACGACAGTCAGTTGGCCCCGTACGGCCTCCCGTATCCGAAGAGGAGACAGCGAGACAGCTCCACGCGGCTTCTGGCAGTCCGTGCCTGCCAGGAGCCCGATCACCACCCTCCCCGTCAGCCCGACCACTCGAAGGACCGCAGGTACCCGTCATGCAGTACCCCCTCTACAACGCGTGGGCCGGCCTCATCGGCGACCGGTACGCGCTGCGCGAGATGATCGGCCGCGGCGGCATGGGCGAGGTCTGGTCGGCCGACGACCTGCTCCTGCACCGTGCGGTTGCCGTGAAGCTGATGCACACACAGCTCGCCCTCGACGACGTCGCTCAGAGCCGCTTCCAGCGCGAGGTCCGCGCGGCCGCCTCCCTCAACCATCCATGCGTCGCAGCCGTCTACGACGCCGGCTGGCTTCCGACAGCGCCCCCGCGCCCGTTCCTGGTCATGGAGCACATCACCGGACACACCGCTGCCGAACGGCTGAGGTCGACCCCACCCTCGACGCAGGAAGCGGTCGACTGGGTCGCGGGAACACTGGAGGCACTCGCCTGCGCCCACGAGGCCGGTCTGGTCCACCGGGACATCAAGCCGGCCAATGTCATGATCACCGCCGACGGGCTGATCAAGGTCATGGACTTCGGGATCGCCCACATATCCGACGGGCACGACACAAGCGTGACCGGCACGGGCATCTCGGTCGGCACCACCGCGTACATGTCCCCCGAGCAGGCCCAGGGCCGGCCCGTCGACGCACGCTCCGACCTCTACTCGACCGGCTGCATGCTCTACGAGCTCCTCACCGGCCGCCGGCCCTTCACCGGGGACAGCCCGTTCGCCATCGCCTACCAGCACATGTACGAGGACCCTCCGGCCCCGAGAGACCTCGGAGTGGAACTGCCCGGACACGTCCAGACGGCGCTTGCCCGCGCCATGGCCAAGAGCCCCGACGACCGGTTCGCCGACGCGGCGGCCATGCGTGACGCATTGCTCACCCCCGGACGTCACGACATCGCACCTCCTCAGGACACCACGCTCGCGGGAGCGCCGGCCTTCCCGGAGGAAGAGGCGACAACAGCGCTCAGGTCCTCCAGGAGAACCCGCGGTCCCCGACGGACGGCACTCGCGGCGCTGGCCCTCCTCGGCTCAGGCGCAGTCGTCACCGCTGCCCTCACCGCGGGTCCGGATGCGACGCACGCCACCGGTCCCCGCACGCAGACCTCGCCCTCCGCCGCAAGCCCTTCGCCCGAGCCAGAGCCCACCGCCAGTGGTCCGGTAGGCACCACCCCTCCCAGCGGCGGCGCCGGCCCGACGAGCCCTCACGCATCGACGGAGCCCACGACCCCCACCGTCGCCGTCCCCGGAAACCTGGTCGGGAAGACCCTCGCACTAGCCAGAGCAGACCTGGCCGAGCTGGGCCTGAACATCGCGCTCACTCCCCGCTCCAGTGCCACCGGCACCAGCACCGTGCTCGCCACCATCCCAACTGCCGGTACGCGACTGAAACGCGGCGACACCGTCCTCCTCGCCACCCGGACCGAAACGGAGGAACCCGCCGCCGACAACCGGTCCACCGCTGACGGGCCGACGCCGCCGCGACCAACCGTCACGTCCCGCGGCACCACCTGACGGACACTCAGAAATTTATGACGGCTCGCGTAGACATGCGGCACAAGGCAGCCTGCGGGGGTCACGAGAAGGAGAGAACATGATCGGTCCGGAGAACGGCCTGGCCCGGCGCAGGCGCCGCCGCAACGTATGGATCGCAGCGGCTCTGGTGTTGCTCACCGCCGCCGGCAGCGAGGTGCTGGCCACGCAGTACGCGCAGGACCGCATCGCCGACTCGGTGCGGCGGGGCATCGGCATGAGCTCCGCTCCCCAGGTGCATGTGAACGGCTTTCCCGTGTCACTTCAGCTGGCTCGAAAGGTGATCACCGAGGCGGACATCGACGCCGCACAGGTTCCAGCCGCCCTGAACGGCCGCGTCCTGACCATTCAGGATCTCTCCATCCATCTGCGCGGAATACGCCAAGAGCAGGGCGGGCGGGAGCGGGCCGACGAGGCCGAGGTCACCGCGGCCATCACCTATGAAGACCTCTCGGCCTTCTACGGGGTCGACATCAACCGAGGCAAGGGCGACGACCAGGTGGTGGCGACCGCTCAGGTCCCGCTGCTCGGACAGGTCTCGGCCTCCGCGCACGTCGGCGTCGCCGGGCCGAGAGCCATCGGGGTCGACGACGTGCGGCTCTCCCAGAACGTGCCTCCTGCCGCCCGCACCCTGTTGGAGAAGTCCCTGGAGCGTCAAGCCCCGCTCGACAACTTGCCCCAAGGGCTCGCGCTCCAGTCCGTGGACGTCACCGACCAGGGGGTCGTTGCCCTCATGACCGGGCACGATGTCAGGCTGCAGCCGCGCACCGCATAGACGTCGAGCCGGTCAAGGCGGCAGGTCGAGCAGGTCGAGATCGGCGGTGAGGGGCTGCTCGGTCCAGATGGTCTTCCCGCTCCGGGTGTAGCGGCTGCCCCAGCGGGTGGTGAGTTGGGCGATGAGGAACAAGCCTCGGCCCCCTTCGTCGGACCACCGGGCCCGGCGCAGCCGCGGCTGGGTGTTGCTGGGATCGTCGACCTCGCAGACCAGTACGTCCCCCCGGATGAGCCGCATGCCGACAGGACCGCCCGCGTACCGGACGGCGTTGGTGACGAGTTCGCTGACGACCAGCTCGGTGGTGAAGGACACCTCGTCCAGTCCCCACGCGGCCAGCTGCCCTGCCGCCGCCCTGCGCGCGGCGGCGACGACGGAGGCGTGTGCGGGGAACTCCCAGGTCGCGGTGTTCCCCGGGTCGATGGCACACGTGCGCGCCAGGAGCAGGGCCATGTCGTCGCGGGCCGGAGCGTCGCCCAGGCTGCGGAGAAGCTCGCGTCCCGCGCCGTCCAGACCACGGCCGGGGCCGGCGAACCGCGCGAGACGGTCGGCAAGCCGTCGCAGACCGGCGTCGGGATCGTGGTCGTCGCGGTAGATGACGCCCTTGGTGTACACCGCGACGATGCTGCCGGGCTCGAGGTCGAACGTGGTCGCCTCGAACGGCATCCCGCCCACACCGAGCAGCGGTCCGGGCGAGACCTCGACGGATTCGACGGTGCCGTCGGGCCGGATCACGAGGGGTGGCGGGTGTCCGGCGCTGGCCAGGGTGCACCGGCAGGTGACGGGGTCGTAGACGGCATACAGGCAACTGGCGCCGACGGTGTCCCCTTGGTGGGGCGCCTCGGTCTGGAGCTGCTGGACGAGGTCGTCGAGGTGGGTGAGGAGTTCGTCCGGGTCCAGCTCCAGGTCGGCCAGAGTGTCGACGGCCGTGCGCAGCCGGCCCATGGTGGCGGTGGCGGGCAGGCCGTGTCCCGTGACGTCACCCGCGACGAGGGCGACGCGGAAGGACGGGAGGGCGATGACGTCGTACCAGTCGCCGCCGATCTCCGCCCCGCCTCCCGCCGGCACGTAGAACCCCACGGTCTCCGCCGCGGGGGTGTCGGTGGTGGCGGCGGGGAGCAGGCGCTGCTGCAATGCGACGGCTGCCCGGTGCTCGCGTGTGTAGCGGCGGGCGTTGTCCACACCGAGTGCGGCACGGGACGCTATCTCCTTCAGCAGGTCGACGTCCTCCGGACCGAAGGGAGCGGGTCGGCGGGTGCGCCAGACGACCACGGTGCCGAGGACGAGGCCACGGGCGAACAAGGGAGCCGCGATCGCCGAGTGGCCGTGCTCGGGGACGAACAGAGAGGCCAGGTCCGCGTGCCCCTCTGCTGCGGCGATCACACTGTCCCGGTCAGGCAGAAGGACGGTCTCGCCCTGTCCGATTCTCCTGAGAAGCGGGTGGTTCGGCAGCGCGGGCGGAACCGCGCCCACAGCGGGGAGACCGGTGGGCCAGTCGTCACCCGGCGGAGCCGCGCCGACCCGGCGCAGGTTCCACTGCCCCGGACCGAGCATCTTCGGGGGCTCGTCCCCCTCGAGCACGGCCTCGGACAGGGCCACCCAGGCGACGTCACCGAAGGCAGGCACGAGGACGTCCGCCAGATCCTGCGCGGTGCGTGCCACGTCCAGTGTGGCGCCGATGCCCGCTCCGGCCCTGGTCAGCAGTTCCAGGCGCCGTTCGGCCCGGTACCCGTCCGTGATGTCGACGTACGTCTGGCATGTGCCGAGGGGCCGGCCGACCGGGTCGGTCAGGCGGAACGTGGACAGCGACCACATCCGGTCGCGGTCCGGACCGGACGGGGGGCTTCCGCGCACTGGAAGGCCCAGGACGGGCTCACCGGTCTCTCGCACCTGCCGCAGAACCCGCTCGACCGTCGCGGAGTCGACATGAGGGGTGTCCGCACCGACCGGTCGGCCGACGAGCGGGTTTCCGGAGTGGGCGAGGGCCCGCTGCGCCGCCCCGTTCAGCAACCGGTACCGCAACGCGTCGTCCAAGAGAGCGATGGGGGCGGGATACTGCTCGAACAGGGCCCGCAACACCGCCCGGTCTTCGTTCTCCCGCTCGATCCGCAGGGCGTCCCCTCCGGAGACCGACCATCCCGCCCGGCCCTCCCGGTCCGTGAGTGGACGCACGCGCAGCGCGACCTTCACCTCGTGCCCGTCACGGTGCCGCAGGCCGAGAACGCCGTCCCAGCTCTGGCCGGCCCCAGGTCGGTCGCGCCACGCCGACGCCGCTGCGCGGTCCCCGCGGGTGGCCAGCAACTCCACCGCCGGTGTGCCGCAGACTTCCTGCGCCCGGTATCCGAGGAGGGTTTCCGCCTCTGTACTCCACAGCTGGACAGCCCCCATCCGGTCCACCCAGGCAGTGGCGGGATACGGCTCCAGCGGCAGGCCCTCTGCTCCCGCGCCGGTCCCCCCGGCGTTCAAGGGTCCGCTCATCGGCATCAGTCCATTTCTGGCCTCGCCCTCTGGCCATCATAGGAGAAGCGGACATTCGGTACGTCTTGAACGCCTGGAGGCCCAGGTCTCCGGCGGGACTGCGACGCTCACCTACGGCGCGCTGTCAGCGGCGGCCGGGGCGGGATCGGTCGGCTCGGATCGCACCGGCGGTCACCCGCGCCTCACGGACGCCTGCGTGTCCCCATGTGAGCGCAGGAGCACCCCGCGTCACTCTCGCGAGGGTCTTCGAGCAGGACAGCTCGCCGTGCAGCCCACCGGAGGTGCCTTCGAGGGCGGATTTCGGCGTCACATCGATCTTCCCGGCGGCGGCGTGGCCAAGGCCAGAAGGAAGGGCTTCACCTCTGTGGCCGCCAGGCGGCCGGGCAGGGCGTCCGGCAGCGAGCACAGGACGAGGGGGCCTTCGTCGTCGTCGGCGGGGAGGCGGCCGTGGCTGCCTCGGACGGGGGCGGGGTCCAGGGGGACCACGGCGAGGCGGTAGCGCATGCCGAGTCTCTTGCGGGCGAGGGCGGCCGCCGCCCTGACGCGTACGTAGGGGTCCTCGGGGTCCAGGAAGAGCTCCGCGGGGTCGTAGCCGGGCTTGCGGTGGATCTCGACCAGCTGCGCGAAGTCGGGGGCCCTGGCGTCGTCGAGCCAGTAGTAGTACGTGAACCACGCGTCCGGTTCCGCGACCGCGACGAGCTCGCCGGAGCGAGGGTGGTCGAGGCCGTGCGCCTTCTTGCCGTCGCTGTCGAGGAGCTGGTCGACGCCGGGCAGGTCGGCGAGGGCTTCGCGCGCGGCCGGGACGTCCTCGGGCCTGCGGACGTACACGTGGGCGAGCTGGTGGTCGGCCACCGCGAAGGCGCGGGAGGCGGCCGGGTCGAGGTATTCCATGCCGTCCTGGGTGTGGACCTCCAGGAGTCCGGCGCGCCGCAGGGCGCGATTGATGTCGACGGGGCGGTGCACGCGGGTGATGCCGTACTCGGACAGCGCCACGACCGTGCGCCCTTCGCGCCGGGCGTCCTCCAGCAGCGGGCCGATGACGGTGTCGAGTTCGGCGGCGGCCCGGGACGCGCGCGGGTCGTCGGGGCCGTAGCGCTGGAGGTCGTAGTCGAGGTGGGGCAGGTAGCACAGGGTGAGGTCGGGGCGGCGGGTGCGCATGACGTGCCGGGTGGCGTCGGCGATCCAGCGGCTGGAGGCGATGCCGGCGCCGGGGCCCCAGAAGCGGAAGAGGGGGAAGGTGCCGAGCAGTTCGGTGAGTTCGTCGTGGAGTGCGGGCGGGCGGGTGTAGCAGTCGGGTTCCTTGCGTCCGTCGGCGTAGTACACGGGGCGGGGGGTGACGGTGATGTCGGTGTCCGCGCCCATCGCGTACCACCAGCAGATGTTGGCGACGGTGTAGTCGGGCCAGGTACGGCGGGCGGCGTCCCAGACGCGGTCGCCGCCGACGAGGGCGTTGTGCTGGCGCCAGAGCAGGACGTCGCCGAGTTCGCGGAAGTACCAGCCGTTGGCGACGATGCCGTGCTCCGAGGGGAGCGTGCCGGTGAGGAAGGTGGTCTGGGCGGTGCACGTGACGGCCGGCAGGACGGTGGTCAGCGGGGCGTGCGAGCCCGAGGCGGCGAGGGCCCTCAGGTTCGGCATGTGGGCGAGGAGCCGGGGGGTGAGTCCGACGACGTCCAGGACGAGGAGCGGCGTGGGGCGGGCGGTCATGGGAGCTCCTTGAGGCCGAGGTCGGTCAGAAGGGCGCGGGCCAGGTCGAGTTCGGCGGCGATGCCGTCGTGGAGTCGGGCCCGCGTGCGCGGCCGCAGCGCGGGAGGCAGGGCCTGCCAGGTGTAGGTCTCGACCTCCAGATGGCGGGTGCGGGGTACGGGGCCGCCGACGAGCAGCGCGAGGGTCTCTTCGAGCACCGACATCGTGGAGGTCAGCGGCGGGGCGGGGCGCGCGTGCAGGGGGACGTGGAAGTGGGAGCGCCAGGGGCTCGTGTCGGGGAGGGCGGCTCCGGCGAGGGCTTCGTCGAGGTCGTCGGTGCCGCGCCGGCCTTCGGGGGTGAGGGCGCGGGTCTGGTGGAGGAAGCGGGGTTCGACGTAGGCCGCGAGCGCCTCGCGCACGGCGGGGAGGTGCGGGTGCTCGGCGTGGAGCGCCGCGGAGAGCTGCGCCTTGGGAAGGGGGACGCCCGCCGCGTGGAGGGAGGCGAGCGCGGCGGGCGGGTCCTCGAACGAGGTGGCGAGATGGCAGGTGTCGACACAGACGCCGATGCGGTGCGGTGCGCCGACGGCGGTGAGGGGGGCGATGGCGTCCGTGGTCGTCTCCACGACGCAGCCGGGCTCGGGTTCGAGCGCCACGCGGACGGACTTCCCGGTCAGTTCCTCCAACGCGTCGAGCCGTTCGGCGAGCGTGGTGAGGGCCGCCCGGCAGGCTTCGGCCCGGGCGGGGCCGAAGTCCGTGCGCCAGCCCAGGGGCAGGGTGGAGATCGTGCCCTCGGTGACGTCGTCCGGCAGGAGGGCCGCGAGGAGGCGGGCCAGGTCGGTGGTGTGGGCGAGCCTGGCGGGATGGGCCCAGTCCGGCTCGTACACGCGGTACTTGACCTCCTGTCCGCCGAAGCCCTCGTACGGGAAGCCGTTGAGCGTGACGACCTCCAGGCCGCGCCGGTCCAGCTCGGCCCGCAGGCCCCGCAGAGCCCCGGGGTCGTCGACGAGGACGCGGGCTGCCGGCCTGGCGAGCCAGAGGCCGATGCCGAGTCGGTCGCGGCCGAGTCTGCGGCGGACGGGTTCGCAGTGGTCGCGGAGCTGGGCGAGGACGCCGTCGAGGGTTTCGGCCGGGTGGACGTTGGTGCAGTAGGCGAGGTGGACGACGGAGCCGTCGGTGTGCCGGAAGCGCATCGCGGTCCCGCCTCCTCATTCTCCGCCGCGCAGCACGGAGTTGCCCTCGTGGGTGCCGTGGGCGGGTGGCACGTCGAGGGCGAGGCGTCCGCTGATCCCGTAGAAGGCGACGGGGTTGCGCCACAGGACCAGGTCCACGTCGTCCTCTCCGAATCCCGCAGCGAGCATGGCGTCGGCGACCCGGCGGGTCTTGAGCGGGTCGCTCCTCCCCCAGTCCGCGGCCGAGTTGACGAGCATCTTCTCCGGCCCGTGGGCGCGCAGGACCGCGACCATCCGGTCCTCGTCCATCTTGGTGTCCGGGTAGACGGAGAAGCCGAGCCAGCAGCCGCTCTCCTTCGCCTCCCCCACGGTCGTCTCGTTGAGGTGGTCGAGCAGCACGTGGTCGGGTGCCAGCGCGGATTCCCGCACGACGTCGAGCGTGCGGCGCATTCCGGCGAGCTTGTCGCGGTGCGGGGTGTGGACGAGGGCGGGCAGTCCGTGGTCGGCGGCGAGTTGGAGCTGGGCGGCGAGGGCGGTGTCCTCGGCGGGGGTCATCGAGTCGTAGCCGATCTCGCCGACCGCGACCACGGAGTCCTTGACGAGGTAGCGGGGCAGGACGTCGAGGACGGGGACGCAGCGGGGGTCGTTGGCCTCCTTGGGATTGAGCGCGAGGGCGCAGTGGTGCGCGATGCCGTACTGGGCGGCCCGGTACGGCTCCCAGCCGAGGAGCGCGTCGAAGTAGTCGAGGAAGCTCGCCGGGGAGGTGCGCGGCTGGCCGAGCCAGAAGGCGGGCTCGACCAGGGCACGCACCCCGGCGGCGTACATGGCCTCGTAGTCGTCGGTGGTGCGGGAGGTCATGTGGATGTGCGGGTCGAAGATGCGCATCAGCACTCCTCCGGGGGCCGGTGGGGGCCTTGGGCGGCCAGGGCGAGCACGTGGTGCAGGTCGTCGGGGACGGGGCGGCCGGCGGCGGTGCGCTCGGCGGCGTGATCGGCGAGCATGCGCGCCAGGTCGGTGTCGCCGCGGGCGCGCCGGGGCAGGTCGGCGACGGCGCTGACGGGGACCTGGGTGAAGAGGCACTTGAGGACGGCGTGCCGCCACGCGTGCTGGTCGAGGTGGGCTGCCGCGTAGGGGCCGACAGCGGCGGCGACGAGCCGTGCGTCGTGGGTGCGCAGGGCGTCCTCGACGAGGGGCAGGGCGTGGGGTCCGGTGAGGAGGTGCGGGAGGGCGCGGAGCACGGCGCGGCGTTCGGCGGCGCTGCCGTGGTGGTAGAGACGCGCGAGGTCTTCCGGAGCGGGACGGGCCGCCGCGAGGAGGACGGTGCGGGCGGCGTCGGCGTACGCGGCCCCGCAGGTGCGTCCGGCGGCGGCGAACCGCAGTTCCCAGGCGGGGGTGGTTCCCGGAGGGTCGGTCGAGGACGGGCCGTCGCCGGCCTGTTCCGCCTCGGCGAGGGCGTCGTCCAGCCAGGCGCGGGGCGCTCGGGGAAGGCGCGTGCGGAGGGTGGCACGCAGGTGAGGAAGGGTGTCCCGGGGCGGGGTCGCGTTCACGTGGTCAGCGTTCCTTTCGGTGCCCGGCGCGGAGGAAGGACAGGGAGGAGCGGGCGAGTTCCGGGCCGGCGTGGGAGTGGCGCGGCAGTTCGACGACGGTGAGCCCGCGGTATCCGGTGGCGGCGAGGGCGTCGAGGACCGGTGGGAAGTCGATCTCGCCGTCACCGAACGGAAGGTGTTCGTGGACGCCGCGCCGCATGTCCTCGATCTGGACGTGGCGCAGCCAGGGGGCCGCGTCGCGGACGCAGTCGGTGATCGGCTCGGGTTCCAGGCATCGGCAGTGGCCGATGTCGAGTGTGAGGCCGAGGGCGGCGGGGCTGCCGGTGAGGGCACGCAGGTGGTGGAAGTCGGCGAGGGTGGCGAGGAGATGGCCGGGTTCGGGTTCGATCGCGAGCGGTACGCCCGCGGCGTCGGCCGCCTCGACCACCGGGGCGAGGCCGGCCGCGAGGCGTGCCCACGCGGTGTCCGGGTCGGTGCCCGGCGGGGTGGGCCCGCTGAAGCAGTGCACGGCGTGGGCGTCGAGGTCGGCGGCGGTACGCACGGCGGTGAGGAGCAGCCGGACCCGCGCCGCGCGGGCCTCCGGGTCGGGGTCGAGCAGGGAGGGGCCGTGCTTGCGGCGCGGATCGAGGACGTAGCGGGCGCCGGTCTCGACGGTGACGGTGAGGCCGAGGGACTCCAGTCGGCGCGCCACACGGGCGGTGCGGGCGGCCAGGTCGGGGGCGAGCGGGTCGAGGTGCATGTGGTCGAGGGTGAGCCCGACGCCGTCGTAGCCGAGGTCGGCGAGGAGGGCGAGGGCGTCGTCGAGGCGGAGGTCGGTCAGCCCGTTGGTGCCGTACCCGTAGCGGAGGGGGAGGGCGGCGACGGCGGGGCGGAGCTCGGTCATGTGGGGCTGACCTTTCGCGCGAGGCGGCGGGCGACCGGCGCGAGGCCGAGCAGGGCCATGCCCACGACGGGCGAGCCGGAGCGGGCGGCCAGCACGGCCTGGAGGGGGATCACGGCCCGGACACCACCGCCGACCGCGCGCTGCGTGAGGTGAGGGGAAGGGTTGAGGACGGCGTGGAGGAGAGGGCCGGCGACGGTACGGAGGTAGGCGCCGGCCATGAACACCGCGACCCGGTCCGACGCGATACGGCGGCGGTGGACCGCAGCGGGGACGCCACCGAGGGTGGGCGGCGCGGCGCCCGGAGCGGGGATCGCGCCGCGTAACCGCCGCGCGGTGCCGGGCCGGCCGCGACTGTCGGTACGCCGTCGGGTCCGGCGCCCCGCACCGGGCGGGTACGGCTCCGAGCCGGGCGGGTGCGGGCCGGAGCCGGGCGGGTGCGGTCGTGAGCCGGGCGGGTACAGGCCGGAGCCCACCGGGTACGGCCCGGAGCCGGGCGCGTGCGGTCCCGGGCCCAGCAGACGCAGCCCGGAGCCGGGCAGGTGCGGTCCGGAGCCCACCGGGTACGGCCCGGAGCCGGGCGCGTGCGGTCCCGGGCCCAGCAGGCGCGGCCCGGAGCCGAACGGGTGCGGTCCCGAGCCGGCGGTGAGGAGGGCGAGCAGCACCGACGATGCGAGGGCTCCCGCCGGAGCCGCGGTGGAGCCGCCGTCGGCCTCGTGCCGGGAGACGGCGGTGACGGCGTAGGTGTGCGCGGCCACGGCCGCGGCGGCCGGCGCGGCGGCGGCCAGCACGTCGATCCCCGCCCGCCCGCCGCCCGCCGTCGGGCCCGGCACCGCGGGGCGGGACTCCCGCACCCGCGCCGCGGAGGCCGTCGCGAGGGCTCCGAGGAGGACGTCCAGGCCGCGGGCGGCGGCCATCGCCGCCGGGCCCGCGGCCGTGTGCTTGAGCCTGAGGTCGTAGGCCCACACGGTCGCGGCCAGCGCCGAGGCGACGGCCAGCGCCGGCCGTCCCGCCCGGGAGGCGAGGGCCAGGCCCGTGGCGGTGAGGGCGCCGGCCGCGCCGAGGGCGGCGGCCGGGGCGACGCGGCCCGACGGCAGGGGCCGCCGTGGGCGTTCGACGGCGTCGACGTGGCGGTCCGCCCAGTCGTTGAGCGCCATGCCCGCCTCGTAGAGGCAGACGGAGGCGCCGACGGCCCACGCGGTCCCTCCGCCGGGCCTCAGTCCGGCGGCCGCCGCGCCGGCGAGGGCGTCGCCGGGGACGCTGGGCAGAGCCGACACCCGCAGCAGCTCGGCCCACGCCCGCAACGTCCCGGGGCGCGGCCTCGGGGCGCCGGTCATCGGGCCCCGTCCCGGAGCCGGCCCGCGAAGGCGAGGAGGGCGTCGAACTGCGCGGCCAGCGCGGCGGGGCCACCGTCAGGGTCCTTGAAATAGAAGCCGAGTTCGGGGCGGGGTCCGGTGAGGCCGACCTCGTGGGCGCGGGCGAGAAACCGGGCCAGGTCCAGGACCAGGGGCGCGGCGAGCGCCGAGTCGCAGCCCTGCCACGTGGTCTGGAGGATCATGCGGGACCCGAGGAATCCGTCGAAGGCGACGTGGTCCCAGGCCGTCTTCCATTCGCCGAGGGCCGGGACGTCGTCGATGTGGACGGTGCCCTCGACACCGGGGCCGAGGGTGTCGGCGAGCACGCGTTCCTTGCCCGCGTTCTTGGCCGCGGCGGCGGCCGGATCGGCCAGCGTGGCGCCGTCGCCGCCGCCGAGCAGATTGGTGCCGGACCAGGCGCGCACGGCCAGCGCCCGCTGGACGAACATCGGGGCGAGGACGGACCGCAGCAGCGTCTGGCCGGTCTTGCCGTCGCGGCCCGCGTGCGGGACGGCGCTCGCGGCGACCGTCTCGGCGAGGGCGGGGGCGAACAGGCCGGTGGAAGGGGTGAAGTTGACGTAGGGGCAGTCGGCCCGGAGCGCGGCGGCTGCGTAGAGCGCGCTCGCCGGGAGGCGGCGGGCGTCCGGCTCCGGGAGCGGCTCCGTGGAGGCCACGTGGACGACGACGACCCGCGCGAGGGCGTGGCGGGTGCGGAACCCGGCGAGGTCGTCGGTGAAGCGCCCGATCAGTTCCTCGT
The DNA here is from genome assembly GCF_042873895.1 of Streptomyces sp. NPDC004435. NCBI lineage: Bacteria > Bacillati > Actinomycetota > Actinomycetes > Kitasatosporales > Streptomycetaceae > Streptomyces > Streptomyces sp. NPDC004435. Next base: position 308,669 of record NZ_JBIAMB010000009.1, on the reverse strand, counting down.
CGGTCCGGCGGTCGCCGGGCAGCGGACCGCCGGGCCGTATCTCCTCGTCGGCCGCGGCCAGTTCGGTGTGGACGGCACGGGCGAGGCCGGTGGGCAGGACCCTGTCCGCGGTGAGGTCCTCGGCGCGTTTCGGCAGGGGGCAGTCGGAGACGTCGTGTCCGCCGAAGACGAGGGTGTCGAGGGCGGGGAGACCGGCGTCGGCGAACGGCGGCGTCTCGGTGACCATGCCGGTCGGAGGATGGAGTCCGGCGGTGACGGCGGCGCAGCCGGCGACGGCTGTGGTCGCCACCGAGCCGCGAGCCCCGACGAACCAGACTCCGGTGCGTCCGGTCCTGTCGTCGGCCGGCGTTCGCTGAGCGTTCCCGTGGTGCACGGGCTGCCTCCCTGACATGTGGGGTGTCATCGGGGTGGAGACGGCGGGCGGGGGGTACGGCGCCCCCTCGCCCGCCGTCGCTCGTGGGTGGCCCCGCGTGCGCGGCGTCGCGCGGCGGAGCCCGTACGGTGGGGCTACTCGCCCCGCCCCGAGAAGGCCGCGTCGAAGGCGGCGCTCGGCGGGTCGAAGTCGAAGCGCTTGAGGTGGGCGAGGGCCTCCGGCGCGCCCGCGAGCCGGTCCATGCCCGCGTCCTCCCATTCGACGGAGATCGGACCGGCGTAGCCGATGGAGCGCAGCATCCGGAAGACGTCCTCCCAGGGGACGTCGCCGTGGCCGGCGGAGACGAAGTCCCAGCCGCGGCGCGGGTCGCCCCAGGGCAGGTGGGAGCCGAGGCGGCCGTTGCGCCCGTCGAGCCGGGTGCGGGCCTCCTTGCAGTCGACGTGGTAGATCCGGTCGCGGAAGTCGTAGAGGAAGCCGACCGGGTCGAGGTCCTGCCAGACGAAGTGGCTGGGGTCGAAGTTGAGTCCGAAGGCGGGCCGGTTGTCGACGGCCTCCAGGGCTCGTTTCGTGGTCCAGTAGTCGTAGGCGATCTCGCTCGGATGGACCTCGTGGGCGAAGCGGACGCCCTCCGCGTCGAAGACGTCGAGGATCGGGTTCCAGCGCTCGGCGAAGTCCTCGTAGCCGCGCTCGATCATGTGCTCGGGGACGGGCGGGAACCTGGCCACGAGGTGCCAGATCGAGGAGCCGGTGAAGCCGACGACGGTGTCGACGCCGAGGGCGGCGGCGGCGCGGGCGGTGTCCTTGAGCTCGGCCGCCGCGCGCCTGCGCACCCCTTCCGGCTCGCCGTCGCCCCAGATCCGGGGCGGGAGGATGCCCTGGTGGCGTTCGTCGATGGGGTGGTCGCAGACGGCCTGGCCGACGAGGTGGTTGGAGACGGCCCAGCACCGCAGGCCGTACTTCTCCAGGAGGGCGCGCCGCCCGTCGAGATAGGCCGGGTCGGCGAGGGCCTTGTCGACCTCGAAGTGGTCTCCCCAGCAGGCGAGTTCGAGCCCGTCGTAGCCGAAGTCACGCGCCAGTGCGCAGACTTCCTCCAGGGGCAGATCGGCCCACTGGCCGGTGAACAGGGTGAACGGACGGGCCATGGTGTCTCCTCCTCAGACCTGGGCCTCGGTACGGGCGGGGGCGGCCGGCGCGGGCGGCGGGGGCGCGGTGCGGGGCACGGGTACGGGCGTGTAGACGGCGTTGTGCCCGGCGCTCTCCTCGACGGCCGCCAGGACCCGCTGGACCTGGAGGCCGTCGGCGAAGGACGGCGAGGGCTCCGCCCCCGCGGCGATGGTCATGACCAGGTCGCGCGCCTGGTGGGCGAAGGTGTGCTCGTAGCCGAGGACGTGGCCGGGCGGCCACCACGCCTCCAGGTACGGGTGGTCGGGCTCGGTGACGAGGATGCGGCGGAATCCCGCGGTGGCGGCCGGCTCCTGGTGGTCGTGGTAGAGCAGTTCGTTCAGGCGTTCCAGGTCGAAGGCGAGGGAGCCGAGTTCGCCGCTGATCTCCAGACGCAGGGCGTTCTTGCGCCCGGGAGCCATGCGGCTCGCCTCGAAGGTCGCCAGTGCCCCGGAGGCCAGCCGGCCGGTGAAGACGGCCGCGTCGTCCACGGTGACGGGGCCGCGGCCACCGCCGCCGGACGCGCTCAGCCCGGCGGAGACGCCCGCGAGCAGGGGACGTTCCCTGACGAAGGTCTCCAGCTGCGCCGAGACCCCGACCAGCGGCTCCCCCGCCAGAAACTGAGCGAGGTCGACGATGTGCGCTCCGAGATCACCGAGGGCGCCGGAGCCCGCGTGCTGCCGCTCCAACCTCCAGGTCAGGGGGAAGTCCGGGTCCACGAGCCAGTCCTGAAGGTACGTCAGGCGTACGTGACGGAGGGCGCCGACGCGTCCCTCCTCGACGAGCCGGCGGGCGAGGGCGAGCGCGGGGACGCGCCGGTAGTTGAAGCCGACCATCGCCACCTGGCCGCGGCTCCTGGCCCGTTCGGCGGCCTCGGCCATCGCCTCGGCCTCGGCGACGGTGTTGGCGAGCGGCTTCTCGCACAGCACGTGCTTGCCGGCGTCGAGCGCCGCGACGGCGATCTCGGCGTGCCGGTCGCCCGGGGTGCAGATGTCGACGAGCTGCACGTCGTCGCGGGCGATGAGGCGCCGCCAGTCGGTCTCTGCGGCCGCCCATCCGTGTCGTGCGGCGGCCGCGCGCACGGCGGCGCGGTCCCGGCCGGCGACAGCGGCGAGGACCGGACGCAGTGGCAGGTCGAAGACGCGGCCGGCGGTGCGCCACCCCTGGGAGTGGGCGGCGCCCATGAACGCGTACCCGATCAGGCCGACGCCGAGTGTCGGCGCGGTCTCGCTGTCCTGTTCCATGGGTCTCCAATCGCGGTACCGGCCGCGGCGGCCGGTGGAGCTGTCGGCTCGGTGAGCCGGGGTCCCGGGCGGGGCGGCGGCGGGGCCGCCGGGCCGCCCGGGGCGGTGTGGGCGGTCAGTTGAAGCCGGTGGGCAGGTAGTCGCCGACGTTGTCCCTGGTGACGACGGCCGAGTAGAGGGTCACCGACGAGGGGATCTCCAGTTCGGCCATGCCGCCGATGCCCTTGCCCTGTCCGAGCGCGCGGGCCAGGTCGATGGCGGAGGCGGCCATCGTCGGCGGGTAGAGGACGGTGGCCTTGAGGACGCCGTCGTCGGCCTTGATGGCGTCCATGGCCGACTTGGCGCCGGCGCCGCCCACCATGAGGAAGTCCTTGCGGCCGGCCTGGGCGATGGCGCGGAGGGCGCCGACCCCCTGGTCGTCGTCGTGGTTCCACAGGGCGTCGAACTGAGGCTGTGCCTGGAGGAGTTGGGCCATCTTGGCCTGGCCGGACTCGACGGTGAACTCGGCCGCCTGCCGGGCGACCTTGGTGATGTTGGGGTAGTTCTTGAGGGCGTCGTCGAAGCCCTGGGACCGCTGCTTGGTCAGTTCGAGGTTGTCCAGACCGGCGAGCTCGACGACCTTGGCGTTCGGCTTGCCCTTGAGCTGTTCGCCGATGAAGCGGCCGGCGTTGAGGCCCATGCCGTAGTTGTCGCCGCCGATCCAGCAGCGGTACGCCTGCGGGGAGCCGAAGACGCGGTCCAGGTTGACGACGGGGATGCCGGCGGCCATGGCCTGGAGGCCGACCTGGGTGAGGGCCTTGCCGTCGGCCGGAAGAATGACGAGGACGTCGACCTTCTTGTTGATGAGGGTCTGGATCTGGCCGATCTGCGCGGCGGTGTCGTTGGAGCCCTCGGTGATCTCCAGGGTGACGTCGGCGTACTTCTTCGCGCGGTTCCTGGCGTTCTCGTTGATGGCGTTGAGCCAGCCGTGGTCGGCCTGCGGTCCGGCGAAGCCGATGGTGACGGGCTTGCCGGGCTTGTCGTCCGCGACGGGGGCGTTGCCGGCGGCGCTGGGGGCGGTCTGGTTCTTGGGCTCGTTGCTGGTACAGGCCGTGAGGAGCGCTCCGGCGGAGACGGCGGCGGAGCCGAGGAGCAGTCCTCTGCGGCTGGGGATACGGGACTCGGGCATGGCGGATCGACCTCCGGGAGGGGCGGGGCGGGTGCGAGGGGGGATGGTGAGGAGGAGTCAGTCGTCGCGCAGGGTGCGGCGCTGGACGAGGACGGCCGCGACGATGATCGCGCCCTTGGCGATCTGCTGGACGGCGCTCTCCAGGTTGTTCAGGGCGAAGATGTTGGTGATCGTGGTGAAGATGAGGACCCCGAGGACCGAGCCGACGATGGTGCCGCGGCCGCCACTGAGGAGGGTGCCGCCGATGATGGCGGCGGCGATGGCGTCCAGCTCGTACAGGTTGCCGTTGGTGTTCTGCCCGGAGCCGGCGAGGACGATCAGCATGAAGGCGGCGATGCCGCAGCACAGGCCCGACAGGAGGTAGAGGGAGAGGCGCTGGCGGCGGACGTCGATGCCGGCGAGGCGGGCGGCCTCGGCGTTGCCGCCCACGGCGACCGTGCGCCGCCCGAAGGTGGTGCGGTTGAAGAGGAACCAGCCGGCGACCGTGACGGCGGCGAAGACGAGGACGAGCGGCGGGATGCCGAGGATGTAGGCGTCCTTGACGCCGAGGTCGAGGACGGAGTCGACGGTGACGAGCTGGGTCTTGCCGTCGGTGAGCTGGAGGGCGAGGCCGCGGGCGGAGGCGAACATCGCGAGGGTGGCGATGAAGGGGACCATGCCGCCGTACGCCACGAGGACGCCGTTCACGAGCCCGCAGCCGACGCCGACCGCGACCGCGGTGAAGAGGATGCCGGCGAAACCGTACTCCTGGGTGGCGACGGTGGTGGCCCAGACGGAGGCGAGGGCGACGATCGCGCCGACCGACAGGTCGATGCCGCCGCTGGTGATGACGAAGGTCATGCCGACGGTCACGACGCCGATGACGGACGCCTGGGTGAGCACGAGCTGGAGGTTGCTGGTGGCCAGGAACTCGGCGGGCCTGGTGAGGCCCCCGACGGCCACCAGTGCGGCGAGGACGCCGAGGAGGGAGAGGCTGCGGACGTCGAGGCGGAGGACCGGCGGCCGGAGCGCGGGGGTCTTCCCGCCGGGCGCGGCGGGGGCGGGGGATGCCTCCCGTCCCGCCGGGGTGGCTGAGTGCGTCATGCCGTCGGGCTTCCTTCCATCACGAGGTCGAGTACGCGGTGCTCGTCCAGCTCCCGGGCGTCGGCGGTGTGCACGACATGGCCCTCGCGCAGCACCAGGACCCGGTCGGCGAGGCCGAGGACCTCGGGGACCTCGCTGGAGACGAGGAGCACCGCGAGTCCTTCGTCGGCGAGTCTGCGGATGACGGCGTACAACTCGGCGCGGGCCCCGATGTCGACCCCCCGGGTCGGTTCGTCGAGCAGCAGCACCTTGCAGCCGCGCAGCAGCCACCGGGCGAGGACCGCCTTCTGCTGGTTGCCGCCGGAGAGGGTGCGGACACGGGCGTCGGGGTCGTCGGGCCGCAGGGAGAGGGCGCGGGTCGCGTCGCGGGCGGCCGCCCGTTCCCTCCCCCGGTCGATCCGGCCGCCGCGCGCGAAGCGGGAGAGGGTGGAGAGGGTGACGTTGCGGGTGACGGACTCCATCGGGAGCAGCGCCTGGGCCTTGCGTTCCTCCGGGGCGAGGCCGATGCCGGCGCGGACGGCGGCGGGCACGCTGCCGGGCCGCAGGGGCACCCCGTCGACCAGCACCCGGCCCGCGGTCGGCCGCCGTGCCCCGTAGACCGTCTCCAGGATCTCGCTGCGGCCCGAGCCGACCAGTCCGGCCAGGCCGACGATCTCCCCCGGGCGCAGCTCCAGGTCGACGGCGGCGAACTCCCCTTCGCGCGCCAGTCCTTCGACGCGCAGGACGGGTTCGGCGGCAAGCGGCCGGGCCGTCCGGTCGGGGCGCTCGGGGAAGACGTACTCGACGGAGCGGCCGGTCATCAGGCGGACGACCTCGTCCGTGGAGGTGGACTTCGCGGGGAGTCCGCCGGCGACGGTCCGGCCGTCCTTGATGACGGTGACGCGGTGCCCGATCCGGCGGATCTCCTCCAGGCGGTGCGAGATGTAGACGACGGCGACGCCGTCGGCGGTCAGGTCCTCGACCGTGCGGAAGAGGTTGTCGACCTCCTCCGGGTCGAGGGCGGCGGACGGCTCGTCCATGACGATGAGCCTGACCTCGTGGGAGAGCGCGCGGGCCATGGAGACGATCTGCCGCTGGGCGGCGGAGAGTTCGCCGACGATGCGGACCGGGTCGATCTCGGCGTGGCCGAGCCGGCGGAGGAGTCCGGCGGTCGCCTCGCGGGCGGCCCCGGTCCGGACGACGAAGCCCGCGGAGGTCGGTTCGTGGCCGAGGAAGACGTTCTCGGCCACGGACAGCCCCTCGACCAGGTCGAGTTCCTGGTAGATGGTGGCGATCCCGAGGCGCATCGCGGCGATCGGGGTGGCGGGTGCCACCGGCTCCCCGCGCCAGGTGATCCGCCCTCCGTCGGGCTGGTGGACGCCGGCGAGGACCTTGATCAGGGTGGACTTCCCGGCGCCGTTCTGGCCGAGGACGCAGTGGACCTCTCCGGACCGGACCTCCAGGTCCACGCCGTCGAGGGCACGGACGCCGGGGAACGACTTGGTGATGCCGGACATGGTGAGCAGGGGTGCTTCTGGTGCCATGACGATTCCTCGGCGAGTACGGCCGCGAGCGGGCGGGGCGGAGGCGGAGGGAGCGGGGCGGGGCGTGTGCGTGGTGCGCGGGGTGTACGTGGTGCGCGGGGTGTACGTGGTGCGCGGGGTGTACGTGGTGCGCGGGGTGTACGTGGTGCGCGGGGTGTACGTGGTGTGCGGGGCGTGTCACGCGAGGTGCGGGCAGCGGGCCACGGGAGGGGCAACCGGCCGGGCCGTCGGCGGGTATGACGGGGCGTCACACGAGTCTGTCCGGAGGGTGCCGTGCGCGGGGAGTGCGGTGCTGCGGGGGTGCGGGATGCGATGGTGCGGGATGCAGGTGCGGTGCTGCGGGACTACAGGACAGCGGTGCTGTGGTGCGCTCGGATGGGGTGGTGCCGGTACGGGGCTGATCACGCTTTCCGGCGGGGCCGGAGCGGAGGTTCAGGCGGGGGAGAACAGGTGGTCGCTGATGAGGCGGGCCGCGCCGATCACGCCGGCGGTCGAACCGAGCTCGCCCAGGACGATCGGGAGGTTCCTGGTCGCCAGCGGCAGGGAGCGCCGGTAGACCTGGGTGCGCACACTCGCCAGCAGCGTGTGACCGAGGCCGGTGACGCCGCCGCCGATGACGACCATCCCGGGGTTGAAGGAGTTGACGAGTCCGGCGATCACCTGGCCGACCCGGCCACCGCCCGCGCGGATGAGGTCGAGTGCGACCTGGTCGCCCGCGGCTGCGGCCGCGGCCACGTCGGCGGAGGTGAGCTTGCCGTGTGTCTCGAGCCGCGTGGACAGCTCGGCCGTACCGCCCGCGCGCGCCGCGTCCTCGGCGTCCCGGGCGAGCGCGGACCCGCTGAAGTGGGCTTCGAGGCAACCCCGGTTGCCACAGCCGCAGGCCCGGCCGTCGGGCTCGACCTGGATGTGGCCGATGTCGCCGGCGCTCCCGGTCGTACCCCGGTGGACCTCGCCGCCGAGGACGATGCCGCAGCCGATGCCCGTACCGATCTTGACGTACAGGAAGTCGGCGACGGACCGGGCGACACCGGCGTGCTGCTCGCCCATGGCCATGAGGTTGGCGTCGTTGTCGACCATGACGGGGCAGCCGAGGTCCTGGCTGAGGGCCTCGCGGACGGGGAATCCGTCCCAGCCGGGCATGATCGGGGGCGCCACGGGGACGCCCTCGGGGAAGCGGACCGGTCCGGGGACTCCGATGCCGGCGCCGTCCAGGCCGTCGGCCAGTCCGAGCGACTTGAGCTTGGCCACCATCGACAGGACCTGTTCGAAGACCGCGACAGGGCCTTCGCGCACGTCCATCGAGTGGTTGAGGTGGCCGAGGACCTCCAGTTCGGCGTTGGTGACGGCGACGTCGATCGAGGTCGCGCCGATGTCGACGCCGAGGAAGCGCAGGCCGGGGGTGAGGCGGATGTTGTGCGAGCGGCGCCCGCCGCGCGAGGCGGCGAGACCGTCCGCCACGACGAGGCCCGTCTCCAGGAGCCGATCCACCTCGACCGCGAGCTTGGAGCGGGAGAGGTCGACCAGATCGCCGAGCTGGGCGCGGGAGTGGGGTCCGCCGTCGCGCAGCAGCCGGAGCAGGCGTGCCTGGTGCGCGTTGCCGGGCCTGGCCGTCATGCGTCGCACGTGGCCTCCTCCCCTGCTGTCTGGCGGTCCCGCGGCGGTCCCGGTAGAGGGATTCGTCCGTGGGGTCCGGCTGCTTTCGTGGGGAACGTAGCAGTCGGTTTTCCGGGACGGAAGAACTTGCGCAGAAGTACGGTCCGACTTTTTCCGGGTTGAGGACAAAGGCAGGTCTCGGCGCGTGAACGTGGCGCCGCCCGGCCGGGGAGGCCGGGCGGCTCTTCACGTCAGGGGAGCGTCCATCTCTGGTTCGCTCCCGTGTGGCAGGTCCACAGGTGGACGGCCGTGCCGTCGTTCCAGACGCCTCCGGAGGCGTCCAGGCACTTGCCGGACCGCGGATTGCGGACCGTGCCGTCGCTCCGCGCCTCCCACTGCTGCGCGGCCGTGCCGTTGCACGTCCACAGCTGGACCCTGGTGCCGTCCGCGCTGCCGCCGTTCGACACGTCCAAGCACTTGCCCAGCGCCTTCGCCGTGCCGTCGCCGGCGACGGTCCACCGCTGGGCGGCCGTGCCGTTGCAGGTCCAGAGCTGGACCTTCGTGCCGTCCGCCGTCTGCGAGTTGTCGACGTCGAGGCACTTGCCCCCCACGCCCTTCACCTCGCCCGTACTCGCGCTTCCTCCTGGGAGCCGGTTCAGCGTGTACCAGGCTTCGGTGCTCCAGAGGGACTCGCCGCTCGCGGAGCTGAAGGGACGGGGCGAGCGGACGTGGACGACACGGTCGGCCTTCAGGCCCGGGATCGCGAGGGTGACCGTGCGACCGTCGCCGGACAGGGTCGCGGACGGGACGGTGAGGGTCTCCTCGTCGACCTTCGGCCCGCCGTAGTCGGCGGTCGGCGCGTACCGCCACTGCTTGACCTTGTAGTGCGCGGCGAGGTCGGCGGCGGTCTCCGCCGACAGCGGCTGGGTGTATTCGAGCGCGAAGCCGCCGGGCACGGCCCGCATGGCGCGGATGTCGAAGGCGTCGGTGCCGTTGGGCGTGAGCTTCTGGAGCCCGTGGGCGAGCTTGCCCTCCTGGCCCCAGTTTCCGCCCGCGCCGAGCCCGCCGGCGTACAGCGCGCCGTCCGGGCCGACGCTGATGCGGGTGACACCGGCCTCCAGGCCCTGGGTGAGCCGGAAGACCGCGCCCTGGTACTCCCCTCCGACCTTCTCCAGGTAGGCGCGCTGGATTCCGCCGTAGGTGACGTCACCGAACAGCATCTGGCCCGCGAAGGGTCCCTCGGGCAGCTGGAGCGGGGTGCTGGGCGAGTTGGCTATCTCGTTCTGGGGCAGCCAGAGAACCGGCTTGGTGACGGACTGGTTGTCGAAGGGGCCGGCGGGGTTGGTGTAGTGGTTGAAGAAGCGGCCCTGCTTGATGTGCACGAGCTTGGACGAGGGGAGCCAGCCGCCCTGGTTGTCGGTGACGAACATGTCGCCCTCGGGACCCCAGCCGATGCCGTTGGGGGTGCGCAGTCCTCCGGCGACGTAGGAGACCGCGCCCGTCGCCTTGTTCACCTTGATGGTGGTGCCTCGGTTCGGTGCGGGCTGAGGGTCCGTGGTAGCCCCGCCGTAGTTGATCGAGACCGACAGGTTCAGGTAGAAGAACCCGTCCTTGTGGAGGAGTCCGAAGCCGAACTCGTGGAAGTTGCCGCCGAAGGGCCAGGTGGCGACCCTGCGGAACTGGTCGGTGACCTCGTCTCCGTCGGTGTCGTTCAGCTCGGTCAGCTCGTGCTTCTGCGACACGTAGAGCTTGCCGTCGACGTGTGTGATCCCCATGGGCTCCCTGAGGCCCGAGGCGATCTTCTTGTACGTCACCCTGTCCGGTCCGGTGTTCCCCGTGACGTTCGACAGGAGGTAGACCTCGCCTGCGGTGCTGTTGCTGCCGCCCCAGGTCGTCACGGCCAGACGTCCGTCGGGGAGCCAGTCCATCGCGGACACCTGGGGTTCGAAGCCGGCCGGACGCAGGTCGGTGAGGGTGTAGTTCGGGTGGACGCCGGCGAGCGGCAGGCCGTCGCCGGGCGAGTCCGTGCCGGCCTCGCACTCCTTGCGTCCCGGCGCCGTCACGCGGACGACGCCGGCGTCCGTGCTGAGCGCCGAGTTCGGGACGACGGTGAAGCCGGAGGCGCCGGGCGGCTTCCATTCCAGCGTCAAGCGCTCGCCGCCGCCTCGCTCGAAGTGCTCGATGCGCAGGGCGTGGGGCCCTGCCGTCAAGCTGATCCCGGCTTCCTTCGGTTCCGGGCCGTGCAGGCCGCCGTGGTCGATCACCAGCTGGTCGTCGATCCACAGGCGGGAACCGTCGTCGCTGGTGAGGCGGAGGGCGTAGGTGCCCGCCCCCGGGGCGTCGAGGTTGCCGATGACCTGCGTGACGAAGTTGCTGTCCAGGCCGAAGTCGGCCGGCGAGGTCCAGTCGATCAGCGGCATCAGCTTGTCGATGTTGGGCGTCTGACCGGGCTTCAGGTCGCATAAGTCGTTGAGCGGCACCTGGACGTCGAAGACCCGGAGGGTGACCCCCGGTTCCTGCGGCGGGAGGGCGGCGGCGTCGTCCGCGGGGGCGGGCGCCGCCGAGAGGCCGAGGGCGAGCAGGGAGACGAGGAGCGTTCCGGCGAGGCGTCTGCCCGGCCGACGGGCGTACAGCCGTGGATACACGTGACCTCCTGACGACCCCTCGGCGAGGAGGGGTTCGATCGGGCAATCGGGGGTTCCACCGCTGCCGGGGCGCGCCGTCGTCCCGGTCACGGAGGCTCGGGCGGGAGGGATTTCAGGACCCTGCGCACCGCCGCGCCGAACACAGTAGGGACTTCCTCCGGACCCGTCCATGCTTTGTCCCGCCCCGGGAAGAAGTACCGGGAACTTGCGCCGCCCGGGTTACGGGACCCGACAAAGGGCGCTAACTTCTTTGAAATGTACCGGTCATGCGATCGCGACCGGTCGCTACGGCGTGACGGCGCGCGCCCGTAGACACACCCGGTGGCCCAGCGAGGCCGCCGTCCCCCCTCTCTCTTCGGGAGACTCTCTGTGCGCACGAGAACGCCCAGACGCAAGCGCCTCCACTTCCTGACCGGTCTGGCCTGCACCGCCGGGTTCCTGCTCCCGGTGTCCCCGGCCGCCGCCTCGCCACCGTCGCACCACGACCCGGCCCCGGCCCCGGCGGCCGCTCCGGAGTTCCAGCAGGTCACGCTCGCCAAGGGGGTGGCCGAGATGGGCGAGCCGATGACCCTGGCCGTGCTGCCGGACCGCTCCGTGCTGCACACGTCCCGGGACGGCACCGTGCGAAGGACGGACGCCGCGGGCACGACGAGCGTGGCCGGGAAGGTCGACGTGTACAGCCACGACGAGGAGGGCCTCCAGGGCATCGCCGTGGACCCGGCCTTCTCCTCCAACCGGCACGTCTTCCTCTACTACGCGCCCAAGCTCTCCACCCCGGCCGGTGACGCCCCCGGCGACGGCACCGCCGCCGACTTCGCCCCGTTCGACGGAGTCAACCGCCTGTCCCGGTTCGTCCTCAGGGCGGACGGGACCCTGGACCCGGGCAGCGAGAAGCGGATCCTCGACGTGCCCGCCTCCCGGGGCATCTGCTGCCACGTCGGCGGCGACCTCGACTTCGACGCCGCCGGGAACCTGTACCTGTCGACCGGTGACGACACCAACCCGTTCGCCTCCGACAGCTACACCCCCATCGACGAACGTCCGTCACGCAACCCCGCGTACGACGCCCAGCGTTCGTCCGGCAACACGAACGACCTGCGCGGCAAGGTCCTGCGGATCAAGGTGGCCGCGGACGGCTCGTACACGATCCCGGCCGGCAACCTCTTCGCCCCCGGTACGGCGAGGACCCGCCCCGAGATCTACGCCATGGGCTTCCGCAATCCCTTCCGGATGAGCGTCGACAAGGCCACCGGCATCGTCTACCTCGGCGACTACGGCCCCGACGCCGGCAGCGCCAGCCCCACCCGCGGCCCCGCGGGCCAGGTGGAGTTCAACCGGATCACCGGCGCGGGCAACTACGGCTGGCCGTACTGCACGGGCGACAACAACCCCTATGTCGACTACGACTTCGCCACGGGCGCCTCCGGTTCTGCCTTCAGCTGCGCCGCGCCGAAGAACACCTCGCCGCACAACACCGGTCTCTCCGACCTGCCGCCCGCCCGGGCCGCCTGGATCCCCTACGACGGCGACTCGGTGCCGGAGTTCGGCGGCGGCTCGGAATCCCCGATGGGCGGGCCGGTCTACCGCTACGACGCCGCTTCCACGTCCGACGTGAAGTTCCCGCAGGAGTTCGACGGGCAGTACTTCGCCGGGGAGTTCGGCCGCCGCTGGATCAGACGCGTCGCCTCCGACACCGCGGGCACGGTGCAGTCCATCCACGCGTTCCCCTGGAGCGGCACCCAGGTGATGGACATGGCCTTCGGACCGGACGGCGCCCTGTACGTCCTCGACTACGGCACCGGCTACTTCAGCGGGGACCAGAACTCCGCCCTGTACCGCATCGAGCACGTCACCGGCGGCCTCGCGCCGACCGCGCAGGCCAGGGCCGGCGTCACCTCCGGGGCGGCGCCGCTGTCCGTCGCCTTCTCCTCGGCCGGCAGCACCGACCCCGACGGCGACGCGCTCTCCTACGCGTGGACCTTCGGCGACGGCGCCACCTCGACCGCGGCGGACCCCTCCCACACGTACACCGCCAACGGGCAGTACACGGCCACCCTCAAGGTCACGGACGCCACCGGCAGGTCCGCCACGGCCTCGGTCCAGATCACGGTCGGCAACACGGCCCCCACCGTGCGGCTGGAACTCCCGGTGAACGGCCGCGTCTACGACTTCGGCGCCGCGATCCCCTTCAGGGTGACGGTCTCCGACCCCGAGGACGGCACGATCGACTGCTCCAAGGTCAAGATCACCTTCGTCGTCGGGCACGACAGCCACGGCCACCCCCAGACCTCGACCACGGGCTGTTCGGGCACCCTGCAGACCCTCGCGGACGGCGAGCACGACCCCAACGCCAACATCTTCGGCGTGGTCGACGCCGAGTACACCGACAAGGGGGCGAACGGCCAGCCCGCCCTGACCACGCACTCCCAGCACGTCACCCAGCCCAGCCACCGGCAGGCCGAGCACCACGGCGCCTCCTCCGGCGTACAGGTGGTCACCCACACCCCCGCCCACGGCGGCAGGACCGTCGGTCACATCGACAACGGCGACTGGATCTCCTTCTCTCCCTACGCCCTCGACAACGTCACCCGGCTCACCGCACGCGTCTCCTCCGCGGGAGCGGGCGGCACGATCGAGGTGCGCGCGGGTTCCCCCACCGGCACGCTCCTCGGCACCGCGACCGTCCCCGTCACCGGCGGCTGGGAGACCTTCCAGGACGTGACGGCCCCGCTCGCCGGCGGCCCGGCCGGATCGACCACGCTGTACCTCGTCTTCAAGGGCGGCGGCGGCTCCCTCTTCGACGTCGACGAGTTCTCGTTCACCACCTCGCCCGCCGGCGGCTCGACGGCGGGCGAGGTGAAGGGGGTGAACGGCAAGTGCCTCGACGTGGACAACGCGCTGACCGCGGACGGTACGAAGATCCAGCTCTGGACCTGCAACTCCTCCACCGCCCAGCGGTGGACGCTCCCCGGCGACGGCACGGTGAGGGCGCTGGGCAAGTGCCTGGACGTCTCCGGCGGCGGAACCGCCGACGGCACGAGGATCCAGCTGTGGACCTGCAACGGCACCGACGCCCAGAAGTGGGCGCCCCAGAGCGACGGCACCGTCCGCAACCCCAAGTCCGGCAAGTGCCTCGACGCCTCCGGCGGCACCTGGAACGACGGCACCCCCGTCCACCTCTGGACCTGCCACACCGGCCCCAACCAGAAGTGGACCCTTCCGTAGCCCAGAAAGGAGGACGACCTCATGCGAACCTCTCTGAAAGCGATCCTCGGTCTGTTCGCCGGAGCCACGCTCGCACTGGCCCCGCAGGCCGCGGCCCTGCCCGCCGCGGCGCCCGCTCCCGTCGCCGCCCCCGAGGCGCGCGTGGCCGCCGACCCCGTGTACAAGGTCCTCGTCTTCTCCAGGACCGCCGGCTTCCGCCACTCCTCGATCGACGACGGCGTCGCGGCCCTGCGCGCCCTCGGCACGGCCAACAACTTCTCCGTCGACGCCACCGAGGACGCCCAGGCGTTCACCGGCGGCAACCTCGCCCAGTACAAGGCCGTCGTGTTCCTGTCCACGACGGGCGACGTCCTGGACGGCCCGCAGCAGACCGCGTTCGAGCAGTACGTCCAGGGCGGCGGCGGATACGTCGGCATCCACGCCGCCGCCGACACCGAGTACGACTGGACCTTCTACGAAGGTCTCGCCGGCGCCCTCTTCCACTCGCACCCGGCGATCCAGTCCGCCACCGTCGACGTGGAGGACCGCGCCCACGACGCGACGGCCCACCTGGGCGGTACGTGGCAGCGCACCGACGAGTGGTACAACTACCGCTCCAACCCGCGCACCACCGCCCGTGTCCTCGCCTCCCTCGACGAGTCCAGCTACTCCGGCGGGAACATGGCGGGCGACCACCCGATCGCCTGGTGCAAGGACTACCGGGGCGGCCGCGCCTTCTACACGGGCGGCGGCCACACCGACGAGTCCTACGCCGAGCCCGCCTTCCGCCGCCACCTCCTCGGCGGCATCCGGTGGGCCGCGGGCATGACCGACGCCGACTGCCGGCCCGAGACCGGCTACACCTCTCTGTTCGACGGCTCGTCCACCACCGGCTGGCGGCAGGCGGGACCCGGCGGCTTCGACCTCGCGGACGGCACGCTCACCTCCCGGGGCGGGCTGGGCATGCTCTGGTACGCGGCACGGGAGTTCACCGGCGACTACTCCGTCAAGCTCGACTGGAAGGCCGCGGGGGACGACAACTCCGGTGTCTTCCTCGGCTTCCCTGCCTCCGACGACCCCTGGTCCGCGGTGAACAACGGCTACGAGATCCAGATCGACGCCACCGACAGCACCGACCGCACCACCGGCGCCGTCTACGGCTTCAAGTCCGCCGACATCGCCGCGCGGGACTCCGCGCTGAACCCGCCGGGCGAGTGGAACACCTACGAACTCCGCGTGACCGGGGAACGGCTGGAGATCTTCCTGAACGGCCGGAAGATCAACGACTTCACCAACACCGACCCCGCCCGCAGCCTGCGCCAGGGACACGTCGGCATCCAGAACCACGGCGACGGCGACGAGGTGTCCTTCCGCGATGTCCGGGTCAAGCAGGACGGAGGGGAGCAGCCCGGTCCGCGCTCGGGTGAGGTGAAGGGAGTCAACGGCAAGTGCCTCGACGTGGACAACTCCCAGACCGCGGACGGTACGAAGATCCAGCTCTGGACCTGCAACGGCACCGGCGCCCAGAAGTGGACCGTCGCGGCCGACGGCACGGTGAAGGCGCTGGGCAAGTGCCTGGACGTCTCCGGCGGCGGCAGCGCCGACGGCACGAGGATCCAGCTGTGGACGTGCAACGGCACAGGCGCCCAGAAGTGGGCGCCCCAGACCGACGGCACCGTCCGCAACCCGCAGTCCGGCAAGTGCCTCGACGCCTCCGGCGGCACCTGGAACGACGGCACCCCCGTCCACCTCTGGACCTGCCACACCGGCCCCAACCAGAAGTGGACCCTTCCGTGACCGGCCTCACGGGAAGCGGCTGAAACCCGCCCCGGCGGTCCGCGACGACCGCTGGGGCACCCTCGCGACCACGGGTGGAGCAGGGACGAGTCGCGGGTCAGACCTCGCCGCGCCAGGCGCCGGTCTCGCTGCCGCGCCCCTCGATGTACAGCTTGAAACGCCGGAGGTCACCGGCGACCTGGCGCCTGACGAAGCCGAGCATGTCGCCGATGTTCTCCGCGAACCCGTCCGGGTCGTAGTCCATCTGCAGCATCACCTTCGACCTGTTGTCGGCGAGACGGTGGAAGGTGACCACCCCGGCCTGCCTCACCTCGCCGCCGACCGTGGTCCACGCGACGCGCTCGTCGGGGATCTGCTCGGTGATCGCCGCGTCGAACTCACGCTCCACGCCCTCCACGTTCGTCACCCAGCGGGTGAGGGTGTCCGTCCGCTGTTCGATCCGTTCCACCCCCTCCATGAAGTTCGGGAACGAGGCGAACTGCGTCCACTGGTTGTAGGCGGTGCGCACGGGGACCTCGACCTCGATGGACTCTTCGACCTTCGACACGAAAGCCTCCTTCCTCCTCCCCGGCGGGACGGGCCGTCGCCGGGAGCCGGGGAGCTCTTCCCCTCGGCACCCGCCTGCCCGCTCCGTCCCGTCCTATGACTCAGGCCAGGGCGTTCACCACGGCGGTGAACACGCGCGGCAGGCGCTCGGCCGCGGGGACGACGAGCGGGGCGAGCGCCGGCTGCTGACGGACCTGGACGAGGACGTCCGTCAGGAGCCGGTGACGGCGGGTCGCGCGTCTCCAGTCGCCGTCGTAGCGTTCCGGCGTGCCGCGCAGCACGTTGTCGACCAGCACTTCGGCACCGGTGAGGGCCAGCGAGATGCCCTCGCCCGTCAGCGCGTCGACGTATCCGGCGGCGTCCCCCACGAGCAGGACCCGCCCGTGGAGCCGGGTGCGGACCTTCTGGCGCAGCGGTCCCGCGCCCCGTACCGCGCCGGCGGCCCGCTCCGCCGGCAAGCGGGCCGCCAGGTCGGGGAACCGTTCCAGCTGGTCGTCGAAGGAGGCGCGCCAGTCCGTGAGCAGGGCGACGCCCACGAGCCCGTGGCCGAGGGGGGTGACGTAGGCCTCGCCCCACGCTCCGCAGTGCACCTCGACGTACGAGGACCAGGGGGCCACGGCGTAGTGGCGGCGCAGGCCGAACCGGGGCCTCCCCCGGGACGCGAGACCCAGGCCGAGGGAGCGGCGGATCGGTGAGTGCAGGCCGTCGGCGGCGACCAGCCACCTTCCGCGCAGTCCGGCGCCGGGCAGGGCCACACCGGTGGGGTCCTGCCGCACTTCCCCGACCCGCAGGGGCAGCACGGGTACACCCGCGGCGAGGACCGCCCGGTGCAGGAGGTCGTGCAGGTCGGTGCGCCGTACGCCGAGGCCGGGGCCGTGCCGGAACGCCGCGTGGACCTGGCGGGATCCCTGCGCGTAGCGGATCCCCGTGATCGGGTGGCCGGGGACGTCGAGACCGAGCGCGGTGAGGGCCCTGACCGCCCCCGGCATCAGGCCTTCGCCGCACGCCTTGTCGACGGGTGCGCGGCGCCGCTCGGCCACGACGGTGTCGAGACCGGCGCGCGCGGCGTACAGAGCGGTCGCGAGGCCGGCGGGCCCCCCTCCCACGACGATCAGGTCGTGGACCCGGCTCACGCGAGCACCGCCCGGCCGAGGGCCGCGTTCTCGGAGCGGAGGCGGACGGTGAGCAGCGCCGCGTTGGCCGCGCTGAACACGGTCGCGGTCAGCCACGCGGAGTGCACCAGGGGCAGAGCGGCGACCTCGACCACGACGGCGACGTAGTTGGGATGCCGCAGGAGGCGATAGGGGCCGCTGGTGATCGGGCGGGTGCCGGGGACGACGATCACGCGCGTGTTCCAGTACGGGCCGAGTGTGGTGATGCACCACCAGCGCAACGCCTGGGCCAGCAGGACCAGCGCCGCCGTCGACCAGCCCAGGGCAGGCAGGAACGGCCTTTGGGCAAGCACCGGTTCGAGGAGGCAGCAGACCAGCAGGGCGGTGTGCAGGACGACCATGACCGGGTAGTGGCCGCGGCCGTGTTCGACGCCCGCGCGGGCGAGGGTCCAGGCGGCGTTGCGCCGGGCGACGACCAGCTCGACGACCCGCTCGGCGGCGACGGCCAGGACGAGGAGCGCGTACCAGAGCATGCGGACCCCTCACCAGCGCAGCAGGACGAATTCGGAGCAGAAGCCGGGGCCCATCGCCATCAGCAGGCCCCAGGTGCCGGGCTCGGGCCGACGGGGTCCGCCGTGGCTCTGCAGGACGTGGAGGACGGAGACCGAGGACATGTTTCCCATGGCCGCGAGGGAGCGCCGCGCACTGTCGAGGACGTCGTCGGGCAGGCCGAGGACGTCGGTGACGGCGGCCATCACCTTGGGGCCGCCCGGATGGCACACCCAGGCCCCGATGTCGTCGGTGGTGAGTCCGTGTTCGGCCAGGAAGGCCCGCAGGGGTGTTCCGAGGTGGTCGCGTACGAGGGCGGGGAGACCGGCGTCGATCACCACGCGGAACCCGCCCGCTCCGATCTCCCAGCCCATGAGGTGCCCGGTCCCGGGGTAGAGGTGGCTGCGCGTGGCGACCACGGTCGGGCCGTCGGTGTCACGTCCGGGGGCGGCGCGGCCGCGCGCGACGAGGGCCGCGGCGCCGTCGCCGAACAGGGCGCCCGCCACGAGGTTGGCGCGGGAGTCGTCGTGCCGCTGGAGCGTCAGTGAGCACAGTTCGACGGTCAGCAGCACGGCGGTGTCGTCGGGGTGTCCGCGCAGGTAGTCGTGGACGCGGGCGAGCCCGGCGGCGCCCGCCACGCATCCCAGGCCGAAGACCGGGATCCGCTTGACGTCGGGCCGCAGCCCCAGGCGGCCGGCCAACCGGGCGTCCAGCGAGGGGGTGGCGACGCCTGTGACGGAGTTGCACACCAGGAGGTCGACGTCGGCCGGTTCGAGCCCCGCCTCCCGCAGCGCCCCGGAGACGGCCTCCGCGCCCAGGTCCGTACCGGCCGCGATCCAGGCGTCGTTGGACCGCCCGAAGTCCCCGAGTGCGGCGTACCGCTCGATCGGCAGGGCCAGATGCCGCGTGCGTACGCCGGTCGCGGCGTGCAGGCGGCGCAGCAGGACGCGGTCGGCTCCGGGAGCGAGGCACAGGTCGCCGATGGGCTCGGTCAGGTCGTCCTGGGCGTAGCGATGCGGCGGCACCGCGGTGTGGACGGCGGCGATCGTGGTCGCCGTGACGGGTGCGGTCGGCGGGCGCGGCGAGGGAGCGGGGGCTGCGGCATCGGGGGTGATCACAGGGACACGCATGGCGGAATGCCTACCTCGTTCCGGATGCCTCAGTAGCTTGCACAGGTGACTTTGCACCCGTCCGAGGCCTCTCCGCGGACGCCACTCCGTGTCTCGCCCCTGCTGCGTTCCTGCCACCTGGAGCCGGCGCTCGCCGTGTCGGTGTTCGCGACCGTGCTGGCCGTGGCAGGAGGCCGGGGTGCGGCGGGGGCGGGGGCGGTGGCCCTTGCGGTCCTGGCGGGTCAGCTCTCGGTCGGCTGGTGCAACGACGCGGTCGACGGGCGGCGCGACCTGGTCGCCGGGCGCCGCGACAAGCCGGTGGCGGCCGGCGAGCTCCCGGCCGGGACGGTGGCCGTCGCGGCCGGGACCGCCCTGGGCCTGTGCGTGCCGCTCTCCCTGCTGAGCGGGGCGGTCGCGGGATCGGTGCATCTGACGGGCGTCCTGGCGGCCTGGGCCTACAACCTGGGGCTGAAGCGGACGGCGCTCTCACCGCTGCCCTACGCCGTGGGTTTCGGCTCGCTCCCCGCCTTCGTCACCCTCGGTCTGCCCTCCCAGCCGTGGCCCGCCTGGTGGGCCGTGACGGCGGGGGCGCTGCTGGGTGTGGGGGCGCACGTGGTGAACGTGCTTCCGGACATCGAGGACGATCTGGCGACCGGGGTACGAGGGCTGCCGCAGCGGCTCGGCCGCGCGGCCTGCCGGTGGACGGCGCCGTCGGTGATGCTGGCGGCTGTGGCGGTGGTCGTCGCGGGACCGCCCGGGGCCGCCGGCGCCTCGGGCTGGATCCTGACCGCGGCGGCCGGGGCGATCGCGCTCCTCGGGATGGCGTTGCCTTCGAGGGCCGCGGGCCGCTGGCCCTTCCGGGCGGCGATCGTGGTGGCGGGAATCGCCGTGTCACAGCTGGTGCTGTCCGGCTCCGACATGGCGTGACGCGGCCCGATCACCGGCGTCCTTCGTCGCCTTCGTCTTCGTCTTCCCGGGGCCGCTCGTCGTTCAGGGGTTCACCGCGAGCGGCGGCTGCCCGGTGCCGCCGCGGCACGACGGCGAGGTCCGGGCCCCCTCTTCGGGGCCGGACGCGGACAGGCGCCATGGGAGATCATGGCGCTCGGGCGGGGTACCGCTTCCTTCGCGCGGGTTGCGGACCATACTGGTCGGGCCCTGATCGCCCACCGAACGGTTCCATGGACAAGAACAGCTCTTCATCGACCACCGTCCCCGACACCGCCTGGCTCGGGCGGGGGCGTCACCTCGGGCCCGAGCCGGAGCGAGACGTCCGGCGCAACCTGCTCGCCCTCAAGGCGGCCCGGGTGATCGACGACTTCCTGGACCTCGACCCCGTCGAGGCGGCGCGTTCCACCGACCTGTATCCCCGTGACGAGTCCGCCGACCCGGGCCCGTCCGCCCGCCGCCTGTTCGAGGCCCGCTGGCGCGTGGCCGACGGGGTGACGGTCCGCGCGCAACTGACCACCTACGAGCCCGAGTCCCGGCGCGCGAAGAGCGAGGGTGTCCCCTGGGTCCTCGCCGCCGAGGCCGAGCTCGCGTGGGAGGCGGGCTGGCCCTCACCCGCCACCGTGTTCTGGCCCGACAGCGAGCAGGTCGCCTGGGACCACCACGCGGTGCCGGGCGTACGCCTGCGGACGACGAACCATCTGCCGAAGGACGACGACGAGCTGCGCCGGCTGCTGCGGGCCTGCACCCGGCAGAGCTGGTCCATCCACGTCGTGGTGCACGAGGCGATGACGCCCGACGCCCTGGGGCGCCGGCCGATCACGGCGTTCCTGCCGGCGAGCCTGCGGCACCGGGTGGTCGAGCACCGGGCCACGCCGGATCAGGCGCTGATCGCCGACTACGCGATGAAGCGCGAGGTGGGTGTGGGGATACCGCGCGGCGGCGCCGTCATCCTGCCTTCGAGAGCGCAAGGGGGTGACCACGACGCGGAGCGCTTCACGGTCCGCGACGTCTTCCTGGACGGCAGGGAACCCACCAAGCTCCTGGACAGGATCGCCGAGTTCGCCTCTCTGCCCCAGCCGCTGCCGGCCGACGCCGAACAGGTCCTGACACGGCTGCGCCGGGGCTGGCACCTGCTCACCCCCGACGAGGAACTGGCCCACGCACGGGCCATGGTCACCAGGTACGCCAAGGCGCTCGAAGCGATGACGGCGTCCTGCGACCTGTACCAGGAGGCCGCCGAGTCGGCGCTCGAAGCCCTCGCCGCGGCGAGGGGCGGCGAGGGCGCGTCCCGGACGGCATCGCCGGCGGCCGGCAAGGGCGATCCCTCACCGTGGAAGGCCCTCACGAAGTCACTCGCCCGCCTCCGGGGCCCGAACCCCCCGGCCTCGGACACGGAGGACCCCCCGCATCCGCCGGCGCCGTGAGCGGGACCGGCGCGGACGTACGGGCCTCCGTCCGGGACGAGGCCCGCGTCCGCTCACCGGCCGGCCCAGGCCGAGCGCCGGGGGTCAGCTCCGCGTCTCCGCGTGGTTCACGGTGGCCAGGCGGCGGCTGTACTGGATCACGTCGTATGTCTGGTCACCGGTGACCACGGTCTCCGGGCGCGAGGGCGTGGCCGGGAAGAAGTCGTCGGCGCCGACGGGTGTGTGCGCGGCCACGTACGCCTGTCCCTGGGGGAACGCGTACATGTCGAAGCGTGTCTGCGCCGAGGCGGTCAGTCCCTCGGGGTACTCGGCGGCGCGGGGGTACGCCGTCGTGTAGACGGAGACGGAGTCGGCGCCGCTCGCGGGACGGACGATCCGCGCGTCCGGGGCGGGGCGGGTGTGGATGCCCGCCGGGTTGTGGATCCAGCCCTTCTGCCCGCCGAACCAGAGGGCCGTCCAGTCCCCGCTCACGTCGGCGACGACGAACTCCTGCCCCCACATCGCGGTGGCTCCCCAGTCGTCGATGCGGTCGGTACTCGCCTCTCCGTCCGGATGGAGGGCGCGATCGGACACGAGCGGGGCGTCGGCGCGGGGCGCTGTGCGGACGTGGAGGAAGTTCGAAGGCTGTTTCTGGGTACGGCACTCCGGATCGCACACCGTGACCGTCTGCGGGTTCGCGCCGAACTCCGGGGCGATCATGACCGCCTGCCCGATCCTGGTGTTCTCCCGGGCGACACCGGCATCGGACTGCGCGCCGGCACCGGCACCGGCACCGATGAGGGCCATGAACTTCTCCCAGTCCCAGTACGGGCCGGGGTCCCAGTGCGCGTCCGGCGCGCGGGCCGGCCTCGGGGGGAGGACGTTGTCGTGCCCGATGATGTGCTTGCGGTCCAAGGGGACGTCGAAGCGTCCCGCGAGGTAGCGCACCAGCGCGGCGGTCGCCCTGTACTGGGCCGGGGTGAACCAGGTGGCTCCCTGGGCGGCGTACCCCTCCAGCTCGATGCCGACGCCGTGCAGGTTGAACCAGTAGTTCCCGGCGTGGAAGGCGATGTCCTTGGTGGCGACCATCTGGGTCGCCTCCGTGCCGTCGGCCTTCAGCACGTAGTGCGCGGAGACGCCGCTCGACGGGTTCCGGAACCAGCTGACTCCCCCGTCGTACGACCCTTCGAGGTCGTGGATGACGATGAAGTCGACGTCGATCCCCTGGGCGCTCCGTGTGGCCACCTGGTAGTTCGAGGTCGCGGCGGGAACGAACCGGCAGTTGAGCTCGGCGGGGCACTCCGGCACCTCCGCGGCGGGAAGCGTCCGCAGCCTCAGCGAGGCGAGTTGCGACGTCGACGGACGGACGTCCGGCCGCTTGGGCAGCGACACCGTCTGGCCGTCCTCGCGCACCCGCCGGCCACCGTCGCGGATCACCGTGTACACGCCGTCGGCGAACCGTGCGGCCGTCGCGGTGTCGGCGGCCTGGCTGTACCGTGCCACGGCTCCGTACCAGCTGCCCGGATCCGGCGAGATCTCGCGGGTGATCTGCCGTTGGTACGAGGCGAGGAGAGCGGCGCCCCCTCGGAGGTTCTGCAGCTCGTCCGTCCTGAGCGTCCGAGGCGTGACGCCGATCATCGCGGCGGCGGCCCGCAGGGTGTGCTCGGAGGGGTCGTCGGTGCCCGTGGTGTCCACCGGCCCTTCGCCCGGGCGGTGGGGGTACGTCTTCCCGGACGTCGTGTCCGTGAGGTGCATCGGGCCGTAGCCGCCCTTGGTGCTCGGGCGGCCGTGGTTCCCCTCCCACCAGGAGGACTCGTGGCTGACGCCGAGAAGCACTTCCTTCGGCACGCCGAACTCCGCCGCCGCCCGCTCGGCCGCCATCTCGAAACCACCCGGTGCCGCTTCGGCCGGCCGGACGCTCCCCGCGGCGGCGCAGCCCCAGACGAGGGCCACCGCCGCACCCGCCGCGCCGAGGCTCCGTCGCTTCCCCTGTCTTCTGGCCACACCACGTCCGTTTCGCTCTGGCGGTCGGAGTTCGCTGTCGTGGCCGGTCGCGCGGCCGCCACCATCCTTCGGTCGGCGGTGTCCCGGTCCGGCCGACACGCCCAAGCCCCGCGGGCCCGTCACCGCACCGGAGCAGCCGGCGGGCCCGCTCCGAGGGGCACGGGACCGGCCCGTCACCGCACCGGAGCAGCCGGCGGGCCCGCTCCGAGGGGCACGGGACCGGTCCGCCGGCGGTCGGCCCGCCGGCCCGCCCGGGGAGATCGTCTTCCGCGACCTCGGTCCTTCCACGAGGGACGGTTTCCGGGTCTGTCACGGGCGGGGCAGCCTCGTCACGTCGCTGAGCGGGCTCCTCGCGGATACGCTGGGATTCATGATCGAGTCCGGACGGCCGCGGCTCCGTCGAAGCTACGGCTACGGCAGGCTCGTGCGGCTGTCGCCGGTGATTCTGACCGTCGTGATCGCCGGCCTGGCCTACGCCACTCCGCCGGAAATGGCCTTCAGCCGCCTCCTGCCGGCGGCACCGGCGCTGGCCGCCGCCATGTGGCCGGTCCTCCCGACGGTCCTCCTCGGGACCGTCTGCCTCCTCCTGATGATCGGTCTCAGCTTCGTCTTCCCCGATCTGGGGACGTGGTGGACGTGCGGCGGGATCGTCGCGGTCACCGTGGCCGCCGCGTACGGAAGCCATGTCCGGCTCAAACGGGAGCGCACCCTCTTCCAGGTCCGGCTCGTCGCCGACGCGGCCCAGCAGGTGGTGCTGCGGCCCCTGCCACACCGTTTCCGGAACGTCGAGATCGAATCGCTGTACCTCGCGGCCGCGGCGGAAGCCCGTATCGGAGGGGACTTCTACGAGGTGGTGGACACCCCCTACGGGGTACGGATGCTCATCGGCGACGTCCGGGGCAAGGGCCTGCCGGCCGTGGGGGCCGCCGCGGCGATCGTCAACGCCTTCCGGGAGTCGGCGCACGGCGAGGCGTCCCTGGCCGACGTCGCCCGCAGGCTCGACGCCAGTTGCGCCCGGCACAACGCCGATCATCCGCCCGAGGCCCCGATGGAGCGCTTCGCCACCGCACTGCTCGTCGAGGTCCCGCGGCGGGGCGGCCGGATCACCATCGTCAACTGCGGACATCCCCCGCCCATGATCCACACCCTGAAGGCCGTACGGATCCTCGAACCGTCCCTTCCGTCGCCGCTGCTCAGCCTCGCGGAGCTGATCGGCGGCGAGTACCGTGCGGACAGCTTCGAGTTCGCTCCCGGCGAGCTGCTCCTGCTCTACACGGACGGGATCGCCGAGACCCGTGCCCGGGACGGCGAGTTCTTCCCGTTGACGGCGTGGATGCGCCGGCAGCCCCCGACGCCTCCCCGTGATCTGCTCACGGCGCTGCACCACGACCTGCTCCGCCACAGCAGGGGCAGCCTCGACGACGACATCGCCGCGCTGGCCGTACGCCTGCACGCACGGTGAGAGCCGGCCCCACGGCGAGCGGGTCCCTACGGCGGCGGGCGAGGGCCGCACGGCGAGCGGTCGTCACGGCACGGGCAGGGCCTGTTCCGCCCAGATCGTCTTCCCCGTCGGCATGTAGCGCGTGCCCCAGTGCTCGGTGAGCTGGGCGACCATGAACAGGCCGCGTCCGCCCTCCTCGTCGTTGCCGGCGTAGCGCGCGTGCGGGGAGGTGTGCTGGGAGTCGGAGACCTCGCAGATGAGAGAGCGGTCCCGGATCAGGCGCAGTCCGATCGGGCCGGAGGAGTGGCGGATCGCGTTGGTGACCAGCTCGCTGACCACGAGTTCCGTGGTGAAGGCCAGGTCGTCCAGGCCCCACCGCCCGAGCTGCTCCGCGGCCATCGCACGCGCGCGGGCGACGAGCGCGGGGTCCGAGGGCAGCTCCCAGTCCGCCACCTGGCGTGCGTCCAGCGCGCGGGTGCGCACGACGAGCAGCGTCGCGTCGTCCCGTACCCGGTCCGTGACCAGCTCGGCGACGATCTGGGCGCACAGCGGGTCCGCCGACGATTCCCGCCGCTCCCCGAGGACGGCGGCCAGGCGGCCCAGTCCCACGCCGACGCCCTGCCCCCGGGCCTCCACGAGGCCGTCGGTGAAGAGCACGACCAGGCTTCCCGCGGGGAGCGCCACCTCGGCGCTCTCGTACGGGAGCCGTCCCACGCCCAGCGGAAGCCCCGGTGGCAGGGCGAGGAAGTCGGCGGCGCCGTGGGGCCGCACCACAGCCGGGGTCAGGTGTCCCGCCGCCGCCCAGGTGCTCGTCCGGGAAGCCGGATCGTAGATCCCGTAGACGCAGGTCGCTCCGACGGCGCCGCCGCCGTCCCGGCCTTGCGCGTGCTGGTCGGAGGCTTCCCTCCCGACCTGGTCGTTCAGGCGGGCCAGGAGTTCGTCGGGCGCGAGGTCGAGCTCCGCCAGGGTGCGCACCATCGCGCGCAGGCGCCCCATCGTGGCGGCGGCGCCCAGTCCATGGCCGACGACGTCCCCCACGACGAGACCGACCCGTGCGCCGGAGAGCGGGATGACGTCGAACCAGTCGCCGCCGGAGCCGAGGTGGCTGTCGGCGGGCAGGTAGCGGCTCGCCGTCTCGACCGCGCTCAGTTCGGGCAGCGATCGCGGCAGCAGACTGCGCTGGAGCATGAAGGCGGCGGTGCGCTCCCGGCGGTAGCGACGGGCGTTGTCGATGCACACGGCCGTGCGCGAGGCCAGCTCCCGGGCCGCCGCCCGGTCGCCGTCGTCGAAGGGTTCCGAGTCGTCGCCCCGTACGAAGGTGACGAGGCCCAGCGGCCTCCCCCGCATGGTCAGCGGGACGTACAGACGCGTCGGAGCGGCCTCGTCGTCCGCGGTCGTACGGCCCCCGGCCAGGCTCTCGGCCTGGGCCGATCCGGCGTCGTACGCGACCCGCTCGCCCCTACGTGAGGGTTCTCCCCCGGAATCGGCCACCCGTACGAGGTCCCCCGCCGTGCCGGGCTCCGGCTCCTCCCCCGCGAGCACCTCCGCCGCCACGTCGACCAGCACGGCGTCGGCGTACCGCGGCACGGTGGTCCTGGCGAGTTCCGCCGCCGTCCCCGACGGGTCGAGCGACGCGCCGATCCGTGCGCCGGCCTCCGCGAGGAGCGCGAGCCGCTGCTGCGCGCGGTAGTGGTCGGTGACGTCGATGGACTGCTCGCACACCCCCACCGGTTCTCCCCGGCCGTCGAGGAGCCGGAAATAGGACGAGGACCAGACGCGCTCACGGCGCGGGTCGGCCGGGGAGCGGCCGCGGAAGTGCACGTCGATGACCGGCTCACCGGTGTCGAGGATCTGCTGGACGAACTCCGCCGGATCCACCAGATGCTGGTCGGTGAGGACGTCGCCGGGAAAGAGTTCGGTCATGGACCGGCCCAGTGACGCCGCAAGGTCGCCGCCGAGTTCCCGGACGCTGGAGGCGTTGGCCCACAGGAGGCGCGCGCCGGGGCCGTAGATGGTCAGTGTCACCGGCGACTGGGTCACGAGCCCCTGCAGCATCGCCTGCCGGGTCTCCCACCAGCGCAGTTCCTCCAGCTCGGCGGCCATGAGGACGGCGGAGGGGCTCCGGCCGGCGGAGTCCCCCTCGGCTCGGGGGCTCAGGGGACGCAGGGTGACCGCCAGACGCACGGTGTGTCCGGCGCGGTGGCGTGCGTCCACGACGGCACTGCGGGTCCCGTCGAACCGCGGCCCGTTCTCCGGCCGCCGCTCCTCGGATCCGGCGCGATCGGAGGGCGGGGTCACGAGCAGCTCGGCCGCCCGGCGTCCCACCACCTGCGCGGCGGGATACCCCAGGAGGGCCTCGGCCTCACGGCTCCACCCCACGAGCACCCCGTCCGCGGCGAGCAGGGCGAACGCGGCCGGGGGCGGTCCGAGCCGCGCGCCGTCGTCCGCCCCGGCCGGAGGGGTGAAAGGTAGCCCTTCCATGGTCCCATCATCCTTCCGGGCGGTCCTGGCCGCAGAGCGCTCGGACCGCTCCGGACGGCCACGGGGCGCCACGGGGGGCCGACGGGCGAGACCGGTACCGCGGCGCCTTGGCTGAGGACCGGGCGGAGCCGTGGTGCGGCCGGCCCGGGAAGGCCCGGCCCGGGCGAACCAGCCCGCGAGACACCGGCCCGAGCGAGACCGGCCCGCGCGAGACCGGCCCGGGAGGGAACGCCGCCGGCTCCGGCTGATGACAGCGGCCGGTGCCGGCGTCCGGTGGATCCGCTCCCCGCTCAGGAACCGGCCGTGCGGGTGGCCGCCTCCGGGTGGTCGGCTCCGGGGAGCGGGCGCTGGGCGGGGCCGTTGTAGGCGCCGAGCGGACGGATCAGGGCGTTGTGTTCGAGCTGTTCGGTGATGTGGGCCGTCCAGCCGGTGATGCGGCTCATCACGAAGATCGGCGTGAACGTCGGGATGTCGAAGCCCATGAGGTGGTAGGCGAGTCCGGCGGGGTAGTCCAGGTTCGGGTGGATGCCCTTGCGGCTGATCATGGCGTGGCGGAGGGCCGCGTGCAGGGTGGCCAGGCGGGTGACGTCCGGTCCCGCCGTGTGGGCGACGAGGCGGTCGGTGGCTTCCTGCATGATCGGGACGCGGGAGTCGCCGTGCTTGTAGACGCGGTGGCCGAAGCCCATGATCTTGCGCTTGGAGGCCAGGGCCTCGTCCAGCCACTCCGCTGCCCGGTCCGGGTCGCCGATCTCGTTCAGCATGTGCATCACGGCCTCGTTGGCGCCCCCGTGGAGGGGGCCCTTGAGGGCGCCGATGGCCGCGGTGACGGCGCTGTAGAGGTCGGAGAGCGTGGAGGTGACGACGCGGGCGGTGAAGGTGGAGGCGTTGAAGCTGTGCTCGGCGTAGAGGATCAGGGAGATCTCGAAGCAGCGAACCACCGCCGGTGCGGGGATCTCGCCGAAGCACATGTGGAAGAAGTTCTCGGCGTAGCCGAGGGACGGGTCGGGCCGGACGGGGGCGAGCCCGCGCCGGCGGCGGTGGTCGGCCGCCACGACGACGGGGAGCTTCGCGAGCAGGGAGAGGGACTTGGCGCGGTTGGCCGCGGTGCTGCCGTCGTCCTCGGTGGGGTCCTCGGAGCCGAAGAAACTGACGGCGGTGCGCAGCACGTCCATCGGGTGGCAGGTGTCCGGGAGGCGGGAGAGCACCTCGGAGGTGGTGCGGTCCAGGGGGCGCAGGGCGCGTTCCTTTGCCTGGAACTCGCGGAGCTGGTCGGCGTCGGGGAGTTCGCCGTTCCACAGGAGGTAGGCGACCTCCTCGAAGGAGCAGCGGGCGGCGAGGTCCTGGACGGGATAGCCGCGGTAGGTGAGGGAGTTGGTCGCCTCGATGACGGTGGAGATGGCGGTGGTGTCGACGACGACACCGGAGAGACCCCGGTGGATCTCGGGAGCGGTGGCGGTCATGGCGGGCCTCCGGTGAGGGTCAGTTGCCGGGGGGAAGGGTGAAGTCGAAGACGGCCGAGTCGAAGGTGCTGTACTCCTCGTAGCCGAGGACCTCGTAGAGCCGGGAGCGGGTCTGCATGCGGGGGAGCAGGGACTCCTGGGTGCCCTCGGCAGCCAGGGTGCGCAGGCCGTCCTCGATCGCGCCCATGGCGAGGCGGAAGAAGGTGACGGGGTAGAGCGCGATGTTGTAGCCGAGGTTCTCCAGGGTGGCCGTGTCCAGGAGGGGGGTCTTGCCGAACTCGGTGAGGTTCGCGAGCAGGGGTACGTCGACGGCCTTGCGGAACGCCTCGTACTCGGAGAGGTCGGCGAGGGCCTCGGGGAAGATCGCGTCCGCGCCGGCGTCGACATAGGCCTTGGCCCGGTCGATCGCCGCGTCGAGTCCTTCGACCGAGCGGGCGTCGGTGCGCGCCATGACGAGGAAGTCGGGGTCGCGGCGGGCGTCGACGACGGAGCGGAGGCGGCGGGTCATCTCGTCGCGCGGGACGACGGTCTTGCCGTCGAGGTGGCCGCAGCGCTTGGGGTTGACCTGGTCCTCCAGGTGGAGTCCGGCGAGTCCCGCGTCCTCCAGGAGCTGGAGGGTGCGGGCGGCGTTCATCGGCTCGCCGAATCCGGTGTCGGCGTCGATGAGGACCGGGAGGTCGGTGACGCGGGTGACCTGCTGGGCGCGGGCGGCGATCTCGGTGGAGGTGGTCAGGCCGATGTCGGGCAGGCCGAGGTCGGCGGCGAGGACGGCGCCGGAGAGGTAGGCGGCCTCGAATCCGTTCTCCTGGATGAGCCGGGCCGAGTACGGGTTGATCGCACCGGGGATCCTCAGCAGCCTTCCGGTGGCGAGCTGTTCGCGCAGACGGCGTCGCCGGGCCGCGGGGGTGGTGTGGGTGTGCAGCATCAGAACAGGCCCTTCGGGAGGGTGGCGTCGTGGGCGGCGACGGCCCCGGTGTCGACGGCCGGGAAGAGGTCCGCCAGTTCGTCCGCGCCGAGCTCCGCGAGGCGGTCGGCGGCCCGCAGGAAGGCGTCCTGGGCCTCGGGGGTCACGATGCCCTCGGTCAGGGTGCGGAACTTGCCCTCGTAGCCGGCCCGGGCGAAGGGGCGCGCTCCGGCGGGGTGGGCGTCGGCGACGGCGAGTTCGTCCTCGACGACGGTGCCGTCGTCGAGGGTGACGACGGCCCGGCCGCCGAAGGCCCGGCGCTGCGGGTCGGGGTCGTGGTAGCGGGCGGTCCACGCGGGGTCCTCGACGGTGCTGATCTTCTGCCACAGCTCGACGGTGGCGGGCCGCTGGGCGCGCTCGGGGGCGTAGGAGCGCTCGTGGTGCCAGCCGCCGTCCTCCAGGGCGACGGCGAGGATGTACGGGATGGAGTGGTCGAGGGTCTCGCGGCTGGCGGTCGGGTCGTACTTCTGCGGGTCGCCGGAGCCGGAGCCGATCACGTGGTGGGTGTGGTGGCTGGTGTGCAGGACGACGGAGCGGACCTTCTCCAGCGGGCCCGTCTTCTCGCGGAGTCCGCGGGCGAGGTCGATGATCGCCTGGGCCTGGTACTCGGCGGAGTGCTCCTTGGTGTACGTGTCCAGGATCGCGCGGCGGGCCTCGCCGGGCTCGGGCAGCGACACCGTGTAGGAGGCGCCGGGGCCGTCCAGCATCCAGGCGAGGAAGCCGTCCTCGCCCTCGTAGATCGGGGAAGGGGAGCCCTCTCCGCGCATCGCCCGGTCGACGGCCTCGATCGCGACCTTGCCCGCGAAGGCGGGTGCGAACGCCTTCCAGCTGGAGATCTCGCCCTTGCGGGACTGCCGGGTCGCGGTGGTGGTGTGCACGGCCTGCTGGATCGCCTGGTAGACCGTCTCGGTTTCGAGGCGGAGCATCGCGCCGAGGCCGCCCGCGGTCGCGGCGCTGAGGTGGGCGACGTGGTCGATGCGGTGGGCGTGCAGGCAGATGCCCTTGACGAGGGCGACGTGGATCTCGTAGGCGGCGGTGATGCCGCGCAGGAGGTCGGCGCCGGTGCGGCCGGTCCGCTGGGCCACGGCGAGCAGGGGCGGGATGTTGTCGCCCGGGTGGGAGTAGTCGGCGGCCAGGTACGTGTCGTGGAAGTCCAGCTCGCGCACCGCGGTGCCGTTCGCCCAGGCCGCCCACTCGGGCGACACCCGGGTGCCGGGCTCGGCCCCGAAGACGGACGCGCCGCCGGCGCTCGGGTGGCCCAGGGCCTGGGCGCGGGCGACGGCCACCGGACGGCGGCGCAGGGAGGCGACGGCGACCGAGGCGTTGTCGATGATCCGGTTGATCACCATCTCCGATGCCTCGGGGTCGAGGTCGGGTGCCTCCTGGGTGCCGGTGGCGACGACGGCCAGCTTCCAGGCGAGCTGCTCCTCTCGGGACAGTCGGTCGGCGCTGGGGTGGACGCGTACCTGGTGGTCGATCACGGGACTCCTCGCGGCGTGCGGCGGATGCGTCGTACGCCGCCGAGTCTTCCCCCGGGGCGGGCCGGAGGCGACGGTGCCACCTTGCGTAATCCGTCCCTGCGCGAGGTGCGAAACTGCGAATTTTGCGAAATCTGCGGATGGTAAATTCGCACCCAAGGGTGAGCAGAGGAGTCGTGATCGACATGGGACGGTCGCCCGGGCGGAAGATCTACGCCCACGCGAAACTGCGCAGGCTGCGCCGTGAGCGGGGGATGAACCAGGTCGAACTGGCCCGCGCCCTGGGCCTGTCCACCAGTTACCTCAACCAGATCGAGCACAACCAGCGCCCGCTCACCGCCCCGGTGCTCCTGCGCATCGCGGAGGTGTTTGGCGTCGATGCGGAATTCTTCTCCGAGGCGGGCGAGGAGCGGCTCGCGACCGACCTGCGGGCGGCCCTCGGGGACGAGGCATGCGGTCCCGTCCCCGTCCCGTCGGCGGAGATCGCGGACGTGGCCCGCGATCACCCGGAGGTCGCCAGGGCCCTCGTCGCGCTGCACCAGCGGTACCGGGGCGCCTCGGAGCGCGTCGCCGCCCTGGCCTCCCCCGGCGAGACCGCCGGCCTGCTGCCCGCCGAACCCCACGACGAGGTGCGCGACTTCTTCTACGCCCACCACAACCATGTCGCGGCCCTGGAGACGGAGGCCGAACGCACCGCGGAGGCGCTGGATCTGGGCCGGGTCGGGCGCGCCGCGGACACGCTCGCCGCCCACCTGACCGCACGGCACGGGGTCAAGGTGCTCCCGGCCGGGGCGGAACGCTCGGCCGACGTCCGCCGCTTCGACCCCGACAACGGGCTGCTCCTGCTGTCCCCGTGGCTCAGCGAGGGGCAACGGGCCTTCCAACTGGCCACGCAGCTGGCGTTCCTGGAGCACGGGCCGCTGCTCGACGCCCTGGTGGCGACGGCGGAGCCGGCCACCCCGCAGGCCGAGAGTCTGGCCCGGATCGGCCTCGCCAACTACTTCGCCGGCGCGGTCCTCATGCCCTACACCGCCTTCCACGCGGCGGCCGAGAAGGTCCGCTACGACATCGAACTCCTCCAGGCGCTCTTCGGCGTGAGCTTCGAGACCGTGTGCCACCGCCTGAGCACCCTGCAGCGCACCGGCCGCCGAGGCGTCCCGTTCTCCTTCCTCCGCGCCGACCGCGCGGGGAACATCTCGAAACGGCAGTCCGCCACCGACTTCCACTTCTCCCGCCTCGGCGGCACCTGCCCCCTGTGGACCGTCTACGAGGCCTTCTCCGCCCCCGGCCGGATCCTCACCCAGGTCGCCGAGATGCCGGACGGCAAGCGGTACTTCTGGATCGCCCGCACCGTGACCCGGGGCGGCTTCGGCCACCACGCGCCGCGTGCCGAGTTCGCCGTCGCCCTCGGCTGCGAACTCCGCCACGCGAGCCGTCTCGTGTACGCCGAGGGCATCGCCCTGGACGACCCCCGCGCGGCCACCCCGATCGGCCTCGGCTGCCGGATCTGCGAACGGCAGGACTGCGCCCAGCGGGCCAGACCCCCGGCCGGCGGCAGCCTCTCCGTCGACCCCGACCGGCGCACCCATGTGCCGTATCCGGTGGTCGTCGAGGAGTGAGACGGACCCTCCACGACAGAGGAATGTCTCATTCCACCGTCCAAATGGCGGATAACCCTCGCCGCTCGGCGATTGCGCCCTCTACTCTGGCCGAGCAGCTGGTTCGCCCCGTCCGCCAGACGGGATGCGTCGTAAGAGGGAACCCGGTGGAAATCCGGGACTGCCCCGCAGCGGTGAGCGGGAACGACCGCCGTCATACGCACTGGGATTGTGAGGTCCTGGGAAGCGACGGCCACTAGGTGCCTGCCTCGGAAGAGGCCGGCGTGCCCGCGAGTCCGAAGACCTGCCCGCTGTCCGTGCACGGACGTATTCCGCGCACGCATCCACCGGTGACCTCGTGGGCGGGTCGGCGTAGACAGCGAACGGCCGTCGTGATGTTTTTTCACGGCGAGGTCCGTGCGCTCCCTCGTCACCTTCGCGTCCGCGTCCCGTCACCGGGACGTCGATCTGGGCACAACTCGCGAAGGAGAGTCTCCGTGACCACGAAGTCCGCAGCCGCGGCAGCACAGGCCACCGTCTACGGCTACCCCCGCCAGGGTCAGAACCGTGAACTGAAGAAGGCGATCGAGGGCTACTGGAAGGGCCGCGTCTCCGCCGACGCCCTCCGCGCCACCGCCGCCGACCTGCGCCGTTCGAACCGGCAGCAGCTGGCCGACGCCGGCATCACCGAAGTGCCCACCGGCGACTTCTCCTACTACGACCACGTCCTCGACACCTCCGTGATGGTCGGCGCCATCCCCGAGCGCCACCGCGAGGCGGTCGCCGCCGACGCCCTGGACGGCTACTTCGCCATGGCGCGCGGCACCCAGGACGTGGCGCCGCTGGAGATGACCAAGTGGTTCGACACCAACTACCACTACCTCGTCCCCGAGCTGGGCCCTGACACGGTCTTCACCGCCGACTCCGCCAAGCAGGTCGCCGAGCTGAAGGAGGCCCTCGCCGAGGGCCGCACCGCCCGCCCGGTCCTCGTCGGCCCGGTCACCTACCTGCTGCTCGCCAAGCCCGCCCCCGGTGTCGACGCCGACTTCGAGCCGATCACCCTGCTCGACCGGCTGCTCCCCGTCTACGCCGAGGTCCTCGCCGACCTGCGCGCCGCCGGCGCCGAGTGGGTCCAGATCGACGAGCCCGCGCTCGTCCAGGACCGCACCCCGGCCGAGCTCGACGCCGCCGCCCGCGCCTACCGCGAGCTCGGCGGCGCCGCCGACCGGCCCAAGCTCCTGGTCGCCTCCTACTTCGACCGCCTCGGCGACGCCCTCCAGGTCCTCGCCGCCGCCCCGGTCGACGGCCTCGCGCTCGACTTCACCGACTCCGCCGCCGCCAACCTCGACGCCCTCGCCGCCGTCGGCGGCCTGCCCGGCAAGCGGCTCGTCGCCGGTGTCGTCAACGGCCGCAACATCTGGATCAACGACTACCAGAAGTCGCTGGCCACCCTCGGCACCCTGCTCGGCCTGGCCGACCGGGTCGACGTGGCGGCGTCCTCCTCGCTGCTCCACGTCCCCCTCGACGCCTCCGCCGAGACCGACATCGATCCCGAGGTCCGGCGCTGGCTCGCCTTCGCCCGCCAGAAGGCCGCCGAGATCGCCACCCTCGCCCGCGGCCTCTCCGAGGGCACCGAGGCCATCGCCGACGCACTGGCCGCCAACCGCGCCGACCTCGCCTCCCGCGCCGGCTCCGCCCTCACCCACGACCCGGCCGTCCGTGCCCGCACCGCGGCCATCACCGAGGCCGACGGCCGCCGCTCGCAGCCGTACGCCCGGCGCACGGTGGCCCAGCGCGCCCACCTGGGCCTGCCGGTGCTCCCGACCACCACGATCGGTTCCTTCCCGCAGACCGACGAGCTGCGCGTCGCCCGCGCCGACCTGCGCGCCGGCCGGATCGACACGGCCGGTTACGACGAGCGGATCGAGAACGAGATCCGCGAGGTCATCGCCTTCCAGGAGAAGACCGGCATCGACGTCCTCGTGCACGGCGAGCCCGAGCGCAACGACATGGTGCAGTACTTCGCCGAGCAGCTGGACGGCTACCTCGCCACCCAGCACGGCTGGGTCCAGTCGTACGGCACCCGCTACGTCCGCCCGCCGGTCCTCGCCGGCGACATCTCCCGCCCCACCCCGATGACCGTGCGCTGGACGACCTACGCCCAGGCGCAGACGGCCAAGCCGGTCAAGGGCATGCTGACCGGTCCGGTCACCATGCTCGCCTGGTCCTTCGTCCGTGACGACCAGCCGCTCGGCGAGACCGCCCGCCAGGTCGCCCTCGCCCTGCGCGACGAGGTGAACGACCTGGAGGCCGCGGGCACTTCGGTCATCCAGGTCGACGAGCCCGCGCTGCGCGAGACCCTGCCCCTGCGGGCCGAGGACCACGCCGCGTACCTCGACTGGGCCACCGAGTCGTTCCGCCTCTCCACCAGCGGGGTCCGGCCGGACACCCAGATCCACACCCACATGTGCTACGCCGAGTTCGGTGACATCGTCCAGGCCATCGACGACCTCGACGCCGACGTCATCAGCCTGGAGGCCACCCGCTCGCACATGCAGGTCGCCGGAGAGCTGGCGGAGCACGGCTACCCTCGCGAGGCCGGCCCGGGCGTCTGGGACATCCACTCCCCGCGCGTCCCCAGCGCGGAGGAGGCCGCCAAGCTGCTCCGTACCGGCCTGGAGGCCATCCCCGCCGAGCGGCTGTGGGTCAACCCCGACTGCGGTCTGAAGACCCGCGGCTGGACCGAGACCCGGGCCTCTCTGGAGAACCTGGTCGCCGCGGCCCGCACGGTCCGCTCGGAGCTGACGGCCGACAACGGCTGACGCCCCTGGCCCGGGCCGGACAGCACGCTGTCCGGCCCGGGCCGAGGAGACGACAGCCCCTGAGCGGCGTGCGGACGACCCGGTGACGGAAGGTCGCGGATGGCGAAGAGCAATCCCCGTCAGATCATGCTCGACGGGCGGCCCATGGTGGTTCTGACCACGAAGGAGTACGCCGCCCTCGTCGCCGCACGCCGCCAGGCGGGCGGCCTCGCCGCCCGGCTGCGCGTGGTCGGCGACACCCTCAGGGACACGATCGACTTCCTCTCCGCCCTGATCGCCGCGCTCGAGTCCGAGGCCGCCGGCGGATCCGGCGGCCGGTCCGGCGCCACCGGACAGCCCCTGCCCGCCCTCCTCGCCTCGGCGCCGGCCTTCCTCCGCCACGCCTCGGGGATCGTCGGCGGGCCCCGTACGCCCCCGTCCCGCTAGGGCCGGACCCGACGGGAATGGTCAGACAGGCCCTGGAGCGGCAAGCACCTCCGGTACGGCGACGGGGCCGACGGCCCGAGGTCCGTGCACGCAGCCCCCTTCGGAGACACACAGCATGCCCACCCACACACCGACGCCCCGCGTCACGGTCACCGGCCCTCCGGGCGACCGCCACGACGAGATCCTCACGCCCGAGGCTCTGGAGTTCCTCGCCCGGCTCGACCATGCGTTCGCCCGCCGCCGCCGGGAGCTGCTGACGGCGCGCCGCGATCGCGCGGACCGCCTGGCCTCGGGATCGCCGCTGGACTTCCCCCGCGCCACCTCCGCGGTCCGGGACGACCCCCACTGGCGCGTCACCCCGCCCGCGCCGGGGCTGGCCGACCGGCGCGTCGAGATCGTCTCGGCGCCGACGCCTCACGCGGCGGCCGAAGCCCTCGCGTCCGGCGCCCGGGTCTGGACGGCGGACTTCGAGGACACCGCCGGCGCTCCCTGGGCGAACGTCGTGGGCGGCCAGCTGGTCCTGCTCGACACCGGCGCCCGGCCGGGTGACGGGCACGGCGCCGGCGGCGGCCTCCCGTCCGTCGTGGTCCGTCCCCGCGGCTGGCACCTCGAAGAGGAACACCTCACGGTCGACGGCCGCCCCCTGTCGGCCTCCCTGGTCGACTTCGGCCTGTACTTCTTCCACCACTCCCGCCGGCGGACCCCCGCCGGAGCCGGGCACCACGTCCACCTCTCGCTGCCCAAGCTGGAGAACCGGTACGAGGCCCGGCTGTGGAACGACGTGTTCCTCCTCGCCCAGGACCTCCTGGGCGTCCCGCTCGGCACCGTGAGGGCCGCCGCCGTCATCGGGACGGTCACCGCCGCGTTCGAGATGGAGGAGATCCTCTACGAACTCCGCGAGCACAGCGCGGGGCTCGGCGCCGACCGCTCGGGCTATCTGTTCAGTCTGATCAGGACCTTCGGCCACCGGGCCAGGTTCCTGCTGCCCGATCGCGCGGACCTCGCCCTGACCGCGCCCTTCCTGCGGGCCTACGACGAGCTCCTCGTCCGTACCTGTCACCGCCGCGGGGCACACGCGATCGGCGGGCCCACCACGCGTCCCCCGGTCCCGGGGAGCTCCCCCGGCACCGCCGACCGGACCCGCGTGCGGGCCGAGAAGGAGCACGAGGCACGGATCGGCTTCGACGGGTCCTCGGTGGCGGATCCCGGCCTGGTGCCGCTCTGCGCGGAGGTGTTCGACCGCCACCTCACCGGCCGTCCCCACCAGATCCACCGCACCCTCGACTCCGTCCGGGTGCGCGCCGACGACCTGCTCACCCTGCACCGCACCGCGCCTGTGCCGGAGACCGCGCGGATGAGCGCGGACGTGGCCGTCGCGCTGAGGTACTTCGACGCCTGGCTGAGGGGGACCGGTACGGTCGCGCCCGACGCGGTCCTGGCCGACGCCGCCGGTGCGGAGCTCGCGCGTGCCCGGCTCTGGCAGTGGCTCCGGCAACGGCTCGTGCCCCAGGAGCGGTTGTTCGGCCTGATCGCCGCCGAGGCCGCCGCTCTCACCGCGGAGCGGCCGGACGCCCTCGCCGCGGAGGCCCGCGAACTCCTCGAACGGTCCCTGGTCTCCCGCGAGCTGCCGGCCTTCTTCGCGGGCGAGGCCCTCCGGCCCCGGGTCGCCCGGCGGACCGGGGTTCCGTCGTGACCGTCCAGGGCCGTCCCGGGCGCGGCTCGGTGGCCGGTCTGCCCGGATGGGACCGGTGCGCGGTCATGGGCGTGGTGAACGTGACGCCCGACTCCTTCTCCGACGGCGGCCGGTGGTTCGATCCGGCCACGGCGGTCAAGCACGGTCTGGATCTCGTGGCCGAGGGCGCCGACCTCGTCGACGTGGGCGGCGAGTCCACCCGTCCCGGCGCCACGCGCGTCGACGAGGAGGAGGAACTGCGCCGCGTCGTCCCCGTCGTACGGGAACTGGCCGCCGAGGGCGTCCTGGTCTCGGTCGACACGATGCGCGCCTCCGTCGCGGCGCGCGCGGTCGAGGCGGGTGCCGCCCTCGTCAACGACGTCAGCGGAGGTCTCGCCGATCCGGCCATGCTCCCCGCCGTGGCGGCCTGCGGTGTCCCGTTCGTCGTGATGCACTGGCGCGGCTTCAGCCACGACATGGCGAGCAGGGCCGTGTACGGGAACGTGGTGCGGGAGGTCGTCGACGAGCTCGCGGCGCGCGTCGAGGCGGTCGTCGCCGCGGGGATCGGTCCGGAGCGGCTCGTCCTCGATCCGGGGCTCGGCTTCGCGAAGCGGCCGGAGCACGATCTCGCTCTGCTCGGCGGCTTCGCCGAGCTGCGCGCGCTGGGCCTCCCCGTCCTGGTGGCCGGCTCACGGAAGAGGTTCCTGGGGCACGTCCTCGCGGACGCGGACGGCACACCGCCTCCCGCCCACGCGAGGGACGCCGCGACCGCCGCCGTGTCCGCGATCGCGGCCTACGAGGGGGCGTGGGCCGTGCGGGTCCACGACGTCGGCGCGACGGCGGACGCCGTCCGGGTCGCCGGGGCGGTCTCGTCGGCCGGCTGACGAGACACGGGGCCGGTTCCGCCCTCCCCGCGAGGGGCGTGGCGTCGCGACGGGAACGCGGAGAGGGGTGCGGTGGCACCACTCCACCGCACCCCTTCCTCCACATGCCGCCGGGCCCCTCAGCCCGACGGCGGAACCGGGCCCTCAGCCCCGGTCGTCGATGGGGAGCCGCTCTCCGCGCGCGTCCGTCGCCCGACGCCGCTCCGGCTCCCGCGCCGCCCGGCCGTTCTCTCCGCGGCCGTGGCGGTCCCGCCACCTGAATCGTGTGAGATGCCAACGCTCCCGCCGGACAACAGGAGCCGATGGCACCATGTGCCTCGACAGAGGGATCGCAGCCGCCGGACCCACGGAAGGGGATCGGAGCAATCGCGCGGTCGACCGACTGGAACTGCCGGGATCTCCGACGTCAGGGCACTCGTCGTGCCCTGATCGTTCTCCTCGGTCGCCGGGGTCCGGCGGCCACAGCTCCACTCTGGCACTGGCACCCAGTGCCAGCAAGGAGCGAGGACCGCCAAGTTCTGCGAATCTTCCGATCTCGATCTGCGAAGGTTGCGAAGCTTGGCAACGGCGGATTCGCGCGTACGCTGAGGGCCGGTCGAGCGAACGGCGGAGGAGTACGGGTGGCCAAGACGTACGCGGGGGCGCGCCTGCGCCGGCTGCGCGAGGAACGGCGGATGAGCCAGGCCGAGCTGGCCCGGGTCCTCGGGATCTCGCCGAGCTACCTGAACCAGATGGAACACGACTCACGCCCTCTGACCGTGCCGGTGCTGCTGCGCCTGACCGAGGCGTTCGGCGTCGATCCCGGGTTCTTCTCCGAGCGCGACACCAGCCGGCTCGTGGCCGACCTGCGCGAGGCCCTGGCCGGTGAGGTCGCCTCCGCCCGGGTCTCGGCCTCGGACCTGGCCGAGCTGGCGCAGCGGATGCCGGCCGTCGCCTCCGTCCTCGTCGACCTCGGCCGCCGGAGCCAGCAGCTCGCCGAGCGGCTCGCCGACGCGGCCGACGGCCGGGACGACTCGGGTGCCGCCGCGCCGCGCTCCCCGCACGAGGAGATCCGGGAGTTCTTCTACCGGCGGCAGAACTACCTCCACGACAGCGACCTCGCCGCCGAGAAGCTGGCCCGCGAGATCGGCATCCGCCCCGGGGACGTGCTCCAGAACCTCGCCCGGCGGCTCGACGAGCGGCACCGGATCCGGCTCGCCGCCGACTCCGACCGGCTGCATCACTACGACGCGGCGAGCCGGGTGCTGCACCTCTCCGGGCGGCTGCGGCCGGGCCAGCAGGCCTTCCGGATGGCCACCCAGCTCGCCCTGCTGGAGTACGACGACGAGCTGGACCGGCTCGCCACCGAGGACTTCGAGCCCGGCTCCCCCGCCCATCGCCTCGCCCGCATCGGCATCGCCAACTACTTCGCCGCCGCCCTGATCCTCCCCTACGGCGCCTTCCACACGGCCGCCGAGGAGGTCCGCTACGACATCGAGCGGCTCACCGACCGTTTCGGGCTCGGCTACGAGACGGTCTGCCACCGTCTGAGCACCCTGCAGCGCCCCCGGCTGCGCGGGGTGCCCTTCTCCTTCGTCCGCGTCGACCGGGCCGGCAACATGTCGAAGCGCCAGTCCGCCACCGGTTTCCACTTCTCCCGCGCCGGCGGCACCTGCCCCCTGTGGAACGTGTACGAGGCATTCGCCGCGCCCGGCCGCATCCACGTCCAGATCGCGGCGATGCCCGACGGGCAGCGGTACCTGTGGACCGCCCGGGCCGTCACCCGGCACCGCGGCGGCTGGGGCGAACCGGGCAAGACCTTCGCGATCGGCCTGGGCTGCGAACTCCGCCACGCCCACCGGCTCGTGTACTCCGACGGCCTCGACCTCGACAACACCTCGGCCGCCACCCCGATCGGCATGGGCTGCCGGCTCTGCGAACGCCTCGACTGTCCCCAGCGCGCCGTCCCGCCCCTCGGCCGGACGCTGGCCGTCGACGAGAGCAGCAGCACCTTCGTCCCGTACCCGGTGGCCCGCGACCAGAGGTAGGCGTCAGGTCCGGGGCAGCCGCCGCGCCTCCGCCTCGGTGACGGGCTC
Organism: Streptomyces sp. NPDC004435; assembly: GCF_042873895.1. Classification (NCBI taxonomy): domain Bacteria; kingdom Bacillati; phylum Actinomycetota; class Actinomycetes; order Kitasatosporales; family Streptomycetaceae; genus Streptomyces; species Streptomyces sp. NPDC004435. The sequence goes on along the minus strand of NZ_JBIAMB010000009.1, from coordinate 267,906 downwards.
CCCCACCCGTACGCCGTGCAGCACGTGGGCGAGGACCTCCGCGCCCCGGACGACGCGAGGTCCCGGCCGGTTGAAGTAGGCGGGCCCGTCCAGGACCCACACCTCGCCCGAGCGGACGGCGGGAAGGTCCGCCCAGCCGGGCAGCGCCGTGAGCAGGTCGAGCTCGGTCAGGGTCCGTTCGGGAGGGAACCCGCACGGCAGCAGCAGAAGGACGTCCGGGCGGGCCGCCCGGACCGCTTCCCACGTCATCGGCGCGGTGTGCTCCCCGGGGGCGGCGAGCAGCGCCTCGCCGCCCGCGCGGGCGATCTGCTCCGGCACCCAGTGCCCGGCGGGCCAGAGCGGGTCGAGCCACTCGACGGCCACGACCCGCGGGCGCGGCCGGGCCGCCGTGGCCGACCGGACCTCGTCGAGCCGGCCGCGCCACTCCGCCCGCCGGCGCTCGGCCGCCTCGCGGACGCCCAGGAGCTCGCCCACCGTGACGAGACAGTCGAGGACGTCGTCCAGGGTGCGGGGCTCCAGGCTCAGGACGCGGGGGCCGGCGTCCAGGAGTCGCGCCGCGCGGGAGACCGGCTCGTAGGACACGGCGCAGACCCGGCAGAGGTCCTGGGTGAGCAGGACGTCCGGAGCGAGCGCGGCGAGGGCTTCCGTGTCCAGGGTGTAGAGCGAGGACCCGCGGTGCTCCGCGCCGCCCACCGCGGCCGAGATCTCCCGGCTGCTGAGCGAGTTCGCGTCGAATTCGGCCCGCGTGACGACGGGTACGGAGGCGACCTCGGCGGGCGGCCAGTCGCATTCGTGGGTGCGTCCGACCAGGTGGGAGGCGAGTCCGAGGTCGGCCACGATGTCCGTGGCCGCCGGCAGCAGGGAGACGATGCGCATGCGCCGACTGTAGGCGCGCGGGTGACGGCCCTGGACTTACTAGGACGTCCAACTATATCTTCGGGGCACAAGGTCCGCGGTGCAGGGAAGCCGGTGTGAGTCCGGCACGGTCCCGCCACTGTGACCGGGGAGTGTGCTGCCATCCACACGCCACTGACCGATCGGTCGGGAAGGCGGGCGGCACGCGGAGATCCGGGAGTCAGGATACCGGCCGCGGACGTTCCGTGTTGTCCACGAGGATGGAGCAGACACGCATGGCACCGGTTGGTACCCACGACCCTGGTGATCCGGCGGAGCGGACGGCGTCTCCCGCGTCCACCTAGCTCTGCGACGGTCCCGCGCCGTCGCTGTCCCGAGGCATGCCCTTCGCTCCGCGCCCCACCCGGCGCGTGCGGCGGTGTGCCGCGCCATCCCCGGATCCCACCTGACGAGAGCAGGCATCCATGGTCCGTGAACTCACCCATTTCATCGGCGGAAAGCACGTCACCGGCACGTCGGGCCTGTACGCCGACGTGTACGACCCGAACACCGGCGCCGTCCAGGCCCGCGTCCCGCTGGCCGGGCGCGCCGACACCGAGCACGCCCTCTCCGACGCCGTCGAGGCCCAGCGCGAGTGGGGCGAGTGGAACCCCCAGAAGCGCGCCCGGGTTCTCCTGCGCTTCCTCCAGCTCGTCGAGGGCGAGCGGGAGAACCTCGCCCGGCTGCTCTCCGCCGAGCACGGCAAGACCGTGGCGGACGCCCATGGCGACCTCCAACGCGGCCTGGAGGTGGTGGAGTTCGCGGCCGGCATCCCCCACCTGCTCAAGGGGGAGTTCACCGACAACGCGGGCACCGGGATCGACGTGCACTCGCTGCGCGTCCCGCTGGGCGTCGTCGCGGGCATCACGCCCTTCAACTTCCCGGCCATGATTCCGCTGTGGCAGGCGGCCCCCGCACTGGCCTGCGGGAACGCCTTCATCCTCAAGCCGTCCGAGCGCGACCCCTCCGTACCGCTCCGCCTCGCCGAACTCTTCCTGGAGGCAGGGCTTCCGGCGGGCGTGCTGAACGTGGTGAACGGCGGCAAGGAGGCCGTCGACACCCTCCTCGAGGACCCGCGCGTGCAGGCCCTCGGCTTCGTCGGCTCCACTCCCATCGCGGCGCACATCTACGCCACCGCGGCCGCCCACGGCAAGCGCGCCCAGTGCTTCGGCGGCGCCAAGAACCACATGATCGTCATGCCCGACGCCGACCTCGACCAGGCCGTCGACGCCCTCGTCGGGGCCGGCTACGGCTCGGCCGGCGAGCGCTGCATGGCCATCTCCGTGGCCGTGCCTGTCGGCGAGGAGACCGCGGACCGCCTCGTCGCCGCGCTGAAGGAGCGCATCGCCGGCCTCAGGATCGGCAGGTCGGACGACCCCGAGGCCGACTTCGGTCCCCTGGTCAGCCGGGACGCGCTCGACCGGGTGCGCCGGTACGTCGACATCGGCGTCGGCGAGGGAGCCGAACTGGTCGTCGACGGACGCGGGTTCGCCCTCGCCGGGCACGAGGACGGCTTCTTCGCCGGCGCCTCCCTCTTCGACCGCGTCACCCCGCGGATGCGGGTCTACCAGGAGGAGATCTTCGGCCCGGTCCTCTCCGTCGTCCGGGCCGCCGACTTCGACGAGGCGCTGCGGCTGCCCAGCGAGCACCCGTACGGCAACGGCGTGGCGATCTTCACCCGGGACGGGGACACCGCCCGCGAGTTCACCCGCCGGGTCAACACCGGCATGGTCGGCGTGAACGTGCCGATCCCCGTGCCGGTGGCCTACCACACGTTCGGTGGCTGGAAGCGTTCCGGCTTCGGCGACCTGAACCAGCACGGACCGGACTCGATCCGCTTCTACACCCGCACCAAGACCGTCACCTCGCGCTGGCCCTCGGGGGTCAAGGAGGGTGCGAGCTTCACGATCCCGACGATGGGGTGAGCGCGATGAGCACCATGACCGAGGACCAGCTGGCGCTGGCCGAGGTGACCCTCGACTTCGCGCAGGAGCAGCTGGCCCCCCACGCGGTCTCCTGGGACCAGGACAAGCACTTCCCCGTCGACGTGATCCGCCGGGCCGCGGAGCTCGGACTCGGCGGGGTGTACGTCGGTGAGGAGCACGGCGGTTCGGCCCTGAGCCGCAGTGACGGCGTCGTCGTCTTCGAGACGCTGGCCACCGGCTGCCCGTCCATCGCCGCGTACCTCTCCATCCACAACATGGTCGGCTGGATGATCGACCGGTACGGCGACGCCGCCCAGCGCGCGCGCTGGCTGCCGGACCTGTGTTCCGCGGCCGTCCTGGGCAGTTACTGCCTGACCGAGCCGGGCGCCGGCTCCGACGCCGCCGCCCTGAGCACCCGCGCCGAGCGGCAGGGCGACCACTACGTCCTGTCCGGGGTGAAGCAGTTCATCTCCGGGGCGGGCGCCGCCGGGGTGTACGTCGTGATGGCCAGGACGGGCGCACCCGGCCCGGGCGGGATCTCCGCCTTCGTCGTCGAGCGTGACGATCCCGGGGTGTCCTTCGGGCCCAACGAGCGGAAGATGGGCTGGAACGCCCAGCCCACCCGCCAGGTCGTCCTCGACGGCGTACGGATCCCCCGCGACCGGCGGCTCGGCGCGGAGGGCGACGGATTCCGCATCGCGATGAGCGGCCTGAACGGCGGCCGCCTGGGCATCGCCGCCTGCTCGCTGGGCGGTGCGCAGAGCGCGCTGGACCGGAGCCTGGTCCATCTCGCCGGCCGCGAGGCCTTCGGGGCGCGGCTCCTGGACGCCCAGGCGCTCCAGTTCCGGCTGGCCGACATGGCCACCGAACTCGCCGCGGCCCGCGCGCTGGTGCGGGAGGCCGCACGGGCGCTGGACGCCGGTGACCCGCCGGCCCCCCGCCTGTGCGCGATGGCCAAGCGTTTCGCGACCGACACCGGCTACACGGTGGCCGACGCGGCCCTCCAGCTCCACGGCGGCTACGGCTACCTGAGCGAGTACGGCATCGAGAAGATCGTCCGCGACCTGCGGGTCCATCAGATCCTGGAAGGCACCAACGAGGTCATGCGCGTGATCGTCGCGCGCGGACTCACGGAGAACCTGCGATGACCCACGAGACCCCGCCCGTACACGACCACGTCCTTCTCCGCACCGAGGGCCGTGCCGGGTACGTCACCCTCAACCGTCCCAAGGCGCTCAACGCCCTCACCCACCCCATGGTGCTCCGGATCGAGGAGGCCCTGACCGCGTGGGCCGACGACCCCCGCGTCGAGGTCGTCGTCATCGACGGCGCCGGCGACCGCGGCCTGTGCGCCGGGGGCGACATCCGCGCCATCCACGAGGACGCCAGGACCGGCGGCACCGCCTCGGCGGACTTCTGGCGCGACGAGTACCGGCTCAACGCGCTCATCGCCCGCTACCCCAAGCCCTACGTCGCCCTCATGGACGGCATCGTGATGGGCGGGGGCGTCGGAGTCTCCGCCCACGGCAGCGTACGGATCGTCACCGAGCGGTCCCGGGTCGCCATGCCCGAGACGGGCATCGGTTTCGTCCCCGATGTCGGCGGCACCTATCTGCTGGCCCTGGCCCCCGGCGAGCTGGGCACCCATCTCGCCCTCACCGGGGCGCCCGTCGGAGCCGCCGACGCGCTGCTGTGCGGCCTCGCCGACCACTTCGTCCCGGCCGCGGCCCTGCCGGACCTGGCCGGCGAACTGGCGACCGATCCGGTCCGCGCCGTACTGGAGCGCCATGTGACCCAGCCGCCGCCCGGCGAGCTGGACGCGGCGCGCGACTGGATCGACCGCTGCTACGCCGCCGGCACGGCCGAGGAGATCGTGTCGCGGCTCCGGAAGGCGGGCCGGCCGGAGGCGACGCGGGCGGCCGACACCCTCCTCACCAAGTCGCCCACGGCGGTGAAGGTCACGCTGTCCGCGCTGCGCCGGGCGCGGCGGCTCGGTCCGCTGGAGCGGGTGCTGGCGCAGGAGTACCGCGTCTCGTGCGCGGCCCTGTCCTCGGCCGATCTGGTGGAGGGCATCCGCGCCCAGGTCGTCGACAAGGACAGGAACCCGCGCTGGAGCCCCGCCACTCTGGAGGAGGTCGAACCAGCCGTGGTGGACGGTTACTTCGCGCCGCTCGACGCGGACGAGCCGATGCTCGCCGCGAACCCTTCGGACCAGGAGGTCGTCTGGTGAGCACCACCCTCGCGTTCATCGGTCTCGGACACATGGGCGGCCCGATGGCCGCCAACCTGGCCAAGGCGGGGCATCGTGTCCTCGGTTTCGACCTGGTGCCCGAGCTGGTCGCCGCCGCGGCCGCCGCCGGCGTCGAGCCCGCGGCATCGGCGGTCTCGGCCGCGGCGGAGGCCGACGTGGTCGTCACCATGCTGCCGGCGGGCCGTCACGTCCTGTCCCTCTACGGGGAGCAGGGGCTGCTGGCCGCGGCCCGCCCCGGGACGCTGTTCGTCGACTGCTCCACCATCGACGTGGCGGACGCCCGTGCCGCGCACGAGGCGGTGGTGGCGGCCGGTCACCGGGGGCTCGACGCCCCCGTGTCGGGCGGTGTCGTGGGGGCGGAGGCGGCGACGCTCACCTTCATGGCCGGCGGTGGCGCGGAGGAGTTCGCCGCCGCCGAGCCGCTGCTCGGCGCCATGGGCAGGAAGGTCGTGCACTGCGGCGGGCCGGGGGCCGGACAGGCAGCGAAGATCTGCAACAACCTCATCCTCGCGGTGTCGATGATCGGTGTCAGCGAGGCGTTCGTCCTCGCCGAGAGCCTCGGCCTCGACCACCAGGCCCTCTACGACGTCGCCTCCACGGCCTCGGGCCAGTGCTGGGCGCTGACCGTCAACTGCCCTGTCCCCGGGCCGGTCCCCACCAGCCCCGCCAACCGCGCGTACCGGCCCGGGTTCGCCGCCCCGCTGATGGCGAAGGACCTCGGCCTCGCCGCCAACGCCCTGCGCGCGGGAGGCGTGGACGCGCCGCTCGCGCTCAAGGCGGCGGCCATGTACACCGCGTTCGCCGAGGGCGCGGGCGCGGAACTGGACTTCTCGGCCATCGTCCGCACCCTGCGGCCGGTGGAAGCCGACCCGAACGGAGCCTCCGCGTGACCTACGAGACGATCCTGCTGGAACGGAAGGGCCGCGTCGCCCTCCTCACCCTCAACCGGCCCGAGGCCCTGAACGCGCTGAACCTCCGGCTCATGACCGAGGTCGTGGCCGCCACGGAGGAGCTGGACCGGGACCCCGAGGTCGGCTGCATCGTGATCACGGGCTCGGCCAGGGCCTTCGCCGCGGGCGCGGACATCAAGGAGATGCGGCCGCGGAGCTACATGGACATGTACCTCTCGGACTGGTTCACCGCGTGGGACCGCGTCGGGCAGCTCCGCACCCCCACCGTCGCGGCGGTGGCCGGCTACGCCCTGGGCGGAGGCTGCGAGCTGGCCATGCTGTGCGACGTCCTCCTCGCCGCCGACACGGCGAAGTTCGGCCAGCCCGAGATCAAGCTCGGCGTGATCCCCGGGATCGGCGGCTCCCAGCGCCTCACCCGGGCGGTCGGCAAGGCGAAGGCCATGGAGCTGTGTCTGACCGGCCGCACCATGGACGCGGAGGAGGCCGAGCGGGCCGGTCTCGTCTCCCGGATCGTCCCCGCCGCCGATCTGCTCGCCGAGGCCCTCACCGTGGCCACCGCCATCGCGGACATGTCCAAGCCCGTCGCCATGATGGCCAAGGAGGCCGTCAACCGCTCCTTCGAGACCACGCTCACCGAAGGCGTGCGGTTCGAACGGCGCCTCTTCCACGCCGTGTTCGCCACCGCCGACCAGAAGGAGGGCATGTCGGCCTTCGTGGACAAACGCGCACCCCGCTTCGACCACACCTGAGCACTCCCCTCGCCTCGGGTCGTGGTGGCAGGCGTCCCGAGGCGCCGGATGTGGCGTGCACCGCATCTGACCAGGCTGGAAACCCTCGTACGAAGATGCATAGGATGCGCCCGTTCCGCCTGTGGCGGAGGACAACTGAATGCCCGCCAATCAGGGGAAAGCCGGTGCAAATCCGGCACTGACCTGCAACCGTGAGCGTCGCGTCCCGCGCCGCGAGTCGGATCACCCGTTGGAGGGCCTCCTGCTTCTCACTGCCATGGTCTGCGGTGACGGAGCCCGGGCGACGACTGTCCGGAACCGGCCGCACGCGAGAGCGAGCGCGCGGGTTCCCGCCGTCGCGGCCTTCCGGGGCCCGTCACCGCGGGCCCCGTCGAAGGGATCTGTGCCATGCCCGGCGCCAGACCACCGGTCAAGCTCGCCGCCTCTCTCGGAGCCGGGGGCACGTTCCTCGCCGCCGTCCTGATCTCCTCCGGGGGCGGCGCGGTCGCCGCGCCTCAGCCCACGGCCGCCGCCGACGCCGCCCGCTGGCAGGCGGGCGAGCTCGTCGACGGCGGCATCCCGTTCTTCTCCGGGTCCGACTGGGGTCTGACCATCGACACCCTCGTCGCGCTCAAGGCGACGGGGGCGGACGACAAGGCGGCCGACGGGATCGTGGCGGCCCTCAAGGCGCACGTGCGCGACTACAACAGCAACGACGCCTGGGGAAAGCCCGGCCACCGCATATCGGGTGCCACGGCCAAGCTCCTCTACGCCGCCGTGGCCGCGGGGGAGGACCCCGCGAAGTTCGGGGCGTACGACCTCCGTCAGGAGACGGTCGACCTCATAGCCGGTCCTTCGGCCGGGCTGGAGAACGGCCGGCTGAAGGACAAGATCGTCGAGGGCAGCGAGACCGCGAACACCTTCGGCCAGTCCCTGGCCGTGCTGGGCCTGGCCCGCAGCGGCGACGTCCCGCAGAACGCCGTCGACTTCCTGATCGACCAGCAGTGCGCGGCCGGTGGCTTCCGGCTCTACCCGTACGCCTTCGGCGGCGACACCGTCACCGGGGACTGCGACGCCCAGGGGGCGGACGCGGTGCTCGACCCGGACTCCACGGCCATGGCGGTCCAGGCGCTGCTGGCCGCGGCCGAGGACGGCGCGGAGGGTGCCGCCGCGGCCGCGGCGAAGGGCGGTGACTGGCTGGCCGGGATCCAGAACGCCGACGGCTCGCTGAACGGCTCCGGCCCCACGGACTTCCCCAACGCGAACAGCACCGGTCTCGGCGGTCAGGCCCTCGCGGCCACGGGGCACCAGGCCGAGGCCGACGAGGCGGCCTCCTGGATCAAGGCGCACCAGCTCACGGCGTCGACCGCGGGCGCCGCGTCCGCAGAGGCCGGCGCCATCGCCTACAACGACGAGGCGCTCGCGGGCGCCAAGACGGACGGCATCCCGGAGTTCCAGCGCGACCAGTGGCGCCGCTCCACGCCGCAGGCCCTGCTCGCCCTCGCGCAGATCCCGCTGGGGAAGGTCGGCGTCACGACGCCCGACCCGGGTCCCGACCCGAGTGACACGCCGACGAAGGACCCCTCGAAGACCCCGAGCGGCACGCCCTCCCGGACCACCTCGGGCGAGCCGTCCCGCACGCCGAGCCACACCGCCGGCACCCCGAGCGGCACCGCCGGTACGCCCTCCGGCACGCCGACCGCTACGCCGTCGCGCACCGCGAGCGGTACCGCCGGCACGCCGACCGGCAGCCCGTCCCACTCCGCCGGCGGCACGCCGTCGCGCACCGCGTCCGGAGCGACCACGTCGCCGACGGACACCACCGCGCCCTACCAGGGCTCCGGTTCGGGTTCCGGTTCGGGATCCACCGGTGGCGGCGGCGCGCTGGCCAGCACGGGCAGCGGCGGCGTCCTGCTGCTCGGCGGCGGCGCCGCGGCGCTGACCGCGGCCGGCTACGCCGCGCTCCGCGCAGGCAGGCGCAGGCAGGGGTCCCACACGTGACGTCCACGACGCCACGGGGGCAGCGGCTCCGCTCGGGGCTGCTCGCCCTCGCCCTTCTCCTCGGCACGGCCGGGTTCGGCCTGGCCTCGGCGCCGGCCGCGTACTCCGTCGACCAGAGCCGCGGCACCCCGGGGTTCTGCCCGGACGACGACGGCGTCACCGTCGTCATCGACTTCCAGGAGCTCGGCGGACCGCTCATCATCCGCTGTGCCCGGGGCAGTCAGTCGACCGGGCATGCCGCGCTGAAGAACGCCGGCATCCAGATCGCCGGCACCAACCGCTGGGGCGAGGCGTTCATCTGCCGCATCGAGGGCAAGCCGGGACCGGGCAGCGAGCCGTGCATCGACACCCCGCCGGCGTCCGCCTACTGGTCCTACTGGCATGCCCCGAACGGCGGGAACTGGACGTACAGCCAGTGGGGCGTGACGAACCGCAAGCCGCCGACGGGCAGCTTCGAGGGCTGGTCGTTCTCGAAGAACAAGTCGTCCACCACCAATCCGCCGCCACGGATCGCACCGCAGCGCCCGGTCACGGCACCTCCCCCGCCCACCACGGAACCGGGCACCTCGGGCGGTTCCTCGTCCGGTGGGTCCTCGTCGGGAGGGTCCAGCTCCGGCGGATCGAACTCGGGCGGGTCGAACTCCGGTGGTTCCTCGTCCGGCGGGTCGTCCTCCGGCGGGGGCGGCACGTCGGGCGGCGGATCCTCCACCGGAGGCGGCTCCACCGGAGGCGGCTCCACCGGCGGTGGATCGTCCACGTCCGGAGGGTCGTCCTCCGGCGGAGGCGGCACGCCCGGCGGCGGATCCTCCGGCGGCGGAGCATCGTCCTCCGGCGGAGGCGGCACGCCGGGCGGCGGGTCCTCCGGCGGCGGTGCCTCCACCGGGGGCGGCGCACCGGCCGACGGTGGCGCGGGCCGGGGCGACTCGGTCGCGCCGGGCCAGGACCGGGAGCCCGGTACGTCGGCTCCCGGCCCGACGACCGGCGCCCCCGCGGCCGACCGGACCGCGGGGCCGAACAGCACCTCCCCCACCCCCTCCACGTCGCGCTCCGCCTCCGCGTCCCCCTCGACGTCCGCCCCGACGTCGGCCCAGCCGCTGCCCGGCACCCCGGGCCCGCCCAGCGAGGCGCCGGCGTGGACCGGGGTGGGGGCCGACGGCCTCCAGCAGGCGGACGCGACCGCCGAGCAGGGCATCCCGACCAGCACCCTGGTGGGGATCGCCGGAGCGACGGCCCTCGCGGCCGCGGCTTGCGTCACCGCCTGGCGACGCCGTCGCGCCGCCGGAGAGCCGGGCGAGACTCCGTGAGCCCTCGTCTCCTCCCGTTCCACCCGCCGCTGCCACGCGCCGTCCATCCCGGCGCGTGGTGGCTGTGGGCCCTGTGCATGGCCACCGCCGCCAGCCGTACGACCAACCCGCTGCTGCTCGTCCTGATCCTCTCCGTCTGCGGATACGTGGTGGTCAGGCGACGCGGCGACGCGCCCTGGGCGCTCGCCTTCCGGATGTACCTGATGCTCGGCGCCTTCATCGTGACGATGCGGGTGGTCTTCCGGATCGTCTTCGGCGGCGGGCAGGGCGACACCGTCCTGTTCGTCCTCCCCGAGATCCCCCTGCCCGCGTGGGCCGCGGGCATCAGGCTGTTCGGCGCGGTCGCCGCCGAACAGCTTCTGGGCGGGTTCTACGACGGGCTGCGGCTCGCCACCATGCTGGTGTGCGTGGGCGCGGCCAACGCCCTGGCCAACCCCAAGCGCATGCTCAAAGCCCTGCCCGGGGCGCTCTACGAGATCGGCACGTCGGTCGTCGTCGCCCTGACGTTCGCGCCGCAGCTGGTCGAGAGCGTCCAGCGGGTCCGCCGCGCCCGGCGTCTGCGGGCAGGCGGCCAGAAGGGTGCGCGTGCGCTGCGCGGCATCGTCATCCCGGTGCTGGAGGACGCGCTGACGCGTTCTCTGGCCCTGGCCGCCGCGATGGCCTCGCACGGCTACGGACGCACCGGGCGCATCTCACCCGGGGCCCGGTTCCTCACCGGCACTCTGGTGATCTCCGGTCTCCTCGGTGTCTGCGCCGGGCTGTACGGGGTGATGGACGCCTCGACGCCCCGCTATCTCGGCACCCCGATGCTGGCCGCCGGTCTGGCCGTCGCGACCACGGGGTTCCTGATCGGCGGCCGGAGGCTGCGGCGCACCCGCTACCGGCCCGACTCCTGGCGCGCGGGCGAGGTGGCCGTCGTCGTCTCGGGGCTGGCCGCGGCCGGCCTGATGTACGCCACCACCAAGGTCGATCCCGCGAACCTCTACCCCACCCTCAGCCCGCTCACCTGGCCCGAACTCTCCCTGCTGCCCGCGGCCGCGATCCTCACCGGCGTGCTGCCGGCCTGGCTCGCGCCGCCGCCCGAGCTCCTGTCGGACCCGCCGGAGGACGCCCCCTCCGAGCCGGTCCACAGCGAGACCGCACCGCCCGTACCGTCCAAGGAGCCCGTCGCATGATCGAGTTCAACGAGGTGACGTTCTCCTACGCGGGGGCCGACCGGCCTTCCCTGCTCGATGTCGACCTGTCCATCGGCGAGGGCGAGCTGTGCCTGGTGACCGGTCGCACCGGCGTCGGGAAGTCGACGCTGCTCGGCGCCGTCAACGGACTGGTGCCGCGCTTCACCGGCGGGCATCTCCGGGGCCGCGTCGCCGTCGACGGGCAGGACACGGCGCACCACCCGCCGCAGGAGTTCGCGCATCTCGTCGGCGTGGTCGGCCAGGATCCGCTCGCCGGGTTCGTGACCGACACCGTCGAGGAGGAACTGGCGTACGGGATGGAGCAGCTGCGGCTGCGGCCCGAGGTCATGCGCAAGCGCGTCGAGGAGACGCTCGACCTGCTCGGCATCGCCGACCTGCGCCGCCGCGCGCTGCGCACCCTGTCCGGCGGTCAGCAGCAGCGTGTGGCGATCGGTTCGGTGCTCACCACGCATCCGAGGGTGCTCGTGCTGGACGAGCCGACCTCAGCCCTGGACCCGACGGCGGCCGAGGAGGTGCTCGCGGCGATCATGCGCCTGGTGCACGACCTGGGCACCACGGTCCTGGTCGCCGAGCACCGCGTGGAACGGGTCCTCCAGTACGCCGACCGGCTGCTGCACCTGACGGGTGACGGGCGGGTCCGCGAGGGCGCGCCGGCCGAGCTGATGACGGGCAGCGACGTGGCCCCGCCCGTCGTCCGGCTCGGCCGTCTGGCGGGCTGGCGGCCGTTGCCGCTCTCGGTACGCGACGCGCGCCGTTCCTCGGCCGCGCTGCGGGACCGGCTGGCCGCTCTGGAACCCACTCCGGCGGCACGTCCGGAAGCCGGGGAGACGGCGCTGTCCGCCGACAAGGTGACGGTCGCCTACGGCCGGCACCTGGCCGTGAAGGCGGTCTCCGTCGAGCTCCGCGAGGGCGAGGTCACCGCGCTCATGGGCCGCAACGGCTCCGGCAAGTCCTCCCTGCTGTGGGCCCTGCAGGGCTCCGGCCCACGCCGCTCCGGCCGCGTGGACGTCTCCGGCACGGACCCCGGCAAGGCGTCCGCCCGCGAGGCGAGGGCGCTGGTGGGCCTGGTCCCGCAGACGGCCAGTGACCTGCTCTATCTGGAGACCGTCGAGGCGGAGTGTGCCCAGAGCGACACCGAGTCGGCGGTCGCGGCCGGCACCTGCCGGGCCCTCCTCGACTCGCTGGCCCCCGGCATCCCCGGCGGACGTCATCCCAGGGATCTGTCCGAGGGCCAGAAGCTGGCCCTGGTGCTGGCGGTTCAGCTGACGGCGGCCCCCGGTGTGGTGCTGCTCGACGAGCCGACCCGCGGCCTGGACTACCACGCGAAGGAACGATTCACCGAGGTCGTACGCGAACTCGCCGCGCACGGCCGGGCCGTGGTCGTCGCCACCCATGACGTGGAGTTCGTGGCGGGCGCCGCCGACCGGGTCGTGGTCATGGCGGAGGGCGAGATCGTCGCCGACGGGCCGACGGCGGACGTCGTCGTCTCCTCGCCCGCGTTCGCGCCTCAGGTGGCCAAGGTCCTGGCGCCGCAGCCCTGGCTGACCGTCGAACAGGTCGCCCGGGCGCTCGACGCGCGGGAGGTTCCCGCGTGACCACCACGACGACGAGTCCCCTCGGTACCGCTCCGCCCGCGCGGCCGGGCCACCGGGTGTCCGTCCTCCGTATCCGCCTGCGCACCTCGGTGGTGCTGACGCTGGCCAGCATCGCCGGTCTCGCGATGTTCTTCTGGCCGCTGTTCGCGCCGCCGCAGCCGGCGGCGATGGCCCACTCCGCCGACGCGCCGCTGCTGTTCATCATCGCGATGCCCGTGCTCCTGGCCGTGGTGCTCGCCGAGATGAGCTCGGGCGGCATCGACCCCAAGGTGCTGGCCCTGCTGGGCGTGCTGTCCGCCGTCAACGCCGGGCTGCGCCCGCTGGGCGCGGGCACGGCCGGCATCGAGACGGTGTTCTTCCTGCTCGTCCTCGCGGGCCGGGTCTTCGGCCCCGGCTTCGGCTTCGTGCTGGGTGCCGTCTCGCTGTTCGCCTCGGCGCTGCTGACGGCCGGGGTCGGTCCCTGGCTGCCCTTCCAGATGGTGTCCTCGGCCTGGATCGGGCTGGGCGCGGGACTGCTGCCGAAGCGGGTCACGGGTCGTGCGGAGATCGCGATGCTCGCCGGTTACGGGGTGTTCTCCGCCTATTTCTTCGGCTTCATCATGAACATGTGGTTCTGGCCGTTCACGGCGGGTATCGGCACCCAGCTCTCCTTCGATCCCGGCGCGTCCGTCGCGGAGAACCTGCACACCTTCGTGCTGTTCACCCTCACCACCTCCACCTTCGGCTGGGACACGGGCCGCGCGATCACCAACCTCGTCGCCATCCTCGTCACCGGCCCCGCCGTGCTGGCCGTCCTGCGACGCGCCTCCCGCCGGGCCGCCTTCGAGACGCCCGTCTCCTTCACCCCCCGACTGCCCGGCCCTCGCGCCGGAGCGTGAGCGTCCCCGGCCGCTCCACCCACGGGGCGGCCCCGAACGAGAAAGAAGCGAACCACCTATGAGAATGACGCACCGCCCTGTGCTGCGGGGCCTGCGCGCAGCCGTCCTCTCCGTCGCCCTGGTCCTGGGCCTGGGCGCGGTCGACTTCGCGACGGCTCCCGACGCCGTCGCCCTCAACGGCAAGGGCACCGCCGGCACCTGCCCCACCAGCACCGGCGTCACCGTCGTCGTCGACTTCCAGGAGCTCGGCGGCGGCACCGTCGTCCGCTGCGCGCCCGGCGACCAGGCCACCGGCCTCGCCGCGCTGGAGAACGCGGGCTTCGACGTCACCGGGACCCAGCGCTGGGGCAAGGCCTTCATCTGCCGTATCGAGGGCAAGCCCACCGCCGCCACCGAGTCCTGCGTGAACACGCCGCCCGCGTCCGCCTACTGGTCGTACTGGCACGCCCCGAACGGCGGCAGCTGGACCTACAGCCAGTCGGGCGCCTCGTCCCGCAAGCCGGCGCAGGGCAGCTTCGAGGGCTGGTCGTTCTCCCTGAACAAGACGGCGAGCACCAACCCGCCGCCGCGGGTCGCCCCGGTCCGCCCGTGACCGACGGGTGCGGCGGCTCTCCCCCGGGGCGAGCCGCCGCGCCCGCTCCCTCTCCCGCTCCCTCGCCCGGGAACTCTCGCCTTCACTCGTCCGTATCCTGATATGCCGCCGATCCGACCGACAGGCGGCCCCAGGGGGATGAGATGAAGCCGCACGCCCGACACATCGTCGTCGACGGGGAGGAGCTCGTCGTCCTGCCCGTACACGACTTCGACAACCTGCTGGCGAGCCGCCGGCAGCTGGGCGGCCAGGCGGCGCGGGTACGGTCTCTGCGCGAGGGACTGAACGAGCTCATCGAGTGCTTGCAGACCGTGGAGGAGCGGCTGGGATCGGCCGCCCCCGTCCCGGACCACGATGATCTGGCCGCCGAGCTCCGCCGGCGCCTTCACCGCGCACGGAAGCTCACGGGCATGAGCTGAGCAGGCTCCGCGGGGAATCTCCCCCGTGGACACACGATCAAGGAGCACCAGGGCGTTGGACGGCACGACCAGACACCTCGCGGTCATCGGCATCGGCTCGGGTGACCCCGACCAGCTGACCCTCGCGGCCGTGAAGGCCATGCGGACGACCGACGTGTTCTTCATCCTCGACAAGGGCCGGGAGAAGGCGTCCCTGGTCCGGCTCCGGCACGACATGCTGGACGAGCACGCCTCCGGGTCCCACCGGATCGTCGAGGCGGACGACCCGTGGCGCGACCGCGCCCAGGACGCGTCCTCCGGTTACCGGGAAGCCGTCCACGACTGGCGCCGCCGGCGCGCCGACCTCTGCGAGGGCCTGATCCGGGACGAGTTGGCGCCCGGGCAGCGCGGAGCGTTCCTGGTGTGGGGCGACCCCTCCTTGTACGACAGCACCCTGGCCGTCCTGGAGTCCATCGCGGCCCGGGGGAACGTGACGTTCACCTACGAGGTGATCCCGGGCGTCAGCAGCGTCTCCACGCTCGCGGCGCGCCACCGCATCGGTCTCAACCGGGTGGGCCGGCCGCTCCACATCACCCCCGGGCGACAGCTCTCCGAGACGCTCGGCGCGATCGGCAACGACGACGGCGACGTCGTCGTGATGCTCGACGCCCACGAGTCCTTCCGGCACCTCTCCGGCGAGGGCACGTGGATCTACTGGGGTGCCTACCTCGGCACCCCGGACGAGATCCTCGTCTCCGGGCCGCTCGGAGAGGTCGCCGACGAGATCCGGCGGGCCCGGGCCGAGGCACGGGCCACCCACGGCTGGATCATGGACACGTACCTGCTGAGGCCCCTCGCCGAGGTCGCGACGCCCTAGGGGTGTCCTCTCGCCACGAGCCCGGTCTGATCGGCGAGGCACCCCCTGGGCGTCGACGAAGCCGTTCCCGTACGTTCAGCCCGCCCAGCGTCCCGAGAAGTAGGTGACGGCGAGGACGACGGAGAGCGGGGCGGACAGGAACAGCCAGACGGCCGTCCTCCAGGGGGCGCGCAGAGTCCAGGCGGCGAGGCCGATCCAGAGGGGCCACCACAGCAGCGTCGCGCGGGGGACGGACATGTACCAGTACGAGGTGCCGAGCGCCCAGAGGCTGAGCGCGACGTAGACCGCCTCGGGCCAGCGGCGGGCGCGGGCGAGCAGGGCGACGGCCACGATCCCGACCACCATGGCGACGAGTTCGGCCTGCCACAGGAGCGCGTACGGGGTGGAGTAGCCGTGGCCGAAGGCGGCGTTCCAGGTGGTGCTCCAGGACTCCCACGGGGCGTGGAACTCCCGGTACCAGCCGCGCTCCTGGGCGTGCTTCCACGCCATCCAGTCCCCGGTGCGGCCGTGCAGGTACCAGACGTACAGCAGCGGCGGGAGCGCGGGAAGCGCGAGCCAGGGAAGCCGGCGTGCCAGGCCCCGGCGGCGGGCCGTGAGGGCGAAGTGGACGACGAGCGCGGCGAGCAGGAAGAGGCCGGTCACGCGCACGGTGGTGGCACCGGCGGTGAGCAGCGCCGCGAGCCGCCAGGCGTCGCGGCGGGCGGCGAGCCAGGCGGGAAGGGCGAAGGCGAGGAACAGCGACTCGGTGTAGCCGACGGCGAGGAACACGGCGCAGGGCGAGACGAGCAGCAGCAGGACGGCCCGGCGGGAGTCGGCCGTCTCCGGCAGGTGGTGCCGCGCGACGCGCCCGAGGGCGAGGACGGCGACGGCGCCGGCGAGCAGGGAGACGAGGAGTCCGGCCGCGGTCCAGTCGCCCACCAGGAGGTGCGCGGCCCGCAGCGCGAGCGGGAAGCCCGGGAAGAACGCCTCCCGGTTGTCCCACGGCTCGGGGCGGGCGGCCGGGTCGTCGGGGAAGTAGCCGTCGCGGGCGATGTGCAGGTAGTGGTCCCAGTCC
Source organism: Streptomyces sp. NPDC004435 (assembly GCF_042873895.1). Classification (NCBI taxonomy): domain Bacteria; kingdom Bacillati; phylum Actinomycetota; class Actinomycetes; order Kitasatosporales; family Streptomycetaceae; genus Streptomyces; species Streptomyces sp. NPDC004435. The sequence continues at coordinate 251,302 of NZ_JBIAMB010000009.1, read as the reverse complement.
CACCGCCCGACGACCTCGGCGAAGGAGTCCGGACGGTGGGCCTCGGGGTCGCTGGGGAAGAGCCAGGCGGTGCAGTAGGCGGTCAGGAGGAGGGTGACGCGGGTGAGCAGGTAGAGGGCGAGGACGTCGCGGTCGGCGGCGTCGAGCCGGAGTGCCCGGGGGAGGCGCGGCCGCGGCCGCCGGGGCGGGCGCGGGGGCGGCGTGTCGGGTATGACGTGGGCCCTCGGTGCTCGGAGGGCGTCTTCTGTCACGGTCATGGGGGGCTGCAATCGTTCGAGGGCATGGCGGGGCGGGGGACCCGGTCTCGATGAGGTGACCGGGTCCCCTGTGGGGTCTGCTCGGTGTGGGCCGGCGGAGGGCCGGGGGTGTCCGGCCTGCCGGTTCTGATGGGCGCCGGCGGAGGGCCGGGGGGCCCGCCCTGCCGGTTCTCTTGTGCGCCGGCGGAGGGCCGGGGCCACCCTCCCCCGCCCGGTGGGTGTCGGCGGAGGGCCGGCCGGGGGCTACCCGGCGCCCCCCGGCGGAGTGGTGGTCGTGGCGCTCCCGGGCGGAGTGGTGGTCGTGGTGGCGCCCGGCCGGGTGGTGGTCGTGGAGGTGGGGATGCCGGCGGGCGGGGTGGTGGTGGCGCCGACGGACGGGGGCTGGGTCGTGGGCGGGAGGGTCGGGGGCGGTGCGGTGGTCGTGCCGGCGGGGGCCGGTCCGCTCACGGACGGACTCGTCGCGGGGACGACCGGCTGGGGCGGCCCCGCGAGCAGGGTGCCCAGGGCGGCTCCTCCCCCGCCCACGACCAGGCAGGCTCCCGCGGCGAGCACAGCGAGCCGGCGCCGGTGGACGCGGCGGCCCCGGGCGCTGATCTCGCCGGCCGGCGCGTACGTGGCCCGTGCCCGGCCCGCCGCGGCCGCCTGCTCGAAGAGCGACTTCAGCGGGTCGCTGGAGGAGGCGCCGGACGGCTCGCGGGCGGGGTCCTGCGACGGACCGTGGGAGTCATGCATCGGGTGCCTCCTCGCTGGACGGGTGGGCGGTACGGGGGCTGCGCGGGTCCTCGATGCGGTGGGCGAGCGCGGCCCGTCCGCGGGAGAGGTGGGTCTTGACGGTGCCGGTCGAGAGGCCCGTCTCGGCGGCGACCTGGTCGACGCTCAGGTCGCACAGGTAGTGCAGGGCGAGGGTGCGGCGCTGCTGCTGCGGCAGTCCCCGCATGGCCTCGACGAGGACGAGGTGGTCGGGCTCGGGGCCGTCCACCACCACGGGTGCCACGGCGTCCCGCCGCCACGCCTCGGCCGTACGCCGGCGAAAGCGCCATCGGCTGACCGCGAGGCGCCAGGCGACCGTACGGATCCACGCCTCCGGCTGCCCGTCCCGGTCCAGCTGCCGCCGGCGGTTCCAGCCCTTGACGAAGGCCTCCTGCACGACGTCCTGCGCCTCGTGCAGATCGCCCAGCATCACGTACAACTGCCCCGTGAGCCGCGCCACCGCCTGGGCGTAGAACTCTTCGAACTCCTCGACCGTCAACGAACGACTCCCGCATCTCCGACTACACCCCGCATACGCCTGCCGCCGGGTCCCCGGTTGACACGGGGACCCCACGATCAGAGTGATCGTGATCACATGACCGGACCGGCAGGACACGCGTCGGGGCGGCCGTACGGGACGGCGCCGGGCCGTCAGTCGGGCCCGGAGGCGTCCAGGGTGAGGATCAGGAGGGTGACGTCGTCCTGGATCCCCGCTGCGAAGCGGCTCAGGTCCGACCAGATCGCGGCGGGCAACTCGTCCGGTCCGAGGCCGGTCATCCGGGCCAGGCGTGCGGCGAAGGGATAGAAGGCGCCGGAGGCGTCCCGCGCTTCCAGAACGCCGTCCGACGCGAGGAGGAGCCGGTCACCGGGCCGGAGCGACACGGTGGCGGCGGTTCCGGGCGCCACGTCGGCGAGGCCCAGGCCCAGGGGCGGCCCCGGGTCGAGGTCGAGGGTGCGCACGGCGCCGCCGCGCAGCAGGACCGGCGGCGGATGGCCGCAGGCCAGGACGCGGACCTCCCGCCCGTGCGGGGCGAAGTCCAGGAGGACGGCCGTGGCGAAGAGTTCGGCATGCTCCGTGCGCGCGGAGTCGACCACGAGCCTGCGGTCCAGCCGCGCCGCGACCGCCTCCGCGTCCGCGTCGTCCAGGACGGCCTCGCGGAACGCCCCCAGGACGGACGCGACCGTGGCGACGGCCGACAGGCCGTGGCCCTGTACGTCGCCGAGGACCGCCCGCACCCCGTAGGGGCCGGCCCTGACGTCGAAGAAGTCGCCTCCCACCAGCGTGCCCGCCTCGGCGGCCCGGTAGAGGCTCGCGCAGCGCACGGGACCGACGCGCCGCCGTACGTCGGGGACGATGGCCCGCTGGGCCGTCTCGGCGACGGCCCGTTCCAGGTCGAGCTGCTCGTCCCTGCGCCCCCGGACGAAGGACACGAAGACGCTCAGGGTGGCGACGAAGCCGAGGGTGACGAGGTCGGTGTTCCCCGGCCGGTCCAGATGGAAGGCGGGAACGGTCAGCAGCGCGATCGTCGCGGCGCCGAGGAGGGCCGTGGCCAGCGGTCCGTAGGCCAGGACGGCCAGTGGGGAGACCGCGCCCAGCAGGAAGCCGATGTCCACCGGGACGGAGTCGGTGAGGGAGGCCACCCCCACCCCGACGAGCAGCAGCACGGGCAGGACCCGGACCCAGCGGGGCGGCGGCGCCCCGCGCAGCCAGCTCCGCCGGTACGCGCCGTTCACCGCCTTCCCCGGCTTCACCACACCACCAGGCTCCTACGCCGGTGAGCACCACGCACTCCGCGTCGCGCGACGGGGCCGCGGGGACGCGCCCGCGGCCCCGGTGGCCCCGGGGCTGTTCCCCCGGACCCAGGGGCTTCCACCGTGAGTGACCGCCCTCCGGGCACCGAAGCCCGGAGGGCGGTCACTCACAAGTCCGACTGCATCACAGTTCGTGACGGAGGCGGGCGAACGGGCGCCCGCCTGTCGTGCCCGGGCCGGGGTCAGGCGCCCCAGCGCAGCGCGATGGTGTCGCCGACGTTGACGGTCGTCTCGCGCAGGGCTCCGGTGAAGGCGGAGCCGTCGGTGCTGACCTTCCAGGTGTTCGATCCGCTGTTCGCCTTGCCGTTGAGCGCGGTGATCGCGCCCGTACCCGACGCGGGGGTGACGCTCGTGACGCAGCCGGACGGGGTGGCGGCGCCCGTCGCGGCGGCGAGGACGTCCCCGAGGGTCGTGGTCGTCGCCGTGGGCGTGAAGGAGACCGCGCACACCTTGAGGTTGCCGGCGCCGTCGTCGACGGTGAGCGCGAGCTTGGTGGCGGTCCCCGGGGTGAATGTCGACTGGGCGACCCACTGGGGGGCGCCCGGGGTGACCGGGACCGGCGGGGCCGCGGTGAAGCCGCCTCCGGCGACCGCGCGCAGCGCGTCGATCGAGGAGTACGCGGAAGGAGTGGTGTCGGCGGGCTTGTACTTGAAGCCACCCGCCGGGTTGTACTGGTTGGCGAGGAGGAAGTCGATCGGGGTCTTGGTGGCGAGGGTGGTGAACTCCGCCGACTGCGGGTTGAATCCGCAGGCGTTGAGGCCCGAGACGCCCCAGCCGTTGGAGCTGGTGTTGACGCCGTAGAGGGAGTTGAACGCGCCCGAGGAGCTGACGAGCTTGCCCTTGAGGAAGTTCTTGCCCTGGACGACGTCCGCGTCCGTGTTCGGGACGCCGGAGACGCACAGCGCGGCCATGGCGGCGCCGGTCATGTCGATGTCGCTCGCGGTGTTGATGGCGGTGGGGTTGCCCTCCACCTTCTGGTAGGTCCAGCCGCCGTCGTTGTGCTGGTTGGCGCGGAGGCGGGCGACCATCGCGGCCGTCAGGGCCTGCGGGACGCGGGCGGAGCCGGCCTGGGTCTTGGCGCCGCCGAGGGCGAGGGCGGCGAAGACGGTGCCGTTGAAGTTGGCGGAGGGGCCGAAGTAGCCCGGTTCGGCGGTCTGCCAGTACCCGTAGATGTTCGCGATGAGGTTGCGCGAGGCCGAGACGCGCGCCGGGTCGATGCCGGCGGCGTAGGCGTTCAGCGTCCCCCGCTCGTAGTCGGTGACCACCGGGGTGGCGGACGGCCACGCGGCGGTCGACAGCAGGTTGCGGTAGACGGTTCTGGCGTTCTTGGTGGTGTCGCCGCCGGGTGCCACGTCGACGACGGCGGTGCCCGCGGCGGCGAAGGCGCTGAACGCCCACTCGTTGGAGAGACCCGAGCCGGCGTACGAACCGTCCGCCGCCTGGAGCGACTTGAGGTAGGCCACACCGTTGGTCTTGGAGGTGGCGATCTGCGCGGGGGTGGAGGTCGCGAAGGCGGGGAGCGTGCTGAGCGCGAAGGCGCCGAGCATCGCCGGCACCGCGAGCGCGAGACGGCGTGAGGTTCGGGGAAGGGACAAGGCGTCCTCCTGAAGTCGGCGGACGCCGGCCGCTCCGGTGCAGGCGCGCGTCACCGTGCCGGAGCACGGCCGGGGCATGGCCGGGGACCGCCGTCCGGAACGCGTGGTACGGCTTCGTGTCGTGCGTCGCCGTATGGGCATTCGGGCTCGGAAACGGCCCCCCGCCGTCCCACACCGCTGCGCGTCAGCTCCGGCTTCGCACCGGATTCCCCCATGTGGCAGCCCAGGACGCTACCCGAACGGCCGAGGTACCGCCAGCGTCACCGAGGGGGTGCCCGGTGGGCCGGCCGAGCGGGCGGCCGGTGAGACGCGGACCACCTTGACGATGCCAACTGATCCGTGTTGCACTCCGCCTGATAAGCAATCAGCACCAGGGGAAGCCGGTCGAATTCCGGCGCTGACCCGCAACCGTGGACCCGGCCAGGACCGGGTGAGCCGGAATGCCTGGGCTGGAAATGAGCACGAGGAACGCCGTCGCGGACTACGGCGTGGTCGTCACCGCCCCGCCACGGCGTCGCCGTCGCGAGGCCATCGCCACGTACGCAGCCGCCCGGCAGAGACGAGGGGCCGCGGTGGGGACCGAACAGCAGGCGAGACGGTGGCCGAGGGCGAGACGACGCCTGGTGTCCGTCCTGACCGTTTCCTTTCTGACGCTCGGTACGGGCCTGGCCCACTTCACGGCCGCCACGCCGGCGAGCGCCGACCCGATGAAGAAGTGCACCCGCACCACCGGCGCCATCGTCGCCGTCGACTTCGGTCACTGGGGCGGCCCCGTGGTGCGCGGCTGCGACGCCACCCCCACGACCGGCTACGAGCTGCTGCAGTCCGGCGGGTTCAGCACCGCGGGTACGGAGCACGACGGACCCGCGTTCATCTGCCGCATCGGCAACGGCTCGTTCAACCGGGGCAAGCAGTACCCCACTCCGGCCCAGGAGGACTGCGTCCTCACCCCGCAGGCCACCGCGTACTGGTCGTACTGGATCGCCTCGCCCGGGCAGCGGAAGTGGACGTACAGCCCGCTGGGGGCCATGTCCCGCACCCTCAAGCCGGGCGACGTGGACGCGTGGGTCTTCGGCGGCACCGACATCGGCGGCACCAAGGGCCGGCCCACCTTCACCCCTGACGACGTCCGCGCGGACGGAGGCGACCCGCCGGACCCGGGCGACCCGCCCGCCCCGAGCGTGCCACCGGGCTCGGTCGACCTGCCGGCGGCGGCCCGCTGGCTCACCGACCGGCTGACGAACGGCCAGCGGGTGGTCAACGAGGGCGACACGGTGCCGAACTACCTCGCCACCACCGAGGCCGCCTGGGCCCTGGCCGCCGCCGACGGCGAGAGCCCCGCGGCCCGGAGGATCGCCGCCTTCCTCGGCAGGCCCGAGCACACCGACGCCTACGCCTACCCCGCCGGGAAGGACGAGGCGCCCGACGCCACCGCCGCCGCCCGCCTCGCGCTCGTCGCCGAGGCCACCGGCAAGGACCCGCGTGACTTCGGCGGCCACGACCTCCTCGGCGACCTCCTGGCGAACGTCTGCCTCAGCGGCTCGGACGCTCCCCAGCCCGTCCCCGGCTGCACCACCAAGGGCGACTTCCGGACGACCGGACAGACCGAGGGCCAGGCCCTCGCCGTCATCGCCCTGCTGAACGGTGACGTGACCCCGCCGGCCGAGGCGGTGACGCGGCTGACTCAACTCCAGTGCGACGACGGCGGATTCCCGAGCTTCCTGATCCTGGACGGGCAGGTCTGCGAGAGCGAGGCCGGGAGCACCGCGCTGGTCGCGCTCGCCCTCCAGCGGGCCGGCGGCCACAAGGCGGTCGTCACCAAGGCCCGCTCCTCTCTGAAGAAGGCCCAGTTCAAGACCGGTGCCTGGCCCGCCGTCTCGTACAGCGTCCCGGGCAGCGCGTACGCCACGGGCTGGGCGGCCCAGGCGCTGCGGGCGCTGGGCGACCGGGCCCACGCGGACGCGGCCGTCTCCTGGCTCTCCCGACAGCAGCTCCCCGGCGGGGGCTTCGCCTTCGAGGAGGGCACCCCGGACCCGCTGCTCTACGCCACCACCGCGGCCCTCATCGCGGGCGCGAAGAGCGACCTGGTGACGCTGACCACGAAGGAGCCGGCGCCGCCGACCACCCCTCCGACCACTCCGCCCACGACACCCCCGACCACGGCCCCTCCCACGACCGGGCCCACCAGTCCCCCGGCCGGTGAGGGACCGGACCTCAAGAAGGGCTCGGCCTACCTCGCCGACCACCGGCGGCTGATCCAGGGCCGGTACTACGAGGGCAGCCCCCGCTTCGCCGACTACGGCCTGACCATCGACGGCGCGTACGCGCTCGCCGCCACCGGCCACGACAACGCCACCCTGCGCAACATCGTCGACTTCCTCGACAAGGGCGGCGAGGACGCCTCGGGCCGCGGCGTCCACGACTGGACCAAGGTCGGCACCAAGTACGCCGGCGGCGGGTTCATCGGCAAGGCGGCGGTCCTCGCCGAGTCCGTGGGCCGCGACCCCCGCGCCTTCGGCGGGAAGGACCTGATCGCCGCGCTCGCCCGGGGCGTCTGCCCGGCCGCGACCCCGGCCGAGCCCCGCAAGTGCGCCGGCCAGGGCAACTACACCTACGCCACCTCGGTCTTCTCCCAGTCCCTGGGCGTCATCGCCCAGGTCAGGGCGGGTGAGACGGCCGCCGCGGCCTCGCCGGTGGCGTACCTCAAGAGCCTCCGCGACCCGTCGACCGGCGCCTGGCCCAGTCTCATCGGCGAGCCGAGCGACATCGAGGTCGACTCGACGGCGATGGCCGCGATGGCCATGGACCTGCTGCCCGACGCCGAGGCGCAGGCGGCCGTGGACCGGGCCCTGGTGTGGCTGGCCGGGCAGCAGCTCCCCGACGGTGGCTTCCCCGGAGCCTCCGGGAACTCCGTCAACTCGGCGGCGCTCGCCGTCCAGGGGCTGTCGCTGGACACCGAGAAGTACGCGGCCGAGATCGCGAAGGCGCGGAAGTTCCTGGCCTCGCAGCAGAACAAGGACGGCGGCTTCAACGTCAGCAAGGGCGGTCAGGCAGGATCCGACGTCCGGGCCTCCGCCCAGGCGGTCGGCGGGGCCACCGGCATCTCCTTCGGCACGCTGACCCGTGACCTGAGCGGCACGACCGCCGAGCCGGTCCCGAGCCCGTCCGGGCCGCCCGCCTCCCCCTCGTCGACGCCCGTGATCATCACCCCGGGCGAGGACGGCGGCACGGAGAGCGGCGGATCCCAGACGTCCGGCACGGGCGGCGGCGAGGCCCAGGCGTCCGGCACCGGGAAGGGCGGAAGCCTCGCCGCCACCGGGTCGCAGGTCACCGCCCTCGCCGTCACGGCCGTGCTCCTGGTCGCCGCGGGCTGGGGCGCGACCCACCTCGCCCGCCGGCGGCGCGAGACCGACGGCGGCCCGGCATGACCACTCGCCGCGTCCCGCGTTCCCTCACGCGTGCGGGGACCGCGCTGGGGCTGTCGGTGGCGGCCGTCGCCGCCACCGCGGCCCCGGCCGGCGCCGCCCCCCAGCCGATGGGGCAGTGCACCACCTCCTCCGGCGCCGTCCTCGCCGTCGACTTCAGCCACTGGGGAGGGCCCATCTACCGCTCGTGCGGGACGACCCCCACGACCGGGTACGAGCTCCTGAACCAGGGCGGCTGGCGGACCACCGGCACGGGCCACGACGGCCCCGCCTTCATCTGCCGCATCGGCTACAGCGGTCACCAGGGAGGGAAGCAGTACCCGACGCCCCAGCAGGACGACTGCGTCCTCACCCCGCCCGCCTCCGCGTACTGGTCGTACTGGCACGCGGATCCGGGCGAGAACACCTGGGAGTACAGCCAGCTCGGCGCGATGCTCTACAAGCCCAAGCCCGGCAGCGTCGACCTGTGGATCTTCGGCGGCACCAACATCGAGGGGACCGAGGGGAGGCCCACCGTCACCCCCGACCAGCTGCGCGCGAAGAACACCCGGCCCACCGGGGGCGGTCAGCCGGTGCCCCGGGACACCCGGACCGCGGCGCCGCTGCCGCCGGACGTCGACACCGGCCCCGCTCCGGAGAACCCGCCCCCGACGGAACCGCCGGCTCCGCCGACGACCGCTCCCGTGACGCGACCGCCCGCGCCGACACGCACCCCGACCCCCTCGCGGAGCCCCTCGCCGACCCCGTCGAAGACCGCGTCCCCGACGCCCGCCACGACCCCTCCGACGACCCCTCCGAGCCCGACCGCGACGACCGGCTCGCCGGCCGTCGCCGCCCCGGGCCCCGCGGTCGTCGACGCGGCGCCCGCGGCGGACGCCCCCGTCGACACGGGGTCCTGGGTGCCCGCCGCCGTGACCGGTCTCCTGGGCCTGCTGATCGGCGCGGCCGCCGTCTTCGCCGCCAAGCGCCGCCGGCGTACGGAGTAGCCGCGTGCCCCGTGCCTCCACGGCAGCCGTCGCACCGTCCGTGTCCGGCCCCGCGCCGGACGCGGGCGGCCGCCGCCTGCCCCGCTCCCTGCACCCCGTCGCCTGGTGGATCTGGGCCCTGGCGCTCGCGACGGCGGTGAGCCGCACCAACAACCCGCTGCTGCTCTTCCTCGTCCTCGCCGTCCTCGGATACGTCATCACGATGCGCCGCACCGAGGCGCCCTGGGCGCGCGGCTTCAAGTACTACCTCTACCTCGCCCTCACCGTCGTCGCGATCCGGGTGGTGTTCCGCGCGGTCTTCGCCACCGGGATCACCCCGCACGACCACTTCCTCTTCTCGCTCCCGCACCTCCCCACCCCGGACTGGTACGCCGGGATCCAGATCGGCGGGCCCGTCTCCCTGGAGGCGCTGCTCTCCGCCGCCACCGACGGGCTGCGGCTGGCGTGCATGCTCTGCTGCATCGGCGCCGCCAACACCCTCGCCAACCCCAAGCGGGCCCTGCGCGTGCTGCCCGGCGCGCTGTACGAGCTCGGCGTCGCCGTCACCGTCTCCCTCAGCGTGGCGCCCCAACTGGTCCAGAGCGTGCAGCGCGTGCACCGGGCGCGGCGGCTCCGCGCCGGGCGCTCCAAGGGTCTGCGGGCCCTGCGCGGGATCATCGTCCCGGTGCTGGAGGACGCGCTGGAACGCTCCCTGCGGCTGGCGGCGGCGATGGACTCCCGGGGCTACGGGCGGGCGGGGACGGCCACCCGCCGGTCGCGCCGGGCCACCGGCGCGCTGATGCTGCTCGGCATGTGCGGGCTCTGCGCCGGCGCGTACGGGCTCCTCGACGCCACCGCCCCCGCCGTGCTCGGCTTCCCGGCGCTGGTGGCCGGCGGGCTGCTGTGCGTGGCGGGGCTCCGTCTCGGGGGGCGCAGGGTGACCCGTACGACCTACCGCCCGGATCCGTGGCGGGCCGCCGAGTGGGCCGTGGCCGGCTGCGGCGTGCTGTCCGCGGTGCTCCTCTTCAGCAACGCCGGCTTCGACGCGGCCGAACTCAATCCGTCGATCTACCCGCTCAGCTGGCCCACCCTCCCGCTGGTCCCGGCCGCGGCGATCCTCCTGGCCGGGACCGCCGGGTTCGTGGCCCCTCCCCCCAGTCCGCCGGTCCGGCCGGCCCTTCCCGCACAGCGCACCGAGGAACCCACGTGATCAGCTTCGACCAGGTCTCCGTCGTGTACGACGACACGGCCGAGCCCGTCCTGCGGGACGTGGACCTGACGGTGGAGGAGGGCGAGCTCTGCCTGGTCGTCGGCCACACCGGCACCGGCAAGTCGACCCTGCTCGGCACCGTCAACGGGCTCGTGCCGCACTTCACCGGAGGCACGCTCCACGGCCGGGTCACCGTCGACGGCCGGGACACCGCCGACCATCCTCCGCGCGAGCTCGCCGATGTCGTGGGGGTCGTCGGCCAGGACCCCCTGGACGGCTTCGTCACCGACACCGTCGAGGAGGAACTCGCCTACGCGATGGAGCAGTTGGCGGTGCCGCCGGCCACCATGCGCAAGCGGGTGGAGGAGACCCTGGATCTGCTGGGGCTCGCCGACCTGCGTCACCGGGCCCTCCACGAACTCTCCGGCGGACAGCAGCAGCGCGTCGCCATCGGCTCCGTCCTCACCGCGCACCCCCGGGTCCTCGTCCTGGACGAGCCGACCTCGGCGCTGGACCCGACGGCCGCCGAGGAGGTCCTGGCCGCCGTCACCCGGCTCGTCCACGACCTCGGCGTCACCGTCCTGCTCGCCGAGCACCGGCTGGAGCGCGTCGTCCAGTACGCGGACCGCGTCCTGCACCTCCCCGGGGACGGCCGGGTGGTCTCCGGGCCGCCGGCGCAGATCTTCCGTACGGCATCCATCGCCCCGCCCGTCGTGGAGCTGGGCCGGACCGCCGCCTGGTCCCCGCTGCCCCTCTCCATCCGCGACGCGCGGCGGGCGGCGGCGCCGCTGCGGACCCGGCTGGAGCGGGTAGTGCCGCCCCCGGTCCGGCCGGCGCCCGGCGCGGACCGGCCCGTCCTGCTGACCGCGCGCGGCATCACCGTGACGTACCAGGGCGTGCCCGCGGTCCGCGAGGTCGACCTCGACCTGCGGGGCGGGGAGGTCACCGCGCTGATGGGCCGCAACGGCTCCGGGAAGTCCTCCCTGCTGTGGGCGCTCCAGGGCTCCGGTCCCCGCAAGGCGGGTTCGGTCGCCGTCGGGGAGGCGGGCGAGCCTGGGTCGCGAGATCCCCGGAAGGTCTCGGCGGCGGAGGCCCGGCGGCTCGTCGGCCTGGTGCCGCAGACCCCCACCGACCTCCTGTACCTGGAGAGCGTCAAGCAGGAACTCGACCAGGCCGACGCCGAGTCCGGGGTCGGGGACGACGGGGTTCCGGCACGGTCCCTGCTGGACCGGCTCGCCCCCGGCATCCCCGACACCACGCACCCGCGCGATCTGTCCGAGGGCCAGAAGCTGGCCCTGGTGCTGGCGATCCAGCTGGCCGCCGCCCCCCGGGTGGTGCTCCTCGACGAGCCCACGCGCGGGCTCGACTACCGGGCCAAGGGCGCCCTGATCGGCATCGTGGACGGTCTCGCGGCCGAGGGGCGCACGGTCGTCATCTCCACCCACGACGTGGAGTTCGTCGCCCGCGCCGCCGACCGGGTGGTCGTCATGGCCGAGGGGGACGTCGTCGCGGACGGGCCGACCACCGAGGTCATCGTCGCCTCCCCGGTCTTCGCCCCGCAGACGGCGAAGGTCCTCGCCCCCCTGCCCTTCCTCACGGTGGACCAGGTGGCGGCGGTGCTCGACGCCGACGGAACGGACCCGGAGTCATGAGCGCCTCCCCCGCCGCCATCCGCATCCGGCCCCGGGCCGGGATCGTGATCGCCATGGCGGCCTTCCTCGGCGTCGTCGCGTTCTTCTGGCCGTTCCTGGTCGCGCCGGGGAAGTTCGGCTCGAACTACGCCCCGCCGCTGATCTTCGGCGTCCTGCTCGTCGTGGTGCTCTCCGTGGTGATCTCGGAGATCGCGGAGGGTGGGATCGACTCGAAGGCCCTGGCGATGCTGGGCGTGCTCTCCGCGGTGAACGCCGCGCTCCGCCCGCTCGGGGCGGGCACCGCCGGCATCGAGACCGTGTTCTTCATCCTCGTTCTCGCGGGGCGGGTGTACGGGCCGGGCTTCGGGTTCACGCTGGGCTGCACGTCGCTGTTCGCCTCCGCCCTCATCACCGGCGGCGTCGGCCCCTGGATGCCGTACCAGATGTTCGGCTGCGCCTTCGTCGGGATGCTCGCGGGCTTCCTCCCGAAGGCCACGGGCCGGCGGGAGGTCGCCATGCTCGCGGTGTACGGATCGCTCTCCGGCTATCTGTTCGGCTTTCTGCTCAACCTGTCGTTCTGGCCCTTCTCGCTCGACCCGAACAGCTCCATCGCGTACCTCCCGGGCCTGCCGTTCACCGAGCAGTTCCAGCGGTACATCGCCTTCGACCTGGCGACCTCGCTCGGCTGGGACACCGGCCGCGCCGTCACCAACCTCGTCGCCATCACCCTGGCCGGCCCCGCCGTCCTCACCGTCTTCCGCCGCGCCGCCCGCAAGGCCCGCTTCCAGGCCCCGGTCCGGTTCTCCGGCCGGGGCGCGGGCCCGGACGGCACGCCCGGTTGAACCACGCACCATCCACCGCACGCTCCGTCGAGAGGAACCCCATGCGCACCTCCCTGCTCCGCCGCACCGCCGTCACCACGGCGGCCCTCGGCCTCGCCCTGACCGCCTCTCCGGCGGTCGCGCAGCCGGAGACCGCGGCGGCGTTCACCAACGCCCCGGTGAGAGTCACGGTCAAGGTCCAGGGCCCCGACGGCCTGCTCTTCCAGAAGAAGATCTTCACCTGGGGCCACGACGTCACGACCGCCACCGGCGGCACCCACAAGTGCGACGGCACCAACGGCTCCGCGCACGCGACCAAGGTGCCGACCCCCACGGCCGCCCTGGACCACGCGGCCAAGCGCAACGGCTTCACCTGGGACGGCACCTGGTACGCCTCCTTCGACGACTACTCCGTCGACACGGTCAAGGGCGTCAGCGGCGGCGGCTCCGCCTACTGGAACATCGCGGTCAACGGCGTCTCCACCCCGGTCGGCGGCTGCCAGTTCGAGATAGAGAACGGCGACGAGGTGTCCTTCACCTGGACCTCCTTCTGATCTGAGGGACACGCGGGCCTCCTGCCGGCACCCGGGGTGGCGGCAGGCGGCCTTTCGGCGTGTCGGGGCGGGACCCGATCGTGTGGTGTTCCTGGGACTCCGACACCCGTCACCGGCGGGCAGGGCGGTGGTGGAGCGCCGAGGTGGGCCGTACCACCGCGGCGGTGTGGTCCGCATGCACGGTCGGTCGGCGCGATCAAGGGCGGTCCGGAGAGGTCAAGGTCACAGGTGATCACCCTGCTGCTCCTTTGTTCACCTGACCTAAGCTCCGCTCATGACTGTGCTGCCTGACGACGGCCTTTCCCTGGCCGCCGAGTTCCCCGCAGCGACCCGTGCGCAGTGGCAGCGTCTCGTGACCGGCGTGCTGAGCCGGTCGGGCAAGGACGTTCCCGCCACCGAGGCCGAGGACGCGCTGTCCGTCGCGCTCGAGGACGGCCTGCGGACCCGCCCGCTGTACACGGCCGCCGACGCCGCGCCCGACCCCGGCCTACCGGGCTTCCCTCCCTTCGTCCGGTCCGGGCGCGCCACGGGCAATGCCGTGGGCGGCTGGGACGTGCGCCAGCAGCACGCCGCCGCCGATCCCGAGGCCGTGCTGACCGACCTGGAGAACGGCGTCAGCTCGCTGTGGCTGACCGTGGGGCCGGGCGGGATCCCGGTCGACGATCTGGACCGGGTGCTGCGGGGCGTGTACCTCGACCTGGCTCCGGTCGTCCTGGACGCCGGGGCCGAGACGGCGGACGCCGCGCAGGAGCTGCTCGCCGTCTACGCCCGGCGCGGAGTGGCTCCCGAGGGGGCGCTGGGCAATCTCGGCGCCGACCCGCTCGGCACCGAGGCGCGCACCGGTTCCGCGTACGACGGTGACGGGTTCGCCGCCACCGTCGCCCTCGCGAGGCTGTGCGCCGAGTCGTACCCGGGGCTGCGGGCGCTGACCGTGGACGCCCTGCCGTACCACGATGCCGGCGGCTCGGCCACGCAGGAACTGGGCGCTTCCCTCGCCACCGGTGTCGCCTATCTGCGGGCGCTCACCGGCGGTGGCCTGAGCGTCGACCAGGCCCTGGGGCAGCTGGAGTTCCGGTACGCGGCGACGGCCGACCAGTTCCTCACCATCGCCAAGCTGCGCGCGGCGCGGCGCCTGTGGGCGCGGGTCGCGGAGGCGTGCGGCGCCCCTTCCGCCGGGGCGCAGGTCCAGCACGCGGTCACGTCCTCGGTGATGACGACGGCGCGGGATCCGTGGGTGAACATGCTTCGGGCGACGATCGCCACGCTCGCGGCGGGTGTCGGCGGCGCCGACGCGGTGACCGTCCACTCCTTCGACCACGCGCTCGGACTCCCGGACGCCTTCGCGCGCCGGATCGCCCGGAACACCTCCACCGTGCTCATCGAGGAGTCGCACCTGGCCCGGGTGATCGACCCGGCTGGCGGCTCCTGGTACGTGGAGTCGCTGACCGACGAACTCGCCGGTGCCGCCTGGGAGTTCTTCCAGGACATCGAGCGGTCCGGCGGACCGGCGGCCGGACTGCGCTCGGGCTGGATCGGGCAGCGGCTCGCCGCGACCTGGGCCGAGCGGTCCAAGGCGCTCGCCAAGCGCCGCGAACCGGTCACCGGTGTCAGCGAGTTCCCTCACCTCGCGGAGAAGCCGGTGGTGCGCGAGCCCGCGCCCGCCCGGCCCTCGGGCGGGCTGCCGCGGGTCCGCCGCGACGAGGCGTTCGAGGCGCTGCGCGCCCGGTCCGACGCCCATCTGGCCGCGACGGGTGCCCGGCCCCGGGTCTTCCTGGCCGCGCTCGGGCCGGCCGCGGCGCACACCGCCCGGCTGACCTTCGCCGCGAACCTCTTCCAGGCGGGCGGCATCGAGCCCGTCACCGACGGCTCCTTCGAGGACAGCGGGGCCGCCGAGGTCTGCCTGTGCTCCAGCGACGCCGTGTACGAGGAGCGCGCCGCCGAGGAGGCCGCCGCGTTCCGCGCCGCCGGGGCCGGGCACGTGGTGCTCGCCGGGCGCCCCGCCGCGTACCCGGGCGTCGACTCGTATGTCTTCGCCGGGTGCGACGCGGTCGCCGTCCTCTCCGCCACCCTCGACCGCATGGGAGTGTCCTGATGGGAATCCCCGACTTCACCGGGATCGACCTCGGATCCCCGTCCACGGCCGGCAGCCCCGAGGAGTGGCGCGCCGCGGTCAAGCGGGCCGCCGGCGGGGACGAACTGCTGTGGGAGACGCCCGAGGGCATCACGGTCAAGCCCCTGTACACCGGGAGCGACCTGGAGGACGTCGACTTCCTGGGGACGTACCCGGGCGTGGCGCCGTTCCTGCGCGGCCCCTATCCGACGATGTACGTCAACCAGCCCTGGACCATCCGCCAGTACGCGGGCTTCTCGACGGCCGAGGAGTCCAACGCCTTCTACCGGCGGAACCTCGCGGCCGGTCAGAAGGGCCTGTCGGTCGCCTTCGACCTGCCGACCCACCGCGGGTACGACAGCGACCACCCGCGGGTCACCGGTGACGTCGGCATGGCGGGCGTGGCGATCGACTCGATCTACGACATGCGGCAGCTGTTCGACGGGATCCCGCTGGACCGGATGTCGGTGTCGATGACGATGAACGGCGCGGTGCTGCCCGTCCTCGCCCTCTACATCGTGGCGGCGGAGGAGCAGGGCGTCTCCGCCGACAAGCTCGCCGGGACCATCCAGAACGACATCCTCAAGGAGTTCATGGTCCGCAACACCTACATCTACCCGCCGAAGCCGTCGATGCGGATCATCTCCGACATCTTCGCCTTCACCTCGCGGAACATGCCCCGCTACAACTCGATCTCCATCTCCGGCTACCACATCCAGGAGGCGGGGGCGACCGCCGACCTGGAGCTGGCCTACACCCTCGCGGACGGCGTCGAGTACATCCGCGCGGGCCGGGAGGCGGGCCTGGACGTGGACGCGTTCGCGCCGCGGCTCTCCTTCTTCTGGGCGATCGGCATGAACTTCTTCATGGAGATCGCCAAGCTGCGCGCGGCGCGTCTGCTGTGGGCGAAGCTGGTCAAGGAGTTCGACCCCCAGAACGCCAAGTCGCTGTCGCTGCGCACTCATTCGCAGACCTCCGGCTGGTCGCTGACCGCGCAGGACGTCTTCAACAACGTGACGCGCACGTGCGTGGAGGCGATGGCGGCGACGCAGGGCCACACCCAGTCGCTGCACACCAACGCGCTCGACGAGGCGCTCGCGCTGCCGACCGACTTCTCGGCCCGCATCGCGCGCAACACCCAGCTGCTCATCCAGCAGGAGTCGGGCACCACCCGGACCATCGACCCGTGGGGCGGCAGCGCCTACGTGGAGCGGCTGACGTACGACCTGGCGCGCCGGGCCTGGCAGCACATCCAGGAGGTCGAGGCGGCCGGCGGCATGGCGCAGGCGATCGACGCGGGCATCCCGAAGCTGCGCGTCGAGGAGGCCGCGGCCCGTACCCAGGCGCGGATCGACTCCGGCCGTCAGCCGGTCATCGGCGTGAACAAGTACCGCGTCGACGGCGACGAGCAGATCGAGGTCCTGAAGGTCGACAACTCGTCCGTGCGCGCCCAGCAGATCGAGAAGCTGCGGCGGCTGCGCGCGGAGCGCGACGAGCGGGTCTGCCAGGACGCGCTGGACGACCTCACCCGCGCGGCGGGCGGGGAGGGCAACCTCCTGGAGCTGGCCGTGCGCGCCGCTCGCGCGAAGGCCACCGTCGGCGAGATCTCGGACGCCCTGGAGAAGGTGTACGGCCGGCACTCCGGCCAGATCCGTACGATCTCCGGTGTGTACCGCAACGAAGCAGGTGAGTCCCCGAACGTGGAGTCCACCCGAGCCCTCGTCGGCTCCTTCGAGGAGGCCGAGGGCCGCCGTCCCCGCATCCTGGTCGCGAAGATGGGCCAGGACGGGCACGACCGCGGCCAGAAGGTGATCGCGACCGCCTTCGCCGACCTGGGCTTCGACGTCGACGTCGGCCCGCTGTTCCAGACCCCGGGCGAGGTGGCCCGGCAGGCCGTCGAGGCGGACGTCCACATCGTGGGTGTCTCGTCCCTGGCGGCCGGTCACCTCACGCTCGTCCCGGCGCTGCGGGACGAGCTGGCCGCCGAGGGCCGGGAGGACATCATGATCGTGGTCGGCGGGGTCATCCCGCCCCAGGACGTGCCGACGCTCCTGGAGATGGGCGCCGCCGCGGTCTTCCCGCCCGGCACGGTGATCCCGGACGCGGCCGCCGATCTGGTGCGGAGGCTCGCGGCCGACCTGGGACACGACCTGTAGCCCATGGCCATCGACCTCGACACGTACGAGAAGGGTGTACGGGAGGGGAAGCGCGCCCTCGTGGCGCGCGCCATCACCCTCGTGGAGTCCACCCGTCCCGATCACCGCGCGCTCGCCCAGGAGCTGCTGACCCGGCTGCTGCCGCACAGCGGCCGGGCGCGGCGGATCGGCATCAGCGGCGTGCCCGGCGTCGGCAAGTCGACCTTCATCGACGCCTTCGGCACGATGCTGACCGGCCTCGGGCACCGGGTGGCGGTCCTCGCCGTCGACCCCTCGTCCACCCGCACCGGGGGCTCGATC
The DNA here is from genome assembly GCF_042873895.1 of Streptomyces sp. NPDC004435. Lineage (NCBI taxonomy): Bacteria > Bacillati > Actinomycetota > Actinomycetes > Kitasatosporales > Streptomycetaceae > Streptomyces > Streptomyces sp. NPDC004435. Next base: position 233,716 of record NZ_JBIAMB010000009.1, on the reverse strand, counting down.
CTCGGCGACAAGACGCGGATGGAGCGGCTCGCCGTGGATCCGGCGGCGTTCGTGCGGCCGTCTCCCAGCGCGGGCACGCTCGGCGGGGTCGCCAAGGCGACCCGCGAGTCGATGGTGGTGATGGAGGCCGCCGGCTACGACGTCGTCCTGGTGGAGACGGTCGGCGTCGGGCAGTCCGAGACGGCCGTGGCGAACATGGTCGACACCTTCCTGCTGCTCACCCTGGCCCGCACGGGCGACCAGCTCCAGGGCATCAAGAAGGGCGTCCTGGAGCTGGCGGACGTGGTGGCGGTGAACAAGGCGGACGGTCCGCACGCGACCGACGCCCGGGCCGCCGCCCGCGAGCTCGCGGGCGCGCTGCGGCTGATGCACGGCCGCGAGGCGGTGTGGACGCCGCCGGTGCTGACGTGCAGCGCCCGGGAGTCCTCCGGTCTCGACGAGGTGTGGGAGCGCCTGGAGAACCACCGCTCGCTCCTCGACGCCGCCGGTCGCCTCGACGCCAGGCGCCGGGACCAGCAGGTCGACTGGGCCTGGTCGATGGTCCGCGACGAGCTGCTCGCCCGGCTCCACGCGGATCCGGCCGTCCGCGCCCTCACCCCGGACGTCGAGCGGCGGGTCCGCGACGGGGAGATCACCGCGACCCTGGCGGCGGAGCGCATCCTCGCCGCCTTCGGGGAACGCGCGGAGTGACGCTCCTCGCGACGGAGTGAAGGAAGGGCGCCGCCCGGTCGGACCGGGCGGCGCCCTTCGTCGTCAGTCCCGGCCTTCGAGGCGCAGTTCGCGGGCGAGGGCGGCCAGGGCGAACGCGTGGGGGGAGGTGTGCCGCCAGCGGGCGCGCCCGAACATGACGTCCTCGGAGAGTCCGCTCAGCATGGCCACGGCCCGGATGGTGAACTCGGGCAGGTCCACGTCGGCGAAGTGCCCGAGGTCCTGTCCCTCCCGGACGATGGCCTCCAGGCGTTCGTCCCAGCCGTCCAGCAGCTCGGTGAGGATCCGCCGGCCCGCTTCGTCGTGGCCCTGGGCGAGCACCTGCGTCCACAGCGCGTAGCGCTCGTCGCCCTGGTCGCGGGGCAGGTAGAAGCGGACGAAGAGGTCCAGCTTCTCGGCGGGGGACGCGGCCCGGTCGGCGGCCTGCCGGAAGCGGGCCCACAGGTCCGCCTGGCTCCAGGCCAGGACTTCGAGCAGGAGCCGGTCCTTCTTGCCGAAGTGGTAGAGGATGTGGCCGGTGCTCATGCCGGCCCGCTCGGCGATGTCCGACATCCTCAGGGCCGCCGTGCCCTTCTCGGCGATGACGCTGATGGCCGCCCGCATGGCCCGCGCCCGCGCCTCGTCCCCGCTGGGCTGACGTTTCCTGTCGGTCGGGACCCGCGCGGCGGGCCGTGAGGCGGTGCCCGGCTCGACGGGCCCGGTCTCTGACGTCGGCATGAGCGTTCACTTTCGGTGGCGGAGATCCGGGTCCCAAGTCTAGGTTCCGCATTTCTAGAGTCCTAGTCTAGACTGAAAATCAAGTCAGAGCGCTGGGGAGTGTGACGACCGCTGCCCGCGGTCGCCCCGACGGCCCCCGGCCCGCCTGCCCTACTCACCCCCAGGAGACCCCACCGTGACGCGCGGATTCGATGTCGTGGAGACCTGTATCGCCGACCTGCGCGCAGCGCTGGAGAAGGGCGAGACGACCGCCGTCGAGCTGCTCGACGCCTACCTCGCGCGGATCGACGCGTACGACCGGCCCGGTACGGCCACCGCCCTCAACGCGATGGTCGTGATGAACCCGCGCGCCCGCGCGGAGGCGGAGGCGTCGGACGCCCGGCGCGCCCGCGGCGAGACTCTGGGCCCGCTGGACGGCATCCCGTACACCGCCAAGGACAGCTACCTCGCCGAGGGGCTCACGGCCGCGTCCGGCTCCCCGGCCTTCGAGCACCTCGTCGCCCAGCGCGACGCCTTCGCCATCGAGCGGCTGCGCGCGGGCGGAGCGGTGCTCATCGGCCTCACCAACATGCCGCCGATGGCCAACGGCGGCATGCAGCGCGGCGTGTACGGCCGGGCGGAGAGCCCGTACAGCGCCGAGTGGCTCACCAGCGCCTACGGCTCCGGCTCCTCCAACGGCTCCGGTACGGCGACGGCCGCCTCCTTCGGCGCGTTCGGCCTCGGCGAGGAGACCTGGTCCTCGGGCCGCGCCCCCGCCTCGAACAACGCGCTGTGCGCCTACACCCCCAGCCGCGGCGTGATCTCGGTCCGCGGCAACTGGCCGCTCGTTCCCACCATGGACGTCGTGGTCCCGCACACCCGCACCATGGCCGACCTGCTCGAACTGCTCGACGTCATCGTCGCCGACGACCCGGACGCGCGCGGCGACCTGTGGCGCGCCCAGCCCTGGCTGACGCTGCCCCCGGCCTCGCAGGTGCGCCCCGCCTCCTACCCGGCCCTGGCCCCGGCCGGCGCCGAGAGCGCGGCCGCCGCGCTGGCCGGCAAGCGCGTCGGCGTGCCCCGCATGTACGTCAACGCCGACCCCGACGCCGGCACGAACCCCGACGGAGGCATCGGCGGCCAGACCGGGCAGCGCGTCGACACGCGCCCCTCGGTGATCGCCCTGTGGGAGGCGGCCCGCCGCGACCTGGAGACGGCCGGCGCCGAGGTCGTCGAGGTCGACTTCCCCGTGGTGTCGAACTACGAGTCCGACCGCCCCGGGGCGCCCTCGCTGCTCACCCGCGGACTGGTGAGCCGCGAGTACCTCGCCTTCGAGATCGAGGACCTGTCGGCCTGGGCCTGGGACGACTTCCTGCGCGCCAACGGCGACCCGGCGCTCTCCAGCCTGGCCGACGTCGACGGCGACCGGATCTGGCCCAAGCGGGAGGGCGAGCTGCCCGACCGGTACGAGGGCTTCGACGACACGATCGGCGCCTACCCCCGCTTCGTGCGCGAGCGCCCCTACGCGTCCCTCGCCGACATGCCGCTCCTGGAGGAGGGCCTGCGCGGCCTGGAGGAGACGCGCCGCGTCGACCTGGAGGCGTGGATGGACGGACTGGGTCTGGACGCGGTCGTCTTCCCCGCGGTGGCCGACGTGGGCCCCGCGGACATGGACGTGGACGTGGCCTCCGCGGACCTCGGGTGGCGCAACGGCGTCTGGGTCGCCAACGGCAATCTGGTCCCCCGCCACCTCGGCATCCCGACCGTGACGGTGCCCATGGGCACCATGGCGGACATCGGCATGCCCGTCGGGCTGACCTTCGCGGGCCGCGCCTACGACGACAACGCCCTGCTGACCCTCGCGGCGGCCTTCGAGCGGACCGGGAGCCGGCGCACGGTGCCGCCGCGCACGCCGCGCCTGTCGGCGCGGTGAGCTGACGGCACCGCGGGGAGGACGTGGACGGAGCCGCGCCCTCCCCGCGCCCGTCTCAGTTGCCGGCGATCACCCGGGGCAGTTCCGCCAGGGTGCCGGCGAGGCGCTCGGCGGAAAGTCCGCCGCCCTGCGCCAGCTCCGGGGAGCCGCCCCCGCGTCCGTCGAGGAGCCGCTTGACGAGGGCGGCCGCGTTCAGGCCCGTCCCGAGGGCGGCCTTGTTCAGCGCGACGACGACCACGCCCGCCGCGGTGCCGACGCCGACGGCGCCGGGGGCATCGGCGGGAAGGCGGTCGCGGACGGCGGTGGCCAGGGCCCGGGCCTCGTCGGCGCCGCCTTCGGCGGTGGCGGTGACGACCTGGACGCCGTTCACGTCGAGCGTGCTCGCGGCGAGTTCGGCGGCGCGGGCGGTGGTGGCCTGCTGCTTGAGGCGGGCGTTCTCCCGGTCGGCGGCCTTCAGGCGGTCAAGCAGGCCCGCGATCTTCTCGGGGAGCTCGGCGCGGGGCGCGCCCAGCTGCTCGGCGATGCGGGCCACGAGGTCGCGCTCGCGGGCCAGGTAGCCGAAGCCCTCGATGCCGACGGCGGCCTCCAGCCGGCGCATGCCCGCGCCGACCGAGGACTCCGAGGTCAGGGCGACGGTGCCGATCTGGGCGGCGTGCTCGACGTGGGTGCCGCCGCACAGCTCGCGCGACCAGGCCCCGCCGATCTCGACGACCCGGACCTTCTCCCCGTACGTCTCGTCGAAGAGGGCCAGCGCGCCCAGCTCCTTCGCCTCCGGCAGCGTCATCCAGTGGACGCCGACCGGCAGGTCGCGGCGCAGGGCCCGGTTGGCGGCCTCCTCCACCTCGGAGCGGACGGCCGGGGAGAGCGCGCCGCGCCAGGGGAAGTCGAGGCGGAGGTGGCCGGGCCGGTTGTAGGAGCCGGCCTGGAGGGCGGTGGGGCCGAGGACCTCCCGGAGCGCGGCGTGCAGGACGTGGGTGCCGGAGTGGGCCTGGCGGGCGCCGAGCCGCCACTCGGCGTCCACGGCCGCGTGGACCGTGTCGTCCACGGCCAGTTCGCCCGCCGTGATCCGCGCCTGGTGGACGACCAGGCCGGGCAGGGGCCGCTGGACGTCGACGACCTCGGCCTCCACGGAGGCGCCGGAGAGCAGGCCGGCGTCGCTGTCCTGGCCGCCGGACTCGGCGTAGAAGGGGGTGCGGTCCAGGACCACGGTGACGAGGTCACCGGTACGGGCGACCGGGACCGGTCCCTCGGCCCCGAGGAGCGCGAGGACCCGGGACTCGGTGGTGAGGGCGGACCACGCGCGCCAGTCCGTCGGCCCGTGCGCGTCGAGGACCGTGCGGAGGGCGGAGGTGTCGGCCGCGCCGCCGGACTTGCGGGCCCGGGCGTCGGCGCGGGCGCGCTCCCGCTGGGCGTTCATCAGAGCGGTGAAGCCGTCGCGGTCGACCTCCACGCCCTGTTCTGCGGCCATCTCCAGGGTGAGGTCGATGGGGAAGCCGTACGTGTCGTGGAGGAGGAACGCCTGGGCGCCGGGCAGCGAGCGCCCGCCCTCGTCCTTGACCTTGGCGACGGCGGTGTCCAGGACCGTGGTGCCCTGCCGGAGGGTGGCCCGGAAGGCGTCCTCCTCGCCGTACGCCTGGTCGGAGATCCGCGCGTACGCCTCCACGACCTCCGGATAGGAGGGGGCCATGCAGTCGCGGGCGACGGGCAGCAGCTCGGGGAGGGCCGGGTCGTGGAAGCCGAGCTGGCGCATGGAGCGGACGGAGCGGCGCAGGATGCGGCGCAGGACGTAGCCGCGGCCCTCGTTGCCGGGGGCGGTGCCGTCGGCGAGGAGCATGAGGGCGGTGCGGACGTGGTCGGCGACGACCCGGAGCCGTACGTCGGACTCCGCGTCGGCCCCGTACCGTACGCCGGCCAGGTCGGCGGCGCGGTCCAGGACGGGGCGGGTCTCGTCGATCTCGTACAGGTTGTCCTTGCCCTGGAGGAGGGTGGCCATCCGCTCCAGGCCCATGCCGGTGTCGATGTTGCGGCGGGGCAGTTCGCCGAGGATCGGGTAGCCGGACTTGCCGGGGCCCTCGCCGCGCTCGTACTGCATGAAGACGAGGTTCCAGAACTCCATGTACCGGTCCTCGTCGACGGCAGGCCCGCCCTCGCGCCCGAAGGCGGGGCCGCGGTCGTAGTACAGCTCGGAGCAGGGGCCGCAGGGGCCGGGGACGCCCATGGACCAGAAGTTGTCCTCGTCGCCGCGGGCCACGATCCGCTCGTCGGGCAGCCCGGCGACCGCGCGCCAGATGCCGCGGGACTCGGTGTCGGAGTGGTGGACGGTGACCCAGATCTTCTCCGGGTCGAGGCCGTAGCCGCCGTCCGCCTGCGGCTTCACGGACAGGTCCCAGGCGAAGGCGATGGCCTCCTCCTTGAAGTAGTCCCCGAAGGAGAAGTTGCCGTTCATCTGGAAGAAGGAGCCGTGCCGGGTGGTCTTGCCGACCTCCTCGATGTCGAGGGTCCGCACGCACTTCTGGACGCTTGTCGCCCGCTCCCACGGCGGGGCGGCCTCGCCGGTGAAGTAGGGCTTGAACGGCACCATGCCCGCGTTGACGAACAGCAGCGTCGGGTCGGGCGTGGGCAGGGGCGCGCTCGGGACGACGGTGTGGCCCCGGGCCGCGAAGTGGTCGAGGAAGCGCTGTCGGATGTCGGCGGTACGCAAGGGTCTCACTGCTCCGGTGAAGAGGTCATAGGGGGCGAGGGGCGGCTGTGCGGGCCGGGTGTCGGGGGCCGAGGAAGGCGGCGTGGCCGGCTCCCCCGGGTGCGGGGTGGGTGGCCTGGGTCCAGCCCTCCCGCTCGTAGAAGGCGACGGCGGTGCGGGCGGCGACGGAGGTCAGCAGCCAGCAGCGGCCGTCGGCGCGGTCGGCGGTGACCGCGTCCAGGAGCCGGGCGCCGAGCCCGGCGCCCCGGGCGCGGGTCGCGACGGCGAGTTCGTCGACCTCGCGGGCGCCGCTCAGCCACGCGGCCGTCCGGGCCTCGCCCAGGGCCACCGCTATGGACGGGTGGCAGCGGTCGGCGGGGAAGGGGTCCGGGGTGTTCCAGGCCGTGGCCCAGCCGAGGACCGTGTCCCCCTCGGCCGCGAGGGCGGCGGTGAAGCCGGGCCGTGCCACGTCCCGGGCGAGCCGCTCCAGGTAGCGCTCGGCGCGGTCGGGCCCCTCCCGCCAGGGCGGGCCGCCGAACGCGTCGGCGTACACCGCGCGCACCCCGTCGGTACGGGCGAGGAGGCGGCCGCCGGAGACCCGCTCGACGGTGGGCATCAGGCCGCTCTGGCCCGGGTCGGCGGCAACGGGGTGAGGGAGGCGTACTCCAGGGGCGCCGACGGGTCGATCGACACGTCCAGCGGGGCGGGTTCGGCACCGGCCCGTACGAGGAGGTCGCCGACGGCCGCGATCATGGCGCCGTTGTCGGTGCAGAGCGTCATCGGCGGGACGCGCAGCTCGACGCCGGCGGCGGCGCACCGCTGCTCGGCCAGCGCCCGGACGCGGGAGTTCGCGGCGACGCCGCCGACCACGATCAGCGTCCTCACGTCGTACGCCGCGCAGGCCGCGAGCGCCTTGCGGGTGAGCACGTCGGCGACGGCCTCCTGGAGGGCCGCGGCCCCGTCCGCGACGGGCAGGTCGACGCCCTGGGCCCGGTGCTTCTCGACCCAGCGGGCGGCGGCCGTCTTGAGCCCGGAGAAGGAGAAGGCGTACGGGTCGTCGCCGGGGCGCGTGAGGGGCCGGGGGAAGTCCACGGCGCGCGGGTCGCCGTCCCGGGCGGCCCGGTCGATGGCCGGCCCGCCGGGGTAGGACAGGCCCATGATGCGGGCGACCTTGTCGAAGCACTCCCCCGCCGCGTCGTCGAGGGTGTCGCCCAGGTGCAGGATCGGCTCGCGCGCCAGGTCCCTGACGAGCAGCAGGGAGGTGTGGCCGCCGGAGACGATCAGGACGACGCAGGGGCTGGGCAGCGGTCCGTGCTCCAGGGTGTCGGCGGCGACGTGCCCGGCGAGGTGGTGCACCCCGTAGAGCGGCACCCCGGCCGCGTAGGCGAGGGACTTCGCCCCGGCGAGGCCGACCTGGAGGGCTCCGGACAGGCCGGGTCCCGTGGTGACGGCGACGGCGTCGATCTGCCCCAGCCGCAGGCCCGCGCGGTCGAGCGCCTCGCGGACGACCGGGGTGAACGACTGGAGGTGGGCGCGGGCCGCGATCTCGGGCACCACCCCGCCGAAGAGCGCGTGCTCGTCCATGCTCGACGCCACGACGTGCGCGAGGAGTCTCCCGTCGCGCACGATCCCCGCGCCGGTCTCGTCGCACGACGACTCGATTCCCAGGACGATCGGTCCGGCCACAGCACTCCTCCTGCACATCATTGCTACTTGCAATATATGTGCAACAAGGTCCCGGCATCCCCGGGGCCGTCCCGTGACGGTCCCGTCCGGGCAGGCGGGCAGGACGTCCTCCCGGACACCCCCGCGGAGGCGGGGCCGGGACCCGGTCAGTGCGGGGGCACCGCCTGCTCGGCCCAGATCGTCTTGCCCCGCTCGCCGTACCGGCAGCCCCACCGGGACGCGGGCTGGGCGATCAGGAAGAGGCCCCGGCCGCCCTCGTCGGTGATCAGGGCGCGCCGCAGCCTCGGCTGCGTGTTGCTGGGGTCGGAGACCTCGCACACCAGGGACCGGCCCCGGATCAGCCGGAGGCCGACCGGGCCGCCCGCGTACCGGATGGCGTTGGTGACCAGCTCGCTCACGATGAGCTCGGTCGAGAACATCAGCTCGTCCAGTCCCCAGGCCGCCAGCCGGGCGTTGGCGTCGTGACGCGCGTCGTGCACGGCCGCCGGGTCGACCGGGTACTCCCAGTGGGCGGTGTCCGCGTCGGACACCGCCCGCGTGCGGGCGAGGAGCAGGGTGACGTCGTCGGCCGGGCGCTGCTGGTGCGGGTGGCAGGCCATCAGATCGGCGCCCATCGCCTCCAGGGACCGGTCGGCGCCGTGGAACCGCCGCAGGTTCCGCAGGAGTTCCTCGCTGCCCCGGGTGATGTCGTGGTCGTAGTCCACCAGGCCGTCGGTGTAGAGGGCGAGGACGCTGCCGGGCTCCAGCGTGACCTCGGAGATCTCGAAGGGGTTGTCGCCCACGCCGAGCGGGGGCCCTGGGACGACGGGGACGAAGTCCGCGCCGCCGTCGGGGCGGAGAACGGCGGGGGCGGGATGCCCGGCGGAGGCCATCCGGCAGACCCGGGTGACCGGATCGTAGACGGCGAAGAGGCAGGACGCGCCGACGGCGTCCGGCTGCTCCGACTCGGCCTGCATGCGCTGCACGAGGTCGTCGAGGTGGATGAGGAGCTCGTCCGGCGGCAGGTCGAGGTCCGCGAGGGTCTGGACCGCCGTACGGAGCCGGGCCATGGTCGCCGTGGCCTGGAGGCCGTGCCCGATGACGTCGCCGACGACGAGGCCGATGCGCATCGACGACAGGGGCAGGGCGTCGAACCAGTCGCCGCCGACGCTGAGGGTCCCGCTGGCCGGCAGGTAGATCCCGGACGTCTCGGCCGCCTGGCTCTCGGTCACGGCCGGCGGCAGCAGACTGCGCTGGAGGACGAGGGCGGTGCGGTGCTCGCGGGTGTAGCGGTGCGCGTTGTCCAGCGCCATGGCGGTCCGGTCGCACAGGTCCTGGAGGAGCCTGATCTCCGGCTCCCCGAACGGCTCGGGGGTCGTGGTGCGCCACACGAGCACGTACCCGAAGAGTCTCGACCGGTGGTACAGCGGGCAGCCGAGCGCGCTGTGCATGCCTTCGGGCATCATGCGGGCGGTGATCGCGGGATCGTCGCCCAGCATCACCCGGGCGGTCTTGGCGTCCGCCGCGATGACACCGGCGACGGCCGCGTCCGTGCTCTCCGGCGGCGCCTCGGGCACCGGCTCCCCCTGCTGCACCAGGGCCTCGGGCCACACGCCGTCGGCGGACTTGACCGCCACCCGGCGCGGGTTCGACGCTTCGTGGCCCGGGAATCCGGGGCCGGGATCGCGCCCCTGCAGCACGTCGTCGGGGAAGTCGACGCACGCCAGGTCGCCGAGGGCCGGGACCAGGAGGTCGACCAGGTCACGCGCCGCGCGCACGACGTCGAGCGACTCGCCGATCTCGAACGCCCTGCGGTACGCGTCGGTGAGACGGTGCTGGGCGCGCAGCCGCGCGGCGGGCTCGGTCGTCACGACGGCGACCCCGCGGCGGGTGCCGTCCTCGTCGTCCAGGGGGAAGCACGCCAGGCTCAGGACCGGCTCGGCGCCGGCCTTCCCGCTCCGGAAGTCGGCGCCGACGACGGGCGTCCCGGTGGTCGCGACCTGGTGCAGGATCTCCCGTACGGTCCGGTCGCCGTCCGCGTCGGTGAGGTCGTACAGCCAGTCCGCGCCCGCGCCCGCCGGGCGGTGCGCGTGCAGGGCCGCGTTGCTCCGCGTCATCCGGAGCTCGGGGTCGAACTCGGCGACGCCGAGCCGCCCCTGGCCGAGCAGCGAGCGCGCCAGGGCCCGGTCCGCGTCCGGGTTCGCATCCGGGACGGCGTCGGGGTCCCGGGCCGGGACACGGTCCCGGGTGGCCGCCGGTCCCCGGACCACGAGCAGGCTCGCGCCGTCCGCGGCTCCGGGGAGCAGGGCGATGTCGGCCACGGCTCCGGCTCCGACGCCGGCGGGGCCCAGGCGTACGCGGTGGACCGTGGCAGCGGGTCCGGGCTCGGTCGCGGGGAGCGACACGCCCAGGACCTCCTCGACGGGGCGTCCGTCGATCTCCCTCGCGGGCCGCCCCAGCAGCACCTCGGCCGCGAGCGAGCACCACGTGACCCGACCACGCGCGTCGAGGAGAAGGGCTGCCAGCCCTTCGAGTCCGCTGCTCGGGGCCCGGTCCCGCTCCGAGGGACTCACGTCGTACCTCCCTCACCGGGACAGGGGCGGCGCCCCCACGGGGACGGTCCTTCCTCCAGGATGCGCCTGTCCGGCGCCCCGGGCACGCACACCCCCGCCGAACGGGTGGCGGGCGCCGCGCACCGCCCGGAGCCGGCCCCGCGCCATCCGCGGCGGGGCCTCACGGCTCGCCCCTGGTGCGAACCACCGCGCCGCCGGCGTCGGGACGGCCGGCGACGGCGGCGGTGGGTCGGTCCTGCCCGGGTCGGCGGGCCAGTCCGGATCAGCGGGTCTGTCCCGGTCAGCGGGCCAGTCCGGCCAGCCTCCGGCGGTCGAGCGGGGAGGCGCGGCGGTCCAGGCGCTGTTCGAGGAGGTGGCGGGCGGTGTCGCGGTGACCGGCCTCGACCAGCGCGTACAGCAGGGTCTCCTCGACGACCTCGCGCTGTGCCGCGCTGCCTCCGACGCGGCGCAGCGAGGGCAGCAGTCCGCGCAGTTCCCGTACCGCGAGGGCCCACTCCTCCTCCACGACCGCTTCCAGGGCGGTGCACAGCGGGGCGACGACCTCCCGCTGCACAGGGTCCGCACCGGCCGCGTGGGTGCGCAGGCGGCGGAGGGCGGGGAGGTCGCCGGCGGCGGCGAGGGCGAGGGCGCCGTGCAGCGCCGTGAAGGCGGTCGAGGGGCGTTCGACCAGCTCGCGGGCGACCGCGTCGAGCACGCCGTCGACGGGGACGCGACCGGTCCAGTTGCGCGACATGCGGGCCCGCCACAGCAGGGAGCCGGAGTCGACGAGCGCCCGCACCCCGTTCACCTGGCCGGGGGCGAGCTGGGCGAACCAGCGGCGGCGGACCGCCGCCGAGTCGTCGAGGGCCAGTTCGTGGAGGGCCACGTGCCAGGAGAAGTGCGCCCGGTGGACGGCTCCCCTGCCGTGGCCGCCGATCCAGCCGTCGAGCCATTCCCGGCCGGCACGGTGCTCGCCGGACTCGTAGTGGACGTGGGCGAGGGCGTGCACCGCGTGGCCGGAGGCGGGCTGCGCGGCGAGCGCGGCCCCGGCCAGCTCGCCGGCCTCCTCGATCCGTCCCTGCTCCTGCCGTACGAAGGAGAGGAGCGAGGTGTGGAACCAGTGGCCCTCGAAGGCGGGCGCGGTCCGCTCCACCAGTCCGAGGGCCAGGGTGCCGTCGAGGTCCGTGACGCCGGAGAAGGCGATGGTGGGGACGGCGATGCCGAGCGCGAACGCGTCGGCGGGGAAGCGGCCGAGGTGGTCGACGAGCGCCGTGTCACCGTCGCCCGCGCCGAGGCCCCCGGCACCCGCGTGGCCCTCGTGCTCCCTGATGCGACGCGTGACGACGTCCACGAACGACCGCTCCCGATCGTCGCCGCGTTCCCGCACGCTGCGCTGGGCGTCCGCCAGCGCGCGGGCGACGTCGACGTCCGCTCCGCACTCGTGACCGAGCAGGGCGAGTGCGGCGTGCCCGAGGGCGAACCCGGGATCCAGCTCGGTGGCGCGTGCGAAGGACTCGGCCGCCTTCGCCCGTACGGTGATCACCCGGGCGAGTCCGCAGCGGAAGGACGCGGCCGCCGCCGCGTGGGTGGACAGCGGCAGCCCGAACTGGTCGGTGGGCCGGCGGCGTACCGCCCGAGGCGCGCCGGCCAGGGGGGCGAGCACGGCCTCGGCGACCTCCTTGGCCTGGCTCCGGATCTCGGGGATCGCGGTCGTCTCCCACAGCTCGCCCCGGCGCGGCGCGCCCAGGGTGAACAGCGGCCGGTCCAGACCCCCTCGGGCGTCGCGCAGCCTGCCGCCGTCGGTCGACACGCCGATGCCCAGCGGACCGGGTACGGCGAGGCCCTCGGAGAGCAGCCCGCTCCACAGCGGGTCACCGCCGCCGTCGGCGCGCAGCCCCGGCCCCGTACAGTCCACGACCCAGGCCACGCGCAGTTCGCGCCCGTCGGCGAGGGAGACGGTCGGGCCGCCGTCGCCGCGGAGAGCCACGGAGGCGACCCGGCCGGCGTGGACGCGGAGCCTGCGCGCGGCGCGTGCCCGGGCGACGGTCTCGGCGGTGGAGGGGGCCATCCGGTGCCGGTGCACGTTCCACGGTGTGGCGTCGCGGCCGAGGAACTCCGCCCGCTCGTCGTCGGTGAGGCCCTGCCAGAGCCGGGCGATCTCGGGCCGCAGCCCGTCGAACGCGGGCCGCCAGTCGCCGTGGACGCGGCGCGTGGCGGCGAAGTGGCGCGCCAGCTCCCTGCGGAGGCGGGGGAACGGGAGGGCGTCGAGGCCTGGGGGCGGGGGGACCGGGGGCAGCGGGGCGACCGCGTGCGGCCGGGGAAGCAGCCCGCCGCGCGACACGGCGTGGACCGTGCGGCCGGGGCGGTCGAGGACGAGCGCGAGATCGACGGCGGTGAGTCCGGTGCCGACGAGGAGGACGTCGTCCGCCGCGCCGACGGCGTCGAGCGCGCCGGGCGCCCAGGGGTCGGGGACGAAGCGGTCGGAGGCGACCAGCTCCGCCGGGGCCCACGCCGCCCGGCCCGCCGCGGGCCCGGTGGCGAGGACCACGGTGTCCGCCGTCACCGTGCCGCCGTCGGCGAGCCGGAGATCGAGACGCCCTCCGGCCGCGTCCGCGCACCCCACGGCCCGGGTGCGCAGCCGCCGTACGCGCACGGCGCCGTGCGCCGTGATGATGGCCCGGCCGAGCGTGTCGGCGAGATAGGAGCCGTAGCGGTACCGGGAGGCGAAGTCCGCCGCGGTGACGGTGGGTTCGCCGTGCCGGCAGAGCCAGCGCCGGAAGTGGCCCGGGTCGTCCGGGTAGCAGCTCATGCCGCCGACGGGCACGTTGAGCCGGTGCTCGGGGACCTCGGTGGCGTACGCGGTGCCACGGCCCGCCTCCGGCGCGGGGTCGACGAGGACCAGGTCGAGCGGGACCCGCCGCCGGGCGGCTCCTTCGCACAGCTGGACGGCGACGAGCGCACCGGCCGCGCCCGCGCCGACGACGGCCACGGTGGGGCGGGGACGGGTGGGCGCGACGGACGGCGAGGGCGGGACGGGGACCACGGAGACCTCCAGCCAGGGACGGGTACCGCACGAGAATGTTCACTATGTCGATGAACAAAGTGGAGTGGCAACGCCGCTTCCGGACAACAACGCCGCCGCGGCACACGGTTGACGGCCCGGAAGCACCTCGGCCTGCCGGGCGCGCCGCTCCTCGTGAGACATTGGGTCCGTGAGGATCTCTGCACGAACGGACTACGCCATCCGGGCCATGGCCGAGCTGGCCGGCTCGGCGGACCGGCCCCTCAAGGCCGAGGACATCGCGGGACGCCAGGACATCCCCGTCCGCTTCCTCTTCGCCGTGCTGAGCGACCTGAGGCAGGCGCGTCTGGTGCGCGGCGTGCGCGGCCCCGACGGGGGTTACTCCCTCACCAGGCCGCCGGCGGAGATCACCCTCGCCGACGTCGTGCGCGCGATGGACGGGCCGCTCGTCAGCGTGCGGGACCTGAAGCTGACGGGTCTTGAGTACCAGGGCGCGGCGGCTCCCCTCCCCGACGTGTGGCGTGCCGTACGGACGAGTCTGCGCCAGGTCCTGGAGAGCACGACGCTCGCGCACCTGGCGTCGGGAGCGCTGCCCGAGCCCGTAAGGGAACGGGCCCGCGAGTACGACGACGACGTGCGGACCTACCCGTAGCCTCCATGGTCGTGGGGCGACCCGGCCCGTACGCTCAAGGCGTGCCGTCCCCCACCGAGACTCCCGAGCTCGCCGGATCCGCCGCCGGCCGCCCGCGCCGCCTGGTCGTCCTGCGGCACGCCAAGAGCGCCTGGCCGGACGGCGTCGCCGACCCGGACCGGCCCCTCGGCCCGCGCGGGCTGCGGGACGCCCCGGCGGCCGGGCGCTTCCTGGCGGGGAGCGGCCCCCTGCCCGACCTGGCGCTGTGCTCCCCGGCCCGGCGCGCCCGCCGGACCTGGGAGCTGGTCGCCGCCGAGTTCGACGGCCCGGTGCCGACCCGTCACGACGCGCGGTTGTACGGGGCGGACGTCCCGGACCTGCTCGACGTCCTGCGCGAAGTACACGACGAGGTGGTGACCCTGCTCCTGGTCGGGCACAACCCCGGCCTCGAAGAGCTGGTCCTGCGGCTCGCGGGCAGCGCGGCCGGGGACGCCCTGGACCGGGTACGGACCAAGTTCCCGACCTCGGCCGTCGCCGTCCTGACCTGGTCCGGTACCTGGCCGGACCTCAGCCCCGGCGTGGCGTTCCTGGCGGACCTGACGGTCCCCCGGGGAGCCCGCGACCCGCGCTGAGCGAGGCACAGGTCCCCGCGTCACCGCTCCCCCGCCCCTCGCCCCTCGCTCTCCGAGGTCACCGCGCCGTCCCTCACTCCCCCTGGCCGGCCTGTCTCCAGGGCCACGACGCCCCTCACGGGGAGGTCGGTGTCGTTCGGCGCGCGCCGGCCGCGGCCCGCGCGCCTCCTCGCGCGCCCTCGCACCCACCTCGACCGCTCCGTCCGCGGCATCGTCGGCGTTTCGGCCAACCGCCCCGTCCCGCACGTCTGTTGCGGGAGGCGGATCGGTGCATTCCCCATGCTCCGACACGCGCCGATTCCCGGGGTTCCGGTCACGGCCGAAAGACACCAGTTCGATATTCCTGTCGGGTCGTTGAGCTTCAGGACAGCGCCGGACGACCGTGCAGGAGGACCCGCCGTTGACCTCGATCCCCAGGAACGACCAGTCGCCGAACACACCGCCCACGTCCCCTCCTCCGCCCCCACCACCAGCGGAGATCACCTACTCGGGGCAGTACTCCGTCAATCCGCTCGCCGAGGTCTCCTTCCGTCTGATGTGCGCACGGATCCCCGCCGTCCTGGGCCGGATCGCGCGGCTGTCGTGGCGGATCGACCGGCGGGCCGTGCAGCTGCTGCTCGGCTGTCAACTGGTCACGGGCCTGTCGGCCGCCGTCCTGCTGACGTCCACCGCCCGCGCCATGGAGCCCGTCCTCGGGGAGGGGTCCGCGGGTGACCGTCTCCGTGGCGCGCTGCCGGCGTTGCTGGTGGTGACGCTCGCCGCCGCGCTGACCCGCACGGCGGGGGCGGTGGCCGCGTACGCGGAGCGGCGGATCACCCCACGGCTGACGACGGAGACGGACTCGGCCCTGGTCGAGGCGGTGTGCCGGGTGGAGGCCGCGGCCTACGCGGAGGAGGGGTTCTCCGAACGGCGTGAGGCGGCGGAGCTGGGGGTGATGCGCACGCACGTGATGGTGACGGACGCGCAGCGGTTCGTCTCCGCAGTGGTCCGCATGGTCACCGCCGGAAGTGTGCTGTCGGTCCTGAACCCCCTGCTGCTGCCGCTGCTCCTGCTCGCCGTCCTGCCGGCCGGTGCGGGGGCCGTGCTCAGCGCGCGCGTCGACTACGCGATCCACTACGCGAACGTGGCGGACCGCAACGTCAGGGGGATGATGCGCTGGTGGGCGACCGAGTCGAAGTACAGCGACGAGGTCCGCGCGAACTCGATGACCGACTATCTCGTCCACTGGTACCGGGCGCTCTCCGGCCGGTGCGACCGGCGCACGCTGGCCGCCGCGCCCCGTACGCTGCGGATCGCCCTGCTGTCCGCGCTGGCCGGCGGGGTGTTCCTGCTGGCGACGTGGGGTGCGCTGGCGTGGCTGACGGTGTCCGGCCGCATCGACCTCGCCGTGGCCGCGACGGCCGTCGTCGCCGTGCAGACCATGCTCGCCGCCCTGTCCCAGGTCGTCGTCAACGGCGCGGCGGTCTTCCACACGAGCCTGTACCTCGGTGACATGCAGTCCTTCCTCGACGACGCGGCGGCCCGCGCACCCCGGCGCGGCCCCCACCGGCTGACCGCCCCGGTCGACGAGATCCGTCTGGACGAGGTCGCCTACCGGTACCCGGGCAAGGACAGGCCCGCGGTCGACGGCGTCTCCCTGACCCTGCGGCGCGGTCAGATTCTCGCCGTCGTGGGCGCCAACGGGTCGGGGAAGTCGACGCTCACCCGCCTGCTGACCGGCGTCTACCTGCCGGACAAGGGCTCGGTCTCCTGGAACGGCACCGATCTCGCCGGGGTTGAGCCCGCCACGGTGTGGGAGCGGACCGGTCTGGTCCCGCAGATCTTCGCGCAGTGGCCGCTGCGCGTGCGCGAGAACGTGACGCTGGGCCAGCCGCACAGCCACGACGACGCGCCGGTGTGGGAGGCCGTCGACGCGGTCGGCATGCGCGACGCGGTCGAGGACCTCCCGGCGGGGCTGGAGACCCTCCTGGCCCGGGACGTCTTCGGCGGGACGGAACTGTCCGGCGGCCAGTGGCAGCGCATCGCCTGCTCCAGGGCGCTGTACCGCCGGCCCGGCCTGCTGATCCTCGACGAGCCCACCTCCCAGATGGACCCGCGGGGCGAACACCAGATCTTCGAGCGCATCAAGGCCATCGCCGCCGACCGCATCACGATCGTGGTCACCCACCGTCTGGAGAACACCAGGATCGCCGACCACATCATCGTGATGGAGCACGGCCGGATCACCGAACAGGGCCGGTACGACGACCTGGCGCACGGCGGCGGGACCTTCGCCGAACTGCTGGAACTGTCCCAGGACCGCTGACCGCCGACCGCTCCCGCTCGTCACGTCCCGTCCTGCCCCATGGCAGGACGGGACGCACCCTCGGGCCGCCGTTCCGGTCGGGGCGGACCGGACGGTGCCTCAGGCCCCGGGGTCGCGCAGGCCGACGCGGTCGAAGGCCCAGAACGGCTCCGAGTAGACGAAGGTGCCCGTCATCCACGGCTCGTGGGCGGACAACCGGGCGACCTGGAAGGCGGCTTCGGGGATCCGCGGAGACGGCGAGCGGAAGCCCAGAAGCGCCGTGGGTGCGCCCCCTGACCCTGTCGTCGGCCCGCCGCCCGCTCTGACGGAGCGGGCGGCGGGGACGGAGCGGGCGGCGCCGTCAGTCCTTGTACTCGGGGCAGGTCCGGTCCAGGAGGCGCAGCATGGCCGCCCAGGCCAGGTCGTAGGCGTCGTCGTCCGCGAAGTCGGACGCCGACGTCTCGCCCGCGAGCTGCCGGGCGGTGTACTCGCAGACCTCGGCGGGCGGGACGACCAGGGGGGCGCCGCCGGCCTGGGCGGTGACCTGGATCTCGCAGGCCCGCTCCAGGTAGTACATCCGCAGGAAGGCCTGGGCGGCGGTCTCGCCGACGGTCAGCAGGCCGTGGTTGCGGAGGATCAGCGCCGGGTGGGCGCCGATGTCGGCGACGATCCGGCGCTGCTCGTCGAGGTTGAGGGCGACGCCCTCGTAGTCGTGGTAGCCCACGCGGTCGTGGAACTCCATCGACATCTGGTTGAGCGGGAGCAGTCCGTGCTCCTGCGCGGCGACGGCGCAGCCGGCCTTGGTGTGGGTGTGCAGGACGCAGTGCGCGTCGGCGCGGGCGGCGTGGATCGCGCTGTGGATGACGAAACCGGCCGGGTTCACGGGGTACGGGGTCGGTTCGACCGGATGGCCGTCGAGGTCGATCTTCACCAGGTTGGAGGCGGTGATCTCCTCGAAGAGCAGCCCGTAGGGGTTGATGAGGAAGTGGTGCTCGGGGCCGGGCAGCCGCAGGGAGATGTGGGTGAAGATCAGGTCCGTCATCCGGAAGTGCGCGACGAGCCGGTAGACGGCGGCGAGTTCACGGCGCAGCCTCAGCTCCTCGGAGCCCGCGTCGACGAGGGGCCGTGTGGTCGGCGGGAGGGGATCGGTGACGGTCATACGGGGGCTCCTGCGGCGGTGGGATCGACGACGGGGGTGAGGGGACGGCCGGTGCGGTGCCAGGCGACGATGTTCTCGGCGGGGCGGCAGACGTAGCCGCGGCGCGAGGTGTCCGAGAGGAAGGCGCTGTGCGGGGAGAGCTGGATGCGGGGGTGGTGGCGCAGCGGGTCCTCGGCCGGGGGCGGCTCGACGGGGAACACGTCGAGCGCGGCGCCGGCGAGGTGGCCGGAGTCGAGTGCCGCCACCAGCGCCTCGGCGTCGACGAGTTCACCGCGCGCGACGTTCACGAGGAAGCCGCCGGGACGCATCCGCTCCAGCAGGGCTCCGTCGACGAGTCGGTGCGTGCCCGGGGTCAGCGGGACGTGCAGGGACAGGAGGTCGGCGGAGGCGGCGAGTGCGCCGAGGTCCGCGTGCCGTTCGACGCCGGCCGGCCAGAGGGCGGCGTCGGCGTGCGGGTCGTAGGCCGCCACCCGGCCGAAGACGGGAGCCGCGATCGCCGCCAGGGTGCGGGCGATCCTCCCGAACCCGACGAGGCCGAAGGTCAGTTCGCTCGCGCGGCGCGGCAGGAACTGCTGCCCGGCGAAGTGTTCGTTCCAGCCGCCGGAGCGGACGACGGCGTCGGCCTGGGGGAGGCGCCGGAGCAGCGACAGCGCGGAGGCGAGCGCGTGGACGGCGACGTCCTCGGTGGCGACGTCTGGCAGGTTCGTGACCCAGAGCCCCCTCCGGTGGGCCTCGGCGACGTCGACCATGTCGTAGCCGGCGGACATCGTGGCGAGGATGCGCACGCGCGGCAGACGGTCGAGCAGGGCGGCGTCGACGCGCGCGTATCCGACGATCAGGGCGTCGGCGTCCCGGGCGGTCGCGGCGAGGACGTCGGGGTCCCGGGTGCCGGCGACGCGCACCTCGAATCCCGCGTCCACGAGCAGCCGCACCCCCGGGCGCGGGTCCAGGTCCTCGGTGTCGGTGAAGACGGCGACGGGACGACTCACGGCACTCCCCTCTGGAGACGGATTGACGATTCGTTCGCTCGAATCGACCTCAAGCTACGTTTCATCCGTTCGCGATGTCCAGAGCCGCCGATCCAGCATGCCTGTGACGCATGTCACGGTCGATTCGCCATCGGCGGCCGGTGACCGAGAATGACAACGCACCGGGCGCCCGAGCCCCGAACAGAGGAGAACCTCCTGTGGACCTGGACCACATCGATCTGGCCGTCGTGCGCGAGCTGCAGATCGACGGCCGCCTCACCTACGAGGCCCTGGCCCAGCGGGTCGGCCTGTCCCGGCCCGCGACGCGCGCCCGGGTGCAGCGACTCCTGGAGCCGGGGACCGTACGCGTCGTCGCCGTCGTCCACCCCTCGATCCGCGGGCTGACCGCCTCCGCGCACCTGTCGGTCGACGTCCACGGCGCGGCGGAGCCCGTGGCGCGGGCGATCGCCGCGATGCCGGAGGCGCCGTTCGTCACCCTCACCGCCGGCCGGCGGTCGATCATGGCCGAGCTGCGCACCCCGGGCTTCGAGGCGCTCGACCGGGCGATCGAGGCCGTCCGGTCGGTGCCGGACGTCGCCCTGGTCGATCCGCTGATCAGCACGCGCCACCTGAAGGACCCCTATCTGATGGTGGACGACCCGACGGTCTCGGACCTCGACGAGACCGACCACCGGATCCTCGACGCCCTCGAACAGGACGGCCGGCTGCCCTTCGCCGACCTCGCCGAGCGGGTCGGCCTCTCCCCGGGCGCCACCCGCGCGCGCACCCTCCGGCTGCTGGAGGGCGGGGTGGTCAAGGTGCTCGCGCTCATCCGGCCCGAGGTGCTGGGGCTCGGCTACCTCTGCGGGTTCGCCGTGGGCGTCGAGGGCCCGCGCGAGCCCGTCGCCCGGGAGCTGACGACCTGGGGCGAGGTCTCCTTCCTCTCGGCGTGCGTCGGACGGGCGGAGCTGGTCGGCACGATCACGGCCGAGTCCCTCGCCTCGGCACGGGCGACGCTCGACGCCGCACGCGCCCTTCCCGGCGTACGGGAGGTCGAGAGCTGGGTCCACCTGGAACTCGTCAAGGAGCGGTACGACCTCCGCACCCCGGCGTCGTAGCGCACCACCAGCCGCGAAGGCATCGTCGGCCGCGAAGACACCGCCACAGACGATCCGTAAGTGAAGGGAGCCAAAACTTCCGAACAGAATTATTCCTTCACCTCTGGCCAACGTCTCGTTCGTTCTCTATCGTCCTGACGAACGATTCAGCCGTTCTGGCAACTCTTGGCCGAAAGTAGGCTCCCCCATGCACCACCCGTCCCCCCGGATCCCTGCCGAGCGCACCCTCCTCGTCACCGGCGCGGCCGTCGCCGTGCCGGGCACCGGCGTACGGGCCGAGGCGCTCGCCGTCCGCGGCGACCGCGTCGTCCACGTCGGCACGGCCGCCGACGCCCGCGCCGCCCTCGGCGGCAGCCCCGACGAGACCCTGGAGCTCGACGGCGGCCTGGTCCACCCGGGATTCGTGGACGCCCACTGTCACCCGGTGATGTACGGCCAGGCGCTCGCCTGGGTCGACTGCCGTCCCGAGCGCGTCCCGGACATCGACACCCTCGTCGCCGTCCTGACCGAGGCCGCCCGCGAGCTCCCCGCCGGCGTGCCCGTCCGCGGCTTCGGCTACGAGCACCGCCGCCTCGCCGAGCGCCGCCACCCCACCTGTCACGACCTCGACCGGATCGCCACCGACCGCGAGGTGTACGTGATGAACGCCTCCGGTCACGGCGGCGTCGTCAACTCCCACACCCTGCGCACGTGCGGCATCACCGTCGGCACCCCCGACCCCGAGGGCGGGTCCATCGGCCGGCTCCCCTCGGGAGAGCCGGACGGACAGCTGTGGGACGCCGCCTGCGACATGCTCACCGGCCCCGGCGGGGTGAAGATCGGCAACCACGGACCGAACTTCCACCTCTCCGAGCCCGACGAGATCATGGCCGACCACCTGATGCGGGCACAGGAGACCTTCCTGGCCGCCGGTGTCACGACGGTCGGCGACGCCCAGGCATCGCGCCGCGAGATGGAGACCTACCTGCGGGCCCGCGCCGACGGCTCGCTGCGCATGCGGGTCTCGGCGTACCTCACCTCCGCCCTGCTCGACACGGCCCTCGACCTGGGCGCGGTGCGCGGCTTCGGCGACGACCTGTTCCGCGTGCAGGGCGTGAAGTTCTACGCCGACGGGACGCTCGGCGGCTGGACCGCGTACTTCCCCGAGGGGTACGCCGCCGACTGCTGCCACCACGGGCAGCTCTACCACTCGGCCGAGGAGTACGCGGAGATCGTCGCGAAGGCCCACCGGGCCGGGCTCCAGACCGCCACCCACGCCCAGTCCCCCTTCGCGATCGGCATGGTCCTCGACGCCATCGAGAAGGCCCAGGCCGACGTACCGCGCGCCGGCATGCGCCATCGCATCGAGCACTGCGGCCTGCCGACGGACGAGCAGATCACGCGCATGGGCGAGCTCGGCGTCGTCCCCGTCATGCAGCCCCAGCACCACCTCCGCACCGGCGACGGCACGCTGACGGCGGTCGGCGACCTCGGCCACCGCTACAACCCGGCCGGCCCCTGCCTGCCCGCCGGCGTCCCGGTGGTGTTCAGCTCCGACGCGCCCGTGGCCCCGCCCGCCCCGCTGGAGGCGGTCTCCGCGGCGGCGACCCGCCGCACCGTCCTCGGCACGGTCCTCGGTGACGAGTCGCTGCGTCTCTCGGTCGCCGACGGCCTGCACGCCCACACCGGTGCCGCCGCCGCGGCGCTCCACCGCGAGCACGCCGTCGGCGCCCTGGCACCCGGGATGCTCGCGGACTTCGTCGTGCTCGACGCGGACCCGCTGCTCACCGACCCGGCCGCGCTCGCCTCGATCGGCGTCCGCGAGACCTGGATCGGCGGCGAGCGCGTCTGGGCCGCCCCGGGCCGCTGACACCCGGCGACCCCGGCCCGTCCCCGCCGCACCCCCGTCCCCGCGCGCCCGTCCCCGCGCTCCCGCGCCCCCGCGCCCCTGCGCTCCCCGCACTCCGAGCTCCGCCCCCGCTCCCCCGCTCCCCACCCGCTCCTGCCGGAGGCCCCCGTGTCCCAGTCCCCAGCGGCACGCCCGCAGAACCCGATGAGAGCCGCGCTCGCAGCGCTCGTCGGCACGTCCATCGAGTGGTACGACTTCTACGCCTTCGCCACCGCCGCGGCGATCGTCTTCGACGACGTCTTCTTCCCCGCCGACATGCCGCCGGCGCTCCGCACCCTGTCCGCCTTCGGCACCTTCGCCGTCGGCTTCCTGCTCCGCCCCCTCGGCGGCATCGTGTTCGGGCACATAGGCGACCGGGTCGGCCGGAAGAAGACCCTCGTCATCACGCTGATGATGATGGGCGTCGCCTCGTTCGCCATCGGTCTGCTCCCGACGTACGCGCAGGTCGGCGCCCTCGCCCCGATCCTGCTCATCGTGCTCCGGCTCATCCAGGGCATCGCCATCGGCGGGGAGTGGGGCGGTGCCGTCCTCGTCGCCGTCGAGAACGCGCCGAAGGGCAAGGCGACCTTCTTCGGCTCCTTCGCCCAGCTCGGCTCCTCCGTCGGCGCCCTCCTCTCCACGGGCGCCTTCTCCCTGATGAACCTCTGGGGCGACGAGGCGTTCGACAGCTGGGGCTGGCGCGTGCCGTTCCTCGCCTCCGCCGTCCTCGTCGTCATCGGCCTCGTCATCCGGCTGAAGCTGGAGGAGGCACCGGTCATGGAGGAGATCAAGGCCCAGAACACGGCGGAGACCAAGCTCCCGGTCGTGGAGGTCTTCCAGACCTCCTGGCGCACGGTCCTCGTCGGCGTCTTCGCGCTCGCCACCGCGACCGGCGGCTACTACGTGGTGACGAGCTACCTCCTGTCGTACGGGACGGGCGAGCTGCACCTCTCCGAGTCGATGCTCCTCAACGGCCTCTCCCTCGCGGCCTTCCTGGAGCTCGTCGTCACCCCCGGCCTCTCCTGGCTCGGTGACCGCGTCGGGGCGCACAAGGTGGTCGTGGCCGGCCTGGTGGGCGTCATCGTCCTGTCCGTCCCGCAGTTCCTGGCGCTCGGGACCGGAAGCGTGGTCCTGATCTACCTCAGCATGCTGGGGATGCGGCTCGTGATGTCCGCCCTGTACGGTCCCATCGCCGCGATCCTGGCGGAGGGCTTCGAGCCCCGGGTGCGCTACACCGGGATCTCGCTCTCCTACCAGATCTGCAACATGATCTTCGGCGGCTTCGCCCCGCTGGCCGCGGTCTCGCTGACCGCGCTCGCGGGCGGCCACTTCTGGCCGGCCGCCGCCCTGCTCATGGTGATCTCCGCGATCGGCATCTGGTGCACGCTGCGCCTGCGCCGGCTCGGCACGCCGGAGACGGGCGCCGCTCCGGCGCCGCGGCCGGCCGAGGAGCCCGTACCGGCTGTGTGACGCGACCGAAGCCGGGGTCATGGGCGCGGACGCTCATGACCCCGGCTTCGGCGGCGGGCGGGAGGGGCCTCAGGACCCCTTCTTCTCGGCCTGCGCCGACCGCACGCCCTGGCTGACGCGCTCGCCGAGGGCCGTGTCGATGTTGCTCCAGTAGGCGAAGGCCCGCTGGAGGACCGGCTCGCTGACGCCGTCGAGGAGGTGGCCCACCACGTTCTCGACCAGGCGGTCGCGGGCCTTGTCGTCGAGCACCTCGCGCACGAGGGTGCCGGGCTGGCCCCAGTCGTCGTCCTCCGGGTGGGAGACGTAGGCCGAGCGGGTGATCTCGCCGTCAGCCGTCCAGCTCGGCGGGGTGCCGTGGCGCTCGGGGTCGGCGGCGGGCCCGCCCTTGGAGTTCGGTGCGTAGACCGGGTCCGTCGTCTTCCGGTACGCCATCGCCCCGTCCTTGGAGTACGTGTGGACGTCGACGACGGGAGCGTTCACCGGGAGCTGCTGGTAATTGGTCCCGATGCGGGCCCGGTGGGCGTCCGCGTACGAGAAGAGCCGGCCCAGCAGCATCCGGTCGGGGCTGGGACCGATGCCGGGGACGAAGTTGTTCGGCTGGAAGGCGGCCTGCTCGATCTCGGCGTGGTTGTCGGTGGGGTTGCGGTCGAGCGTCATGCGGCCGACCGGGATGAGCGGGTAGTCGCCGTGCGGCCAGACCTTGGTCAGGTCGAAGGGGTTGAACCGGTACGCCGCCGCGTCCTCGTACGGCATGACCTGCACGTGCAGCGTCCAGCTCGGGAAGTCGCCGTCCCGGATGTGCTCGAAGAGGTCCCTCATGTGGAAGTCCGCGTCCTGGCCCGCCAGGCGGTCGGCCTCGTCCTGCGTGAGGAACTCGATGCCCTGGTCTGTCTTGAAGTGGTACTTCACCCAGAACCGCTCGCCGGCCGCGTTGATCCACATGTACGTGTGCGAGGTGTAGCCGTTCATGTGGCGCCAGGTACGCGGGATGCCCCGGTCGCCCATCAGCCAGGTGACCTGGTGCGCGGACTCCGGGGAGAGGGTCCAGAAGTCCCACTGCATGTCGTGGTCGCGCAGGTTGCTGTCGGCCCGGCGCTTCTGGGACCGGATGAAGTGCTGGAACTTCATCGGGTCCTTGATGAAGAAGACCGGCGTGTTGTTGCCGACCATGTCGTAGTTGCCTTCGCTGGTGTAGAACTTCACCGCGAAGCCGCGCGGGTCGCGCCAGGTGTCCGGGCTGCCCCGCTCACCGGCGACCGTGGAGAAGCGGGCGACGAGATCGGTGCGGACGCCCGGCTGGAACAGCGCCGCCCTGGTGTAGCGGCTGACGTCGTGGGTGACCTCGAAGCGGCCGAAGGCGCCGCTGCCCTTGGCGTGCGGCTGGCGCTCGGGGATCCTCTCGCGGTTGAACTGCGCCATCTGCTCGATCAGGTAGGCGTCCTGGAGCAGGATCGGACCGCCCGGACCGACGGTGAGCGAGTGTTCGTCGCTCTCCACCGGGGCGCCGGAGTCGGTCGTGGTGGCGGGTCGACTGTCGGTCATCGGTCGTACTGCCTTCCCTCGTACTGGACAGGTCCCAGCCTGACCCCGCTCGGGCGAAGCCACCACCGGAGGCGGAGCCGTGCCCGATCGGTGGAGGGGGTGGGCCCGGACGCGCCGGTTCGGGCCCTCCCCCACCGGACGGTCAGGCGATCGGCCCGCCGAAGGGGCCTCCCGGCCAGTAGTACATGCCCACGTCATGGCGGTAGGCGGGGTCTTCGAGGTGCTTCTCCCGGTGGAACTCGGGGGCGTCCTTGATCTGCTCCTTGGTGCGGTCGACGAAGATCTTCCGTTCGTCGATGTCGACCCGCTTCACGGTCGCGGCCGGCAGGAGGACCTCCTTGCCGAAGATCCAGACGCCCGTGTCCACGACCAGGTAGGAATCCTCGACCTCGTCGGAGTGCTTGTCCACCTTCCCGACGTGGCCGTCGAGGGCCTCGACCGCGTAGCCGGTCAGGTCGGTGCCGGCCAGATGACCCGCGGTCGACTTGTAGCTCCACACGTTCTCGCTCACGCGAAACAACTCCTCCGGTCTCTCGCGGCGGGGCGCTCTCCCCGCCTGGGCACCGCCTGCCCCGGGTCGAGCGAGTCATTCCGCCGGACAGAACCGATCCCCGGCCTTCATTTACTGGACGGTCAGGTCGTTGCCATCTCGTTAAACGTTTACTTCTTGACGGCAAACTGTCCGCCCGAGTTGACTTCGCTGCACCTCGGCCGCAATGTCGCGGTCTCGTCAGGGAGGCACCCCACCATGAACGCAATGACCCGTCGCGCCGTCATCGGCGCGGCCGTGGTCTCCACGGCTCTCGCCCTCTCCGCCTGCGGCCAGGCCGCCGGCGGGAACGAGGCGAAGGGCAGCTCGACCAAGATCGGTCTGCTCCTGCCGGAGAACAAGACCGCGCGGTACGAGGCGCTGGACAAGCCGCAGTTCGAGAAGGCCGTCAAACGCCGCTGTCTCGACTGCGAGGTCGTGTACAACAACGCCGTCTCCGACGTCGTGAAACAGAAGCAGCAGTTCGACCAGCTCATCGCCGACGGCGTCACGGTCATCGCGCTCGGCTCGGTCGACGCGGCCAAGTCCGCGGGCTGGGTCGAGGAGGCACACGCCAAGGGCGTCAAGGTCGTCGCGTACGACCGCGCGATCAAGGGCGCCGACGTCTACGTCAGCCACGACAACTACAAGGTGGGCGAGTTCCAGGGCGAGGCCCTGCTCGCCGCCCTGGGCCACAAGGCCGACACCGCCGACGTGGTGATGATCAACGGTGACGAGAAGGACCCGAACGCGGCCCTGTTCAAGAAGGGCGCCCACAACGCCCTGGAGGGCATGGTCGGCAGGATCGCCTACGAGGCCTCCGGGCAGTGGGACCCGAAGATCGCGGGCGAGAAGATGGCCGCCGCCGTCTCCTCCGTCGGCAAGGACAAGATCGACGCCGTCTACTCCGCCAACGACGGCATGGCGGGCGGCATCATCACCTCCCTGGAGAACGCCGGCATCAAGAACATCCCGGTCGGCGGCCAGGACGCCGAGATCGCGGGCATCCAGCGGATCGTCGCCGGCACCCAGACCTTCACCATCTACAAGTCGCCGCTCGACCTGGCACCCACGGCCGCCGAGTTCGCGGTCGACATGCTCATGGGTGTGCCGATCCGCGCCCAGACCGTGACGGACGGCGTGCCGTCGAAGCTCCTCGACCCGGTGGTCGTCGACAGGACCAACATCCAGTCCACGGTGGTCAAGGACGGCATCTACACCGCCGCCGACATCTGCACGGGGAAGCTCGCCGACAAGTGCGCCGAGCTGGGCATCAAGTAGCACCCTCACACCCGTACCCGGCGCCGCGTGAGGCGGCGCCGGGTACGGGTCCGGGTCCGGGCTTCAAGGAGTGAACCGGGGGCGGGTCAGTCGCGTGCGAGCTCGGCCTCCGCCGTGGCGAGAGCCGCGAACTCCTCCTCGGGCGCCCTGGCCACCAGATGGTGCCGGCTGTAGACGGCGAAGTAGCCGAGGGCGAGCACGTACACCCCGAGCGCGATGAGCGCCGCGTCCTTGTCCACCAGGAAGGTCGCCACCAGGGCGGAGAGGGCGAGGACGAAGGCGACGGACGACGTCAGGACTCCGCCCGGGGTCCGGTACGGGCGGGCGAGACCCGGCTCGCGGTGGCGCAGCACGATGTGGGAGAGCGCCATCAGCGCGTACGAGATGGTGGCGCCGAAGACGGCGATGTTCAGCATCCGCGCCCCGTCGCCGGTGCCGGCCGCCAGCGCGAAGCCGATCGCCCCGGGGATCAGCAGGCCCAGGTACGGCGCCTTGCGGCGGCTGGTGAGGGAGAGGAAGCGCGGCAGATAGCCGGCCCTGGAGAGCGCGAAGAGCTGGCGCGAGCCCGCGTAGATCAGCGAGAAGAACGAGGCCACGAGTCCCGCGAGGCCGGCGTAGTTGACGAAGCGGCTGAGCGCGGTCGGCTCGCCGTCACCCTGGAGGGCCACCACCAGCGGGTTTCCGGCCTCCTGGATCGCGGCCGAGCCGCGGGCGCCGGTCGCGGCGAGGAAGGTGACGACCGCGAGCAGCACCAGGACGCCCATCGACAGGGCGAGGGCCCTGGGCATCGAGCGCACCGGGTCCTTGGCCTCCTCCGCCGCCAGCGGCACTCCCTCGACGCCCAGGAAGAACCACATGCCGAAGGGGAACGCCGCCCAGATGCCGAGCAGGCCGAAGGGCAGCCAGGAGTTCGAGCCGAAGGCGGTCGCGTCGACGGGGATGTCGTTCAGGCCGGACACGTGGAAGTCGCTGAGCGCGCCGAGCGCGAAGACGAGGAGCGCGGCCACCGCGACGGCGGTGACGACGAGGCTGAAGCGCAGCGCCTCGCCCACCCCCCACAGGTGGATGCCGATGAAGAGGGCGAAGCAGACGAGGTAGACCGGCCACCCCGATTCCAGTCCGAAGAGTCCGAGCGACTCGACGTAGTCCCCGATGAAGATGGAGATCGCGGCGGGTGCCAGCACGTACTCGATGAGGATGGCGGTCCCGGTGAGGAAGCCGCCCCAGGTGCCCAGCGCCCGGCGGGCGAAGCCGTAGCCCCCGCCCGCGGTGGGCAGGATGGCGGACAGTTCGGCGAGCGAGAAGACCAGACAGGCGTACATGGTGCCCATGAGCACCATTGCGATGGCCAGGCCGCCGAAGCCGCCCTCGGACAGGCCGATGTTCCAGCCCGAGAAGTCGCCGGAGACGACGTACGCGACGCCCAGCCCGGTCAGCAGCAGCCATCCGGCGCTGCCCCGGCGCAGGGTGCGCCGTGCCAGGTAGTCGTCCCCGGCGGGCGTGCTCCTGGAGGTCTCTTCCACGGTCATGGCAGCACTCAGCTCCCCGCAACGATGCCAATGGTGTGGCTGCATACCATTGCGCTGGACAGGTCGCCCGCGCAAGCCCCTGACGCCATCTCGCCGCGGCTCCCCCTCATGGCCGTGCCGTGCAACGGGTTCCCGCGCCGAGGGTTACGGTGAGGGCGAGGGGCTCCACAGGCGGCTTTCGAGAGGAGCGGCGCGGGCATGGGTGACCTTCTCCTGGTCCGCCACGGCGAGACCGAGTGGAGCGCCGCCGGACGGCACACCGGCCGCACCGACCTTCCGCTCACCGCCGAGGGCGAAGCCGAGGCGCGGGCGCTCGCGCCCTTCTTCGCCGGCCGCGCCGTGGCCTTCGTGCTGACCAGCCCGCTGCGGCGGGCCCGGCGCACGGCCGAACTCGCCGGTCTGCGCGACGCGGTGACGGACGAGGACCTGTGCGAGTGGGACTACGGCGGGTACGAGGGGCTCACCACGGCCCGCATCCACGAGGCGCGACCGGGCTGGTCGCTGTGGCGGGACGGCGTGCCCGCGCACGGGGACGGGCGGCCCGGGGAGTCCGCCGAGGACGTGGGACGACGGGCCGACCGGGTCCTCGCCCGGATCCGGCCCCTCCTCACGGACTCCGTCGAGGACGGCGTCGTCGTGGCGCACGCGCATCTGCTCCGCGTGCTGACGGCCCGCTATCTGGACCTGCCGCCGTCCGAGGGGCGGTTGTTCCTGCTGACGACGGCCGCGCTGGGCCGGCTGTCCACGGAGCACGGCCTGCCCGTGATCGCCGGCTGGAACCAGCGCCCCCTCCCCCGCACCGGCGCCGGTAGGTGACCGGCGTGCCGGCTCCTCCCCCGGCGGTCGGTAGCGTGACCGTCTGCCGCATGGAGGGTCCATGCGTCCGGCCGGCCCGCGCGAGGGCCTCCGGCGGAGAAGGACGAGGATGCGATGAGCGAACGGACGAAGCCCGAGGTCGAGGTTCCGGCGGGCGAGGCGCCCACCGAGCTGACCGTCCGGGACATCGTCGTGGGCACCGGTCCCGAGGCGAAGCCGGGGATGGTGCTCCGGGTCCACTACGTCGGGGTCGCCTTCGCGTCCGGGAGGGAGTTCGACGCCTCCTGGGACCGGGGCGAGCCGTACAAGTTCGCCCTGGGCGGCGGCAAGGTCATCAAGGGCTGGGACCGGGGCGTGCGGGGGATGCGGGTCGGCGGCCGGCGCGAGATCGTCGTGCCCCCGCGCCTCGGCTACGGCAAGCAGTCGCCCACCCCACTGATCCCGCCCGGCTCGACCCTCGTCTTCGTGGTGGACCTGGTCGCCGCGTACTCCGCCACCACCGGGTGGAGCACCGCCTGAGCCGCCTCGCCGGGCCCGATCCGGAGAAACGCCCTAGGCAGGGTCTTCAAATGATCATCGCTGGTGGATCATTTGAAGACACCCCCCCTAGGCGTCCTGCCCGCTCCGAGTGAACCAGCCGCTGAACGCCCCCGCCCTCGCCGCCGAGTCGGCCTTCGCGAGGACCGTCTCGGCCGCCGCGCGCCAGGTCGCCCGGTCGGCGCGGGGCGGCGGGACGAAGGGGCCGCGTCCGGGGGCGTCGGCGGCCGCGCCGAAGAAGTCGCCGCCCTTGCGCCGGGTGTCGTCCGTGCCCCAGGAACGGCCGGAGCGGACCGGGGCCTTCTGGAGGTGGGGGATGTGCTTGGCGCAGTGGATGTACGCCTCGTCGACGGCGATCTCGACCCACATCAGGGCCCGCCGGCCGGGCACCGGGTCGACGGTGAGCCCGGCGCCGGGGTGGGCGCGGCGCATCTCGTCGTCGGGGACGACCCTGGCCCTCCCGTTGACGTGCAGACCGATGCGGTCGCGGAGGAAGTCCACCATCAGCACGCCGACGTGCGGATTCTCCTCGATGTTGCCGAGGCTGGCGTGGACGCCGTTGCCCCGGTACTCCGGGTAGGCGAGGGTCGTGTCGTCGAGGACGTGGAGGAAGCCGGGCGGGCCGGCGCGGAAGGTGTTGTCACAGGCTCCGTGGCGGTCGGCGGTGGCCAGGAAGAACATCTCCTGCCGTGCCGTGAACTCGCGCATGCGGGGGTTCAGCCTGTCGAGGACCTGTTCGGCGTAGAACCGGTCGGCGCGTTCGCCGCTGCCCAGTCGCCACTGGACGAGGTGCTCGCCGTCGCTGCCCGGGCGGGTGGTGCGCAGGAGCGCGGTCGGCGGCTCGGTCCGCTCCGTCCCGTCGGTCCGCTCGGTCCGCGCCGTCCGCTCGAAGGTGCTCGGGTCCTGCTGGGAAGTGCTCACGTCGTTGCCCCGGCCAGTTCCTCTAGGGAGTCGTGTCGTATGCGGTGGGTGGGGATGCCGACGCCCACGAGGGCCTCGACACCGCGGCGGATCATTCCGGGCGGGCCGGACAGATAGGCGTCGTGGGTGTACCAGGGGCCGTGCTCGCGGATGGCGTCGGGCAGGCCGCCCGAGGGCAGGCCGCCGGGGGCGTCGTCCAGGACGGAGCGGACCGAGAGCCAGGGGTGCGACTGCCGGAGCCGCAGCAGGGTCTCGATGTCGTACAGGCCGTGGTTCTCGCGGGCGCCGTAGAAGACGTCGACGGTGCGGTACCTGCCGTGCCGGGCGACGTCCTCGACGAGGGCCTTGATGGGTGCGGTGCCGGTGCCGCCGCCCAGGCACAGCAGCCCGTTGTCGTTGCTGTGGTCCACCGTCATGGAGCCGGCGGGGGGACCGAGCCGGATGGTGTCGCCGGGACGGGCGCGGTGCACCAGGGCGTTGGAGACCCAGCCCGCCGGGACGGCCTTGACGTGGAAGGAGAGCAGCCCGTCGGACCGGGGCGCGGAGGCGAAGGAGTAGTGCCGCCAGACCCGCGGCCACCAGGGGGTCTCCAGAGCGGTGTACTGGCCGGCGAGGAAGGGGTACGGCTGGTCGGGTCTGACGGTGACGACCGCGATGTCCCTGGCCCTCATCTCGTGGGCGACCACCTCGGCCTGCCACCAGGCCGGCGAACGGCGTTCGTCCTCGGTCGCCGCGTCGATCATGATCTGCGAGATCGCCGTGTAGGCGGCCACCCACGCGGCCTCGGTCCTCGGCCCCCAGACGGCGCCGGCGTAGCGGGCGAGGGCGCCGATCAGGGCCTCTCCGACAGCGGGGTAGTGCTGGGGGCGCGTGCCGTACTTCCGGTGCCCGCGACCGAGGTGGGTGAGGTACGTGGTCAGCGTGGCCGGGTCGTCCGCGTGGGTCGCGGCGGTGAGCAGCGCCTTGAAGAGGCGGTCCCGCTGGGTGTTCATGGCCGCGGGGAAGAGCTCCCGCAGGTCGGGGTGGCGCAGGAAGAGCAGGGCGTAGAAGTGCGAGGTGACCTGGTCGGCGATCGGCTCGATCTCGGCCATGGTGCGTCGCAGCAGGGCGGCGTCCGACTCGTCCGGCGGACTGTCGCCGCCCCGGCCGGCCCCCGGGTGCGATCCCCGGGGCGTCCGGGGCTCCGACGAGGTGTCAGGCGCCGGTGCGGTCCCCCGGGTGAACCAGCCCCCGGCGTCGCCTGATCCGTCGGACGACGGAGTGGTCGGAGTTCCCATCGCTGCGCCTCGCCTCGAATTGCCTCGCCTTCACGCCCACTCGTATGAGGGCGGGCCGACCATACATCGGCGGTCCGAGGGTGCGGGAAATTTGCTCAGAACCGGCCCGCGAACGCGTTTTCGCAGCTCAGAGCATTGTTACTCATTAGTTCGAACGGTTTGTATACACGTTCGAGGATTTTCAGGAGGTGAATCCCCGACGGAAAAGTCACGCCACCGACAGAACTCCTTCACAACCTTCGCAGAATTCCTCGGACCCTCACTCGGCCCTCGCGGGGGGCCCAGGTGGGAGGGCCGGGTAGGCGGATGCGACACCGGTGCCCCGCCGGGCACATACACCCCGGGGATGCGGGCAGTCGCTGCGTGCGGGACGTCACCCCCTTCTCGTCCCGTCACCGTTCACCCGCGGGCCCGGCACGAGCGTGGCCCCCCAACGAGAAACCGAGGCACGCCATGCTGCTGGTCGGAGTCATCCTCCTCGTCATCGGATTCGTCACCGGGATCTCCATCCTCTGGACGATCGGACTCGTCCTGGTCGTCATCGGCGCCGTCCTGTGGATCCTCGGAGCCATGGGCCACGCGGTCGGCGGTCGGCGCCACTACTGGTGACCCCCGGACCGGACCACCGGTGACCCCGGACCGGACCACTGGTGACCACCCGGACCGAGCGGCCCGGACCGATCGGGGTCCGCCCGGCGCCCGCCCGGCCCCTCGCGCCCGAACCCTCGCGCCCGGACGGGCGGGCCGGGCCCGGGGAGCGCGAGCCCACCCGCGGCCGCGGCCGCCGTCGACCGGCCGCCCCACACGAAAGGTGCGTGCGATGACCGGCTACGACCCTCCTCAGGACCCGGGGGGCGCTCCGCTCTCCGGCGGCACCGCGCGCCCCGGCGAGACGCCTCCCGCGGAGTCGGGCACCGGCTCGGGCACCGGACCGTACCGTCCGCTCACGCGCGGCTGGGGCCGGGGCCCGCTCGTGGCCATCGTCGTACTGTCCGTTCTGGTCGCCCTGTTCTTCCTCGCCTACGCGATCACGCTCGCCGTGTGACCCGCGGGCGTACACCCTCTGCGGCCGGCGTCGCCCCGGTCCCGGCCGGGCCCGCCGGGGCGGGCTTGCCCGCGACGATGCGGGGCAGACGGCGTCCATGACAGTTCCGACCGTTCCTCACGTGCCCCCCGTCCCCAAGACCAGCGTCCTGGTGCTCGACTGCTCCGATCCGGAGCCCTTGGCACGGTTCTACGCGGCCCTGCTGGACGCCGTCGTCGAGCCCGCCGAGGGCGACCCCGACCTCCTGCTCGTCTCCGGCGGTTCCGGAGCGGTGCTCGGGATCCGCCGGGACCTCGGGCACGCGCCGCCGAGCTGGCCGCGCCCCGAGGACTCCCTCCAGGCGCACCTGGAGATCCTGGTGGCCCCGGACGCGCTCGACGACGCCGAGCGCGAGGCGGTCTCGCTCGGCGCACGGCCCGTCGCGGCCGAGCGCGAGGGCACCCGCAGCGACCGCCGTACGGATCTCCGCCGCTACATGGACCCGGCCGGACACTCCTTCGTCCTCGTCACGGCCGCCCCCGCCCGGACCCCCTCCCCCGCCCGTGACGACGAGCGGGCGGCAGCCCGTACCCCCACCGGCACAACCCCCCTGCCGTGAGCCGGTCCCGCCTCACCGGGCGGGACCGTCCGCCCCGGGAGCGGAGGAACCGAGGTACGCCTCGCGCACGGCGGGGTGGGCGTGGACCTCGGCGGGGGTGCCCTCGGCCAGGACCTCGCCGAGGTCGAGCACCACGACCCGGGAGCAGAGCTCCATGACGAAGGCGACGTTGTGCTCGACGAGCAGCACCGCGCAGTCCTGTTCCTCGGCCGTCCGGCGGATGACGGCGGCGAGCAGCCGGCGCTCCTCGACGGTCGTGCCGGAGGCGGGTTCGTCCAGGAGCAGGACCCGGGGCGGGTCGGCGAGCGCGCGGGCGAGTTCGACCATGCGGGCCTGTCCGACGGGCAGGCCGCCCGCGTACGAGCCGGCCAGCGCGTCGATTCCGCACGCGTCGAGCACGGCGGCGGCCCGCTCCCGGTGGCCGCGCGCTCCGGCGGAGCGGAGTCCGCCGCGCCAGTCCCGGGCGACCACGAGGTTGTCGGCCACCGTCAACTGGCCGAAGAGCTGCTGGCGTTGGAAGGTGCGGCGGATGCCGTGCCGGGCCCGCCAGACCGGGGACCGGCGGGTGATGACCGTGCCGTCGTACACGATCTCGCCCCCGTCCGGCCGCCGCATCCCCGACAGCACGTCGAACAGCGTCGTCTTGCCCGCGCCGTTCGGCCCGATCAGACCGCAGATCTCCCCGGTGCGGACGGAGACGGTCACGTCGCGCAGGGCGTGGACGCCGCCGAAACGGACGTCGATGCCGCTCGCGTGCAGCAGTGGGCGGCTCATCGGCGTACTCCCGTCCCCAGGTATGCCTCGGCCAGCCGGTCCCTGTCCACCTCGGACCGGGGCCCGGACCAGGCGATCCCGCCCTGTGCGAGGTACGCCACGGTGTCGGCGACGCCGAGGGCTTCGGCGGCCTTCTCCTCGACCAGCAGCAACGCGGTACCGCGGCCCCGGAGTTCGGTCAGGAGCCGGAACACCTCGTCCACGACGCGCGGCGCCAGTCCGAGTGACGGCTCGTCGGCGACGAGGACCGCGGGCGGCCGCTGGAGGAGCGGGGCGAGGGCGAGGAGCTGCTGCTCGCCGCCGGAGAGCGACCCGGCGAGGACGGTGCGGCGGGCCGCGAGCGCCGGGAAGCGCGCGTACACCGCCTCGCGGTCCTCGGCGTCCGCCAGCTGGAGCGCCAGGTTCTCCTCGATCGAAAGACCGGAGAAGATCCCCCGCCCCTCGGGGGCCAGCCGCACCCCGCGGCGTGCCCGGGCGACCGTCGGGTCGCGGGTGGCGTCCTCGCCCCGTACCCGCACGAGTCCTTCGGCGGGCCGCAGCAGTCCCGCCGCCACCCGGCAGAGTGTGGACTTCCCGGCCCCGTTGGGGCCGAGCAGGACCAGCGCCTCGCCGCCGCGCACCACGAGGTCCACCCCGTGCAGCACCTCCGCGCCTCCGTACCCGGCGTGGACGCCGCTCAGTTCGAGCGCGGGCTCCGCAGGTGCCGGGCCGGAGCCGCCGTCCGTCGTATCGGAGGCGATCGCGGAAGCCGTCAGGGACCCGGCCGCCGGCCGCGGCACGGAGACCGACACCTGCCTCACCGCAGCAGGCTCCGGACCCGGGCCCCGCCCCGCCTTCGTCCGCCTCACCGCCCCCACCGCACCGCGCCGGGCCGCCCGCCTCGACGGAAGCGCGGCGCAGTACCCGTCCGGGTCGTTGGCGAGCGCCAGGCCCGCCAGGCCGAAGAGGATCACGGGCAGGTGGGCGGAGTCCGTCACGTACTCGGCCATCAGGTGCGGGACGACCGCGAAGACCAGCCCGGCCACCACCGCGAACTGCGGTCTGCGCACCCCCGCCGCGACGACGACCGCCAGCCACACCAGCCCCGTCATCGCCGTGAAGTCGGTCGCCGTGATGCGGGTGTTGTACGAGGCGTAGAGCACGCCTCCGAAGCCCGCGAGGCCCGCCGACACCGTGAACAGCAGGAGTTTCGTGCGGACCACCGACACCCCCGAGGCCGCCGCGGCCTCGGGGGCCGAGCGGACCGCGAGCATGGCCCGGCCCCAGCGGGAGCCGCGCAGCCAGGTGAGCAGGGCGACGGCGACCGCGCTGAGGAGGACCAGGGCGAGGCCGAGGGCCCGGTCGTCCCCGAGGTCCACGGGGCCCACCACCGGTCGCGGTATCGCCCATCCGGTGTCGCCGTTGCGCAGCCACCCGAGCTGGAAGAGGACCTGATCGGCCAGGAAGGCGAGGGCCAGGGTGGCCAGGGCCAGTGATCTGCCGCCGAGCCGCAGGGCGGGCAGCGCGACGACCGCGCCGAGCAGGGCGGCCGCCGCCGTACCGGCCGCCGCGGCCGCGAGGAAGGGCCAGCCGTGGCTCATCAGCAGGCCGGCGACGAGCGCCGCGCCGGTGACGAACGTCGCCTGGGCGAGCGACACCATGGCGCCGACCCCGGTGACCACGGTGAACGACATGAAGACGAGGCCGATGGCGAGCCCTTGGGCAAGGATGCCGCTCCAGAAGGGGGTGGTGACGGTGTAGAACGCGGTGCCGAGCAGCACGCCGGCCACCGCCCACGCGCCCCACCGGCGGACGCCGCTCCGTCCGGCGAGGTAGTCGACCGGTGGCGGGTCCGCGGCCGCGGTGCCGGCGGCGCGCTGCCGCCGGACCAGGACGACGAGGCCGCCGAAGAGGATGAGGAAGGGGACCGCGGTGCGGAAGCCGGTGATGTCGTCGGTGAACGACGCGTACCCGGCCACCAGGTTCTGCAGCACTCCGAGCCCGAGCCCGGCCGCGAAGGCGAGCGGCACGGACACGAACCGCCCGAGGACGGCCGCGGTGGCCGAGACGAAGAGGAACAGCGTGTAGTCGTGCGCCGAGAGCCCGAGGAGCGGGGTGGCCAGGACGCCGGCGAGGCCCGCGAGGCCGGACGCCAGCATCCACGCGATCGAGGAGAGCCGGTCCGCGCTGATGCCCCTCAGTTCGGTCAGCGTGCGGTCGTCGACTGCCGCCCGCAGCCGGAGACCGAGCCGGGTGCGGCGCATCAGGACCCACAGGGCCGCCGCCGCGAGCGCGGTGGCGATCCAGGTGATCAGCTGGTCGGAGTCGATGCCGACGCCGTCGATCGGCTGCCAGGCCACGGCGGGGCTCGGGCCGACGCCGGGCAGTCCGAACTG
The DNA here is from genome assembly GCF_042873895.1 of Streptomyces sp. NPDC004435. Classification (NCBI taxonomy): domain Bacteria; kingdom Bacillati; phylum Actinomycetota; class Actinomycetes; order Kitasatosporales; family Streptomycetaceae; genus Streptomyces; species Streptomyces sp. NPDC004435. The sequence goes on along the minus strand of NZ_JBIAMB010000009.1, from coordinate 197,107 downwards.
GTTCTCGGCGGGCTGGACGGGGGCGCCGGCCCGCTCCAGGAGTTCGACCACCCACAGTCCGGCCGCGGGCAGCGCGACGAGCAGGCCGATGGTGGCCACGATCTGCGCCGTCTCGCCGACCCGGGCCAGTTTCCTGAACATCAGCCGGTCCAGGGCCCAGCCAAGGCCGGGCGCCACGACGAGGACCAGGACCAGCGCGGTGGGCACGGCCGGCCAGCCGAAGCCGGAGTGAAGCTCGTAGAAGGCCAGCGCGCAGAGGTACGCGGTGGCGCCGTGCGCGAAGTTGAAGAGCCCGGAGGCGGAGGAGGAGAGGACGAGGCCGGTCGCGAGCAGCGCGTAGAGCGCGCCCGAGACCAGTCCGCTCAGGACGAAGCCCAGCAGGTCACCCACGTGCCGCGCCCCTCAGCCGAAGGGGATCGGCGGGTAGCACTTGAAGGGCACCGCCACCTCGTACCGCCCGTTCTTGAGCTGGACGAGCGCTCCGCAGCCGAAGCTCTCCTTCTTCCCCTTGGGCAGGGCGCGGTCGCCCACCAGCGTTCCGGTGTCGGAGAATCCGTCGGCGGCCTTCTGGAAGGACTCCACGGTGAGGTCCTCGCCGGCCTTCGCGGCGATCGCGAGGAAGAGGTCGGCGCTCATGTACCCCGTGAGCATGTGCATGTTGAGCGGTACCTCCTTGCCTCCGGCGGCCTTCCTGATGTCGTCCTTGAACTGCCGCATCGCGGGGCTGTCCGACTCGAAGGGCTGGAACTGCAGCAGGACGTGGACGCCGTCGAGGGCCTGTTTCGTCGCGTCCTTCGCGAGGAGCCCGGGGTCGTAGTCGGTCGGGTCGGAGAGGACCCCCCTGTAGCCGGAGCGCTTGAGCGCGGTGAACAGGCCGATGTTGTACGGCGTCTGCATCACGGAGATCACGGCGTCGGGCGCGCCGCCGCCGGGGCCCGAGCGCAGGATCTCCTTGGTGTACGCCGACCAGTCGCTGGGCATCGAGGTCGCCGGGACGACGGCCTTGGCGTACGGGACCTGGAAGCCGGCCGCCTTGAAGCCCTGGGTGAAGGTGCGGATGCCGAACTTGCCGGCGTCGTTGTCGCCGGCGATCAGGGCGACCGACTTGCCGCGCGCGCCGCCGAGGACGGAGGCGAGGCTCTCGGGCCAGGTCTGGTTGAGCGTGCCGCCGGGCGTCGGGACGAGGCAGCCGTTGAAACCGTAGATGTGGGCCGGGCCGCAGAACGAGGGGAGGGTGCCCCAGCCCACCGTCGGGACCTTCTGGGAGTCGAGGAAGTCGGCCCCGGCGAAGGTGACCGAGCTCATCGGGGCGACGGCGAAGACCTGCTCCTGCTGGACGAGCTCGCGGGCCGCGGCGAGGTTCCTGGCGGGGTCCTGGCCGTCGTCCTCGGCGCCCAGGTACGCGATCTTCCGCCCGTTGACCCCGCCCTCGGCGTTGGCCCGGTCGTAGCGCGCGCGTGCGCCGAGGTCGGTGTCCTTCTTGGAGTAGCCGCTGGCGGTCGTCATCGACACGATGCCGCCGACCTTGATCGTGTCGGCGGTGACTCCGCGCGCGGAGGCGGCGGCCGGCGTGTTTCCGCCGGTGGAGGCGGAGTTGCAGGCGGTGGCGAGGAGCAGGGCGAACGTCGCGGCGACAACGCGCAAGGGTCGAGACACAGGCGATCCCTCCATCGGGTGCCCGCATTCTGTGAGTCATCTGACGAACCGTCAATAACTGATGGTCCGTCAATTCTGCGCCGTCCGAATGATCTCTGGTTTGAAGGTGCCCCTGCGCCGCCAGTCTGTGTAGGGGCACCACAGGGAGGAATCCTCATGACCGCACCGCGCAGGACCGAAGGCCCGTCGAGCTGGACCGCGGAGACCCTGAGGACGGAGGAGTGGCTGCTTCCGGCGACGCCGGAGGCCGGCGTCCCGACGGGGGAGGCCGGCGTCCCGACGGGGGACGCTCCGGCGGAGAGGGCTCACGCCGGCCTCTGGCACGGCACGGGGTTCGTCGTGCTCCGCGGCCTGGATCTCGCGGGCCTCACCGACCAGGAGTGCGTCGAGCTGTGCGCGCGTACGGTCGCCCGGGTGTGCGCCCCGGCGGGGCTCCGCCTCCAGCGGTCCGCCCACGAACTCCTCACGGCGGCCACCGCGCCGGCTGTCCCGCGCACGCCCGGCCCGGGCACCCCCGCCCCCCCGGACGGCGACACCCAGACACTCCTCCCGCACATGGACCGCGGCGAGGGCCCCCGGCCACCCAGGCTCCTGGCGCTGCTGTGCGTCAGGCCGGCCCCCGAAGGCGGCGAGTCACTGCTGGCCAGCGGCCCGGCGCTGCGCGATCGCCTCGCGGCCGAGCGGCCCGAGGCCCTGAGGGAGCTCTCGCAGGACTTCCGCTTCGGACGCGGGGCGGACTTCGACCGCGTCCGCCCGGTGTTCGACCTCGACGGCCCGATCCTGCGGGTGCACTACAACCGCTACTGGATCGCCCGCGGCCAGGAGGAGACCGGCACCCCCTTCAGCCCCGCCCGGCGCAGCGCCCTCCAGGCCATGGAGGCCCTGCTCCAGGACCCGGCGATGGTCGTCACCCTCCCCCTGCGCCGAGGGGACCTGCTCCTCGTCGACAACTCCTCCGTCCTGCACGGCAGGACGCCCTTCAGGAACGGCGGAGCGCCGGGCACCCAGCGCTGTTACGCGCGCGTCTGGGCGGACTGACCCGGCGCTCCGGGGGCTCGAGGCCGCCGCGACGGCAGTCCGATTTCTGGTATGGACCTGACAAGCGGGGACCGTTAGCGTGTCGGTGGCACTCCTTGAGAGCGCTCTCAGCGTTTGACTCCCCCACACCTGGAGGTCCCGTGAAACGCACCACCCCCCTGCGCACCGCCCTCGCCGCCCTGCTCCTGACGGTCGGTCTGGGCGCCGCCCACGCCGGTGCGGCGAGCGCCGCCCCGTCCGCGGAGCCCGGCGCCGCGACACCGCCCGCCTCCGCCTCCGCCGGACTGCTCGACGCCATGCGGCGGGACTTCGGGCTCACCCCGGCGCAGGCCGAGGAGCGGCTGCGTGCCGAGAAGGCGGCCGTCGCGGTGGAGAAGGCCGCCGAGCGGCACGCCGGCGCCGCCTATGCCGGCGCGTGGTTCGACCCGGCGGCCGGCCGGCTCGTGGTCGCCGTGACCGACCGCGCCGAGGAGGCCGGGGTGCGCGCCCTGGGCGCCGACACCCGCCTGGTCCGCCACAGCGCCGCCGCCCTGGACCGCGCCAAGGCCCGGCTGGACACGCTCCGCGCACCCGCCGGAGTGGCCGGCTGGCACGTCGACCCGAGGAGCAACAGCGTCGTGGTCGACGTCGTCCGCTCCGAGCGGCAGACCCCCGCCGTGCGGTCCTTCCTGGACCGGGCCGGGGCGGGCGGGCTCGTCACGGTCGCCGAGACGGCCGAGGCGCCCCGCACGTACGCGGCGGGCACGGTCGGCGGCGACCCGTACTACACCGGCAACGTCCGCTGTTCGATCGGCTTCTCCGTCCACGGCGGCTTCGTGACCGCCGGGCACTGCGGGCGGGCGGGCGCGGCGGTGCGGGGCTGGGACGGCTCCGCGATGGGGACCTTCCAGGGCTCGTCGTTCCCCGGTGACGACTACGCGTACGTCTCGATCCACAGCGGCTGGTGGACCGTGCCCGTGGTCCTCGGCTGGGGCACCGTCCCCGACCAGCTCGTACGCGGCTCGAACGAGGCCCCGGTCGGCGCCTCGATCTGCCGCTCCGGCTCGACCACGCGCTGGCACTGCGGCACGGTCCTGGCCAAGAACGAGACGGTCAACTACAGCCAGGGCGCCGTGCACCAGATGACGAAGACCAGCGTCTGCGCCGAGGGCGGCGACTCCGGCGGCTCGTTCCTCAGCGGCGACCAGGCCCAGGGCGTCACCTCCGGAGGCTGGGGCAACTGCTCCTCCGGCGGCCAGACGTGGTTCCAGCCGGTCAACGAGATCCTGGCCCGCTACGGCCTCCGGCTCCACACCGCCTGAGCCGGCACGGGCGGGGCGGAACGCCTGACGGAAGCACTGGCGGAAGCTCTGGCGGAAGCCGCCCCGCCCTCCTCGGCGCCGCCGCGTCCCAGGGCGGCGCCGAGGAGGCAGGACGCAGCCCCCGACCGGTTCCGGTTCGGGGGCTGCGTCCGGGTCCTGAGCTCGGTCCCGTTCCGGCGTCAGCCGGGGGTGTGGGCGGTCTTGGCCGACGCGGTGTCGTCCTCGTCCGGGGCCGGCGACTCGGCCGGCGGCCGCGGGGTCGGCGGGGTGCGGACGAGCAGGGCGACCAGCACGGCCAGGGCGCCGAGCGCGGCGCCGACGCCGAAGCCCCAGCGGATGCCCGTACCCAGCGCCCCCGTGACGTCGGCGCCTTCGGCCGCCGCCGCGGCGGCGCGGCCCGACATGACGCTGATGACCAGGGCCGTGCCGGCGGCCGCCGCGACCTGCTGGAGCGAGCCCAGGATGGCGGAGCCGTGGGGGTAGAGGTGCGGAGGCAGCACGGAGAGGCCGGAGGTGAAGACGGGGGTGAAGACGAAGGCCATGCCGGCGCTGAGCGCCACGTGCAGCACGAGCACGAGCCACGGCGAGGTCTGCTCGGCCGTGAGCGCGAGCAGCGCGAGGCAGAGCGCCGTGAGCACCGCTCCGGGGACGACCAGGCGCGGGGCACCGAACCGGTCGTAGAGCTTGCCGACCTGCGGGCCGAGGAGACCCATGGTCAGACCGCCGGGGATGAGCAGCAGGCCCGTCTGCAGCGAGGTCAGGTCGCACACCTCCTGCAGGTACAGCGGCAGCAGGATGAACGCGCCCATCAGCGCCATGAAGGACACGCACATCAGGCCCAGTGCCACGGAGAAGTGACGGAAGGTCAGGGCGCGAAGGTCGAGCAGGGGCGTCGACGAGCGCTGGAGGACCAGCTGCCGCCACACGAACAGGCCCACCAGCACGGCGCCGATCAGCGTCGTGGCGACCGGGGACACCGCCGCGTCGGCCGCGTTCTCGGCACCGAGCCCGCTCAGGCCGTACACCAGCGCGCCGAAGCCCGCCGCGGCCAGGGGGACGGAGACCCAGTCGATCGGTCCGGCCTGCGGCTCGCCGATGTCGACCAGCTTGAGCCGGCCGAACACCGCCATCGCCCCGGCGATGGGCAGCACGGCCAGGAACAGCAGGCGCCACGACCCCAGCTCCAGCAGCACGCCGGAGAACGCCGGTCCGAGAGCGGGCGCGACGGAGATGACGAGGGTGATGTTGCCCATGACCTTGCCGCGCTCGTGCGGCGGCACGAGGGTCATCAGCGTCGTCATGAGCAGCGGCATCATGACGGCGGTGCCGCTCGCCTGGATGACCCGGGCGGCGAGCAGCACGGGGAAGACGGGAGCGGCGGCGGCCAGCGCCGTGCCGGCGAGGAACAACGCCATGGCGAGGCTGAAGGCGGTCCGGGTCGTGACGCGCTGGAGGAACCAGCCGGTCACCGGGATGACGACGGCCATGGTCAGCATGAAGGCGGTGGAAAGCCACCCTGCGGCCGCCGCGCTGACCTCGAACTCCCGCATGAGCCGCGGGATCGCGTTGACCATGATCGTCTCGTTGAGGAGGACGACGAACGTGGACAGCACGAGGATCCGCAGCACGGCGGTGACGCGGGCGGGTGAGGGGGTGGGCGTTGCGTGGGGTGCTTGCATGGCGCCTTCCGTGAGGTGAGTGTCCTCCGCGGGTCGCGGGTCTCAGGGCAGACCTCGGCGCCGGGAAGAACTCATCGGTGTCGCCCGATCCTGTCGGCACGACCGCCCGAGCTCAATCGATTTTCTCGATTTCCGTCGGTCGGAGCACGGCTCGCCGCGCTCTCCGGTGCTCCCCGGGCGGGCGACCATAGGGTTGGCGCGTGCTGCTGAACGTGAACGCGACCTTCGTGGTCCTTCTGGTGGTTCTGCTCGCCCTCGCCGCCGGAGTGGTCGCCCTCGCCGGGCTCGGACGCCCGCGCGACACCCTCGTCGCCGGGGCACGCGCGGCGGCGCAGCTCGTCGCGGTCTCCTTCGTGATCGGCTGGGTCGTCCGCGCGGTGCCCCTGCTCCTCTGCTTCCTGCTGCTGATGTACGCGGTGGCGGTGCGCACGGCGGGCCGCCGGGTCGTCCCGGCGCCGGGGCGTTCCTGGCCGTGGACGGCGGTTCCGATCGGCGCCGGCGTCGTCCCCGTCGTGCTCGCGCTGCTCGTCACCGGGGTCGTACCCGCCCGGGGCATCGCGCTCGTCCCCGTCACCGGCATCCTCATCGGGGGCGCGCTGACCGCCACCGTGCTGTCCGGGCGCCGGGCGCTCGACGAACTCGCCACGCGCCGGGGCGAGGTGGAGGCCGGCCTGGCGCTCGGGCTGAGCGAGCGCGAGGCGCGCATGGAGGTGGCGCGCGGAGCCGCCGCCGACGCGCTCCTGCCGGGCATGGACCAGACGCGTACCGTCGGCCTCGTCACCCTCCCGGGCGCGTTCGTGGGCATGCTCCTCGGCGGCGCCTCTCCCCTGCACGCGGGCGCGGTCCAGCTCTTCGTCCTTGTCGCGCTCCTCCTCGTCCAGGCGGTCGCCACCGCCCTCACCCTGGAGCTCGTGGCGCGCGAACGCCTCGTCCGCCCCGAACCACCTCTCCCCTAGGGCCTGTTGTCACCGGAGCGGATCCGTCCAGGCGGCACGCACGGCGCACCGCGCCCCGGTGTGAGCGCCCCCCGCGTGATCTCCGCGCGCCCTACCGGTGCCCTCCGGCGGGTGGCCATGATGAGGGCGCGCACCGCTCAGGAATCTGGCGATCCGCATCCCCGTCCTCCGGCCGGGAGCCCTGCGGTGGAAGGAGCTCGCTTCGTGTTGCTTCTCGTCTCCCCGGACAGCGTCGAGGAAGCCCTCGACTGTGCCAAGGCCGCGGACCACCTCGACATCGTCGACGTCAAGAAGCCCGACGAGGGCTCGCTGGGCGCCAACTTCCCCTGGGTCATCAGGGAGATCCGCGACGCGGTGCCGGCCGACAAGCCGGTCTCCGCCACCGTCGGCGACGTCCCGTACAAGCCGGGGACGGTGGCGCAGGCCGCGCTCGGCGCGGTCGTCTCGGGTGCGACGTACATCAAGGTCGGGCTCTACGGGTGCACGACGCCCGAGCAGGGCGTCGACGTCATGCGGGCGGTCGTGCGGGCGGTGAAGGACCACCGCCCGGACGCGCTCGTCGTCGCCTCCGGCTACGCCGACGCCCACCGCGTCGGCTGCGTCAACCCGCTGGCCCTGCCCGACATCGCAGCCCGCTCCGGCGCGGACGCGGCCATGCTCGACACCGCCGTCAAGGACGGGACGAGGCTCTTCGACCACGTGCCGGCGGACACCTGCGCCGAGTTCGTACGCAGGGCGCACGGCTCCGGTCTGCTGGCGGCGCTCGCGGGCAGCCTCGCCCACGCCGACCTCGGTGCGCTGACCCGTATGGGCACCGACATCGTGGGGGTGCGGGGAGCGGTCTGCGAGGGAGGCGACCGCAATGCCGGGCGGATCCGTCCCCAGCTGGTGGCCGCCTTCCGGGCCGAGATGGACCGGCAGGCCCGGGAACACGCCGTCGGCGTCCTCGCGGCCGACTGACCGCCGGCATGCCGAGCACCGAGACGGGCGGCGTCCCCGGGCGCCGCACCGGACGCTTCCCCGTCGTCGACCCGGCCACCGGGGAGACCTTCGCCGAGGCCCCCGACCAGCGGCCGGAGGAACTGGACGGCGTGGTCGACCGTGCCCGACGGGCCTGGTCCGGCTGGCGCGCGGACCCCGCGGCCCGTGCCGCCGCGCTGTGCGCCGCGGCGGACGCCGTGGCGGCGGCGGGCGACGACCTCGCCCGGCTGCTCACCCGGGAACAGGGCAAGCCCCTGGCCGAGTCGCACGCGGAGGTCGCCCGCACGGCGGCCCGGCTGCGCTACTTCGCCGGTCTGACCCCCAAGACCCGGCGGATCGACGACGGGCGGCCCGTGCGCAGCGAGGTCCGGTGGCGCGCCCTCGGCCCCGTCGCGGCGATCGTGCCGTGGAACTTCCCCCTCCAGCTCGCGGCGGCGAAGTTCGCGCCGGCGCTCGCGGCGGGCAACACGGTGGTCCTCAAGCCGTCTCCGTACACCCCGCTCGCCACCCGGCTGCTCGGTTCCGTCCTCGCCGCCGTCCTGCCCGAGAACGTCCTGACCGTCGTCACCGGCCGCGAACCGCTCGGCGCCCGGCTCGCGTCCCACCCGGGCATCCGCCACGTCACCTTCACCGGTTCGGTGCCCACCGGCCGTGCCGTCGCGGAAGCGGCCGCCGGCTCGCTCGCCCGCGTCACCCTGGAGCTGGGCGGGAACGACGCGGCCGTGCTCCTGGACGACGTGGACGTGGAGCGGGTCGCCGACCGGCTGTTCTGGGCGGCGTTCCGCAACTGCGGACAGGTGTGCATGGCGGTGAAGCGCGTCTACGCCCCCGTCCGGCTGCACGCCCAGGTCGTCGAGGCGCTCGCCGAGCGCGCGAAGAGCGTCACGGTCGGTCCCGGCCTCGATCCCGGCACCCTGCTGGGGCCGGTCAACAACGCCGCGCAGCTGGCCCGCGTCGAGCGGGTCACCGCGCGGGCCCTCGCGGACGGCGGGAGGGCCGCGGCCGGCGGCCACCGGCTGGACGGGCCCGGCCGGGCGGGGCACTTCTTCGCTCCGACGATCCTCACCGACGTGCCGCCGGGCAGCCCGGTGGTGACCGGGGAGCAGTTCGGGCCGGTGCTGCCGGTGCTGCCCTACCGGGACGTGGACGAGGCCGTCGACGCGGCGAACGGCACCGGCTTCGGTCTCGGCGGCTCCGTCTGGGGCACCGATCTCGACCGGGCCGAGGCGGTGGCCGACCGGCTCGACTGCGGCACGGCCTGGATCAACCACCACGCCGAGCTGTCCCTCGCCCAGCCGTTCGCGGGCGTCAAGGACAGCGGGGTCGGCGTCGCGGGCGGACCGTGGGGGCTCTACGGGAACCTCCGCCCGTTCGTCGTCCACCGCCCCGAAGAGGTGGCGGGGTGAGGTTCCGGGCCGCCGTCCTGCGCGGGTACGAGGACCCGTTCACGGTCGAGGAGGTGACCCTGAGGACCCCGCCCGGTCCGGGCGAGCTCCTGGTCGAGATCGCGGGCGCCGGGATGTGCCGTACCGACCTCGCGGTACGGCGCTCCGCCGGCCGCAGCCCGCTGCCGGCCGTCCTCGGCCACGAGGGCGCCGGGGTGGTGGTGCGGTCGGGCGGCGGACCCGGCACGGCGATCGGCGTGGGCGACCACGTGGTGCTGAGCTTCGACTCCTGCGGGCACTGCCGGAACTGCCGCGGCGCTGCCCCCGCGTACTGCGACTCCTTCGCCTCGCTCAACCTCTTCGGGGGACGCGCCGAGGAGCCGCCCCGGATCGTCGACGCGGCCGGGAAGGCGCTGGCGCCCCGCTGGTTCGGCCAGTCCTCCTTCGCCGCGTACGCCCTCGTCCCCGCCCGCAACGCCGTCCGGGTCGATCCCGGCCTTCCGCTCGAACTGCTCGGGCCGCTCGGCTGCGGCTTCCTCACCGGCGCGGGAGCCGTCCTCAACACCTTCGGCGCGGGCCCCGGCGACACCCTGGTCGTCCTCGGTGCCGGAGCGGTCGGCCTGGCCGCGGTGATGGCGGCCGGCGCGGCCGGCGTACGGACCGTGGCGGTCGACCGGCATCCCGGCCGGCTCGCCCTGGCCGAGCGCTTCGGCGCGGTCCCGCTGGCCGCCTCCACGGCGGGCCTGCCCGAGCGGATCCGGCGGCTGACCGACGGCGGCGCGCAGTACGCCCTGGACACCACGGCCTCGCCCCCGCTCATCAACGACGCGCTCCGGGCACTGCGCCCCACCGGCACCCTCGGCCTGGTGGCACGCCTCCCCACCGCGCTGTCGCTCGAACCGGGCACGCTCGACCGGGGCCGTGCCGTCCGCCACATCTGCGAGGGCGACGCCGTGCCGGGGCTGCTGATACCCCGGCTGACCGCCCTCTGGCAGGCCGGACGCTTCCCCTTCGACCAGCTGATCCGCACCTATCCGCTCGCCGACGTCAACGAGGCCGAGCGCGACTGCGAGGCGGGCCGCGTGGTCAAGCCCGTACTGATCCCGGACGGCAGCGGCCACCGCCGAGGGCGACCACGCGGCACCTCGCCCACCCGACGCACACCTCCCCCACCGTCCCTTCCGCCAACGGAGACCCCATGACCGGCACGGCGCCCCTCGCACCGAAGCAAGGGCACAAGCATGAGCAACAGCAGTCGGACGCCGAAGGCGTCGACGGAGGCGTGGACGGAGGCGTGGGTCTGACCTCGCTCCTGGTCGCCGCGGCGCGGGCGATCGAGACGCACCGCCCCGACAGCCTGGCCCGGGACGACTACGCGGAGCACTTCGTGCGCGCGGCTCCGGCCTGCGCGGAGTGGCCGGTACGCATCGAGCAGGTGCCGGACGGGGACAGCAACCCGCTGTGGGGACGGTTCGCCCGCTACTTCGGCCTGCGGACCAGGGTCCTCGACGACTTCCTCCTCCGGTCCGTTCGGGGGGACGCCCGCCAAGTGGTGCTGCTGGGGGCGGGGTTGGACACCCGCGCCTTCCGGCTGGACTGGCCGTCGGACCTGGTGGTCTTCGAGATCGACCGGGCGGGTGTGCTGGAGTTCAAGCAGCGGGTGCTGACCGGCCTGACCGCCGCCCCTCGGGTGAAGCGCGTGCCCGTGCCGGTCGACCTGCGTGCGGACTGGGTCGCGGCGCTGACGGCCGCCGGATTCGACCCGGCCGTGCCGAGCGTCTGGCTGGCCGAGGGACTGCTCTTCTATCTGCCGGGTCCCGTCGAGACGCGCCTCCTCGACACGGTGGACGCGCTGACCGCCGGGGGCGGTGCGCTGGCCTTCGAGGCGAAGCTGGAGAAGGACCTGACGGCGTACCGCGACAGTCCGGTCTACACGGCGACGCGGGAGCAGATCGGGATCGACCTGCTGGGCCTGTTCGATCTGGGGCCGCGCCCCGACTCGGCGGGCGGGCTGGTGGCGAAGGGCTGGTCCACCTCGATGCACACGCCCTTCGAATTCACCCGCCGGCACGGGCGCGGTCCGCTCCCCGAGCCGAACGACGCGCTGGAGGGGAACCGCTGGGTGTTCGCGCACAAGCCCCGGCTCTGACGGGGGCCGAGGGGCGGGCGGGCGGTCCTGCGGGCCGCGCGGCCGTTCCCTCGGCCCGCCTCTCGCGGGAGGGCCGTGTCCGCTCGCGGGAGGGCTGTGTCCTCTCGCGGGAGGGCGTGTCAGGCGGTCCGGACGGCCACCAGCTGGTCGCCCGGGATCCCGGCCAGGTCCGGCGCGTAGTAGTCCACGATGCCGGCGGCCCAGGTGGCCACGGTGATGCGGTCGTCGGCGTCCGGGCCGAAGGCGTCGAAGAGGGCGTGGATGTTCGCGTCCTCGAAGCCGATCGCCGTCATCAGCGACAGGAAGAGCGGGCGCTCGATCAGGCCGTCCCCGTCCGGGTCGCCGAGCGCTGACAGCGCGACGGCGAACTCGGCGACCGTGGGCCCGAAACGCTCGGGGTCGAGCACGAACGGACGGAACTCGTCGACGGTGATCACGCCGTCGCCGTTGGCGTCCAGTTCGGTGGCCAGCGTCGTCCACCAGCGGCGGAAGGAGGTCCGGAGGGCGTCCCTGGCCCCTGCGTCCGAGGCGGTGGCCACCTCCAGGACGCGGCCCGTCATGAGGTCGAAGTCGTCGGAGTCGATGACTCCGTTGCCGTTCGCGTCGAAGAGGGAGAACACCAGCTCCACGCGCTGGGCGGCCTCGGTTCGCATCTGGGTCACCTGTCTCTCGCGGCCCGTGGTTCCGATCGCCCGGGCCTGGTCGGTGAGTCCTACGTAACCGCGCGAGGGGGCGTGCGTGGCGGCGATCCGTTCTCCCGTACCGGAAGGAGTGACGGCGCTTCGGCCATCGGTCCGGGCGTACGCCGGGGCGGGCGCGCGACCCTTCGCGCGCCGGGGCGAGACCGGGCGCGCTCAGGCGTACTGGCGGCAGCGGCCGGGGAAGGCGGCGCGGGTCCGCGAGGCGACGAGGGCGAGGGCCGCCGCGGACCCGGCGGTGTCGGGTCCGGAGCCCAGTTGCAGGGCCAGGCCCTCGACCAGGCCGTGCAGTTCGAGGGCCGTCAGGTCCGGGTCGGTGGCGTCGGGGACCTCGCCGCACTCCTTGCCGTTGCGCACGGCGCCGGCGAGCCTGGCGCGGATGAGCCGGCCGGTCTCCGCGTGGGCGTGGGCGAGGCGGGGGTTGTCGACGGTGCGGCCGACGAAGGCCAGGGTCACGCGGTGCGCGGATCGCCTGCCCGGGTCCACCGGGAGCCATTGGGCGAGCCCTTCGGCGACCACGTCGCGGATCGGCAACCGCTGGGTCCTCGACCGTTCTTCGAGCGCCGAGACACGCTCCAGGACCTGCTGGACCACCCGCTCGTAGGTGAACAGCAGCATCTCGTCCTTGGAGGCGAAGTAGTGCTGGACGTGCCCGACGGACACCCCCGCGGTCTCGGCGGTGCGCGCCACCGTCACGCGGTCGAGCCCCTGCTCGGTGATGAGTCGCTGGACCGCGTCGGCGACCTGGATCCGCCTGGCTTGATGATCGACGACCTTCGGCATGGGGTCAGCCTAACCCTCCGTCAACCTTGCGGAATGCTTTTACCGTATGGTCATATGGCAAAAAGCGTGGTGGGCGGAGCACGGGGAGGGCTGCGGCATGGGAACGCGAGCGGGGCGGCGAGCGGATCGGCGGGACGGGAGGCGAACGCTGCGGGACGGGGGGCGAACGCGGCGGGGCGGGTGGTTGCTCGGGCGGGCCGCCGCCTGCTGGGCGGCGGTGCTCGCCGCGGGGATCGGGACGGCGTCCGCGGCGATGGCGGAGGGCCACCCGGCCGACTCCGCCGTCGTACGGGGCGCGGACGACCGGGGCGCGGACGACCGGGAACGCTGGTCGGACATGGACGCCTTCGTCCGCGAGCGGATGGCGGCGACCGGGACGCCCGGCGGCGCGTGGGCCGTCGTCGAAGGCGGTGCGGTCGTGCACGAGCAGACCTACGGCCGGGACGGGCGCGGTGCGGCCGTCACCCCGGACACGCCCTTCCTCTGGGGCTCGCTGGCCAAGCCGGTCACCGCCCTCGCCGTGATGCAGCTGGTCGAGGACGGCCGGGTGCGACTCGACGCGCCGGCACGGACGTATCTGCCCTGGTTCCGGCTCGCCGACCGGGAGGTGTCGGACCGCATCACCGTGCGGCATCTGCTGACCAACACCAGCGGCATCCCCGCCTCCGCGACGGCCGAGGTGCAGGACCGCTACGACAACGCGCCCGGCGCCCTGGCCCACGCGGTCCGCGACCTCGCGCGGATCGAGCCCGGCGCCGAACCGGGCACGGCCTACGCGTACTCCAGCGCCGGGTACGCCGTCCTCGGCGCGCTGGTCGAGGAGGTCTCCGGACAGTCGTACGGCGCGTACGCGCACGAGCGGATCCTCGGCCCTCTCGGCATGGAGCACGCCATCGCCACCGAGGACGACGCCGAGCGCGAGCGGCTGGCGCCGGGCCATCGCCCCGTCTTCGGCAGGCCGACCGTCTTCGACGCGCCGTACGACACCGCGGGAGCCCCCGCGGCGCACGTGGGCGGCAGCATCGGGGACGCGGCGCGGCTCGTGCTCGCACAGCTCGGCGGGGGCGAGGTGGACGGCCGGCGGGTGCTGTCGGCCCGGGGGATCGCCGAGATGCACCGCGGCCAGGCCGACAGCGACATCGACCGGTTCGGGCTCGGCTGGTCGGTCGGCACCCTGCCGGGAACGGGCGAGCGGACGGTGTGGAAGTCCGGATCGCTGCCCGGGTACGACGCCATGATCATCATGCTCCCCGAGAGCGACCGGGCCGTGATCGTCCTGCAGAACGCCTTCGACCTGCTCCGCGCCCAGGAGTTCCACCACGCGGCCGTCGGCGCCGCCCGGATCCTGTCCGGCGCGGAGCCGGGCGCCGCGTCTGCCGACCCGCTCGCCACCGTGCTGCCCTGGTCCGCTGCCGCCCTCGCCGTACTGCTGACGCTGTGCGCTGCGGCTCCCGCCCTGCGGATCCTGCCCGGCCGGCGGGCCGCGGCCCGCGCGCGCTCCCGGCGCCGGATCCTCTGGACGACCGCCGTCTCGGCCGGCGCCTCGCTGGCGCTGGTGGCGCTCCTGTGGTGGGTGCTCCCCGCGAGCCTCGGCGGCACGCTCGCCTCGGCCCTGCTGTGGCTGCCCGACACGGGATGGAGCGCCGTCGCCGTGATCGCCGCCGCCCTGTTCCTCGCGGTGGAGCGCGTGGCGCTGGCGGCGGTGGACCTCCGGCGCGGGAGGGCGGTCGGGTCGCAGGCTCTCACGCTCACGTCACGCCCGCGGTGAGACATCGGACCGGTCGCCGCCGCCGGGCAGTGACCGGTGCCCGGCCACTGCCCGGCGGCGGAGCATCGGGAACACTGGGCCGGGTGATCGTCGCGCAGCCCGTCCTCGAAACGCACCCGTCCGACGGCTTCGGCCTCTGGCCCGTCGCCGAGCCCGGGCCGTCCGGCTTCCTCGCGCTCGACGGCACGCTCACCCCCGCCGAGGTCGGGGCGGCGGTGATGTACCTCGCCGCCTGCAACGACATCGACCCGGACGGCGACCGGCCACCCCGTCCCGCCGACCCCCTCGCCTCGTTCCTCCACGGACTGCTGACCTTCGACACCCTCTTCGCCTCGGGCGGCCTGCGCGTCACCGACCGCGCCACGGGCGTCACCTTCCTGCCCGGCTGCTGCGACGGCATCGAGGACTGGCGCGGCTGGTACCGGCTCGTCGCCGGCGAGGGCCGGCTCGGCTTCGGCCACGCCCCCGTGACACCGACCGCGGAACGGGTCGGCGGCACGATCCGGCTCACGGTCGACGCCGAGCGCAGCGACAGCCCGTTCATCGAACTGACGCCACCCGCACTCCGCGACCTGCTCACGGGAGCGGAGCGCGACCTGACCGCCTTCCGCGTCCTGGCGGACGACTGGGCCTCCGTACACCTCCCGGCTCACCGGGCCCTGGTCGGCACGGCCCTCGCCCGGGTCCTCGACCTGCCCGCCCAGCCGTAGCCCTCCCCTGCCCCGACCGGCCCTCACAGCGGGATCGCCCGCCCGGACGCACGGATCTCCCCGAGGCCCCGCGCAAAGCACGCCGCCGGGGCCATCGGCCGGCGGCCGAGGAGGAAGAGCGGTCCCGCCGTACCGAACGCCCGGCCGCCGTCACGCGGGTTCCGATCCGCGCTCCGGTCCGGCCCCGTAAGAGGACGCCGCGCTCCCCATGAGCATGGCCGCAGGCCGGCAGCGACCCCTGCGCACACCATCGGAGGTACGAGGGCCCCGCCCGCGCGACGGGAGCGCCGGCCGGAGCTACGTTGAAGAGGTCAGGGGCAGAGCGAGCGGCCCTGCCCTTGACCCAACCCTCCGCGTTGGCGCCGGTCAGGGAACCGGGACAGCCCACCTCGTGTCGTCGTGGGGTCGCCGACGACCGCCCCCCCTCGGCTCCCCTCGGCTCCTCAGCCGACGCGGGCCGCGATGGTGCGCGCGCAGGTCAGTGACTCGGTGCGGGTCGTGTCGACCTCCAGGTCGTACGCCACCCCCACGTGCACCGTGTCCGCCTGCATCGCGGCCATCCCCTGGACGCGGTCCCCCCTGGCGATCTCCCGGCCCGCGGCGACCTCGGCGTCACACCTGACGCCGACCCAGAGCACGTCCACCCCCTCGGCGGCCTTCCGCCATCGCCGCTGGGATTCCGCGCCGCCGAGGAAGACGTCGTCGACGACGACCCGGGCTCCCGCTCGGGCCATCGTCGCGATGCCCTCCCTCCAGGCCGCCTCCAGCCTCCCGAACTCCGCGCCGACGCTCACGCCCCCGTCCGCCTCGAACACGATCCCGTCGTCCGACGCCTGCATCCTCGCGGGCAGCGCGTCCACGAAGGAGTCCACGCCGAACGCGAGCCACGGGTCCGGCAGCACCTGCTGAAGGCAGCGCACGATCCCGGACTTCCCGGAGCTGGAACCGCCATTGAGAATGATCATCTGAATCGCCACCGCGCCACCCTAGGGCTCCCCGCATCCCACACGCAGGGAATTCGGGCGGGGCGGCACCGTGGCCCGGTCGGCAGGCTGCCCTGGCGTGGTCACCCGCCGCCTCTACCGGCCCTCCTCGGCCCGCTCCTTCTCGCTGACGGCCGCCACGGGCCCGGGATCTCGGAGGCAGGAGGCGACGACCACGAGGGGCCAGACCGACTGGATGCAGGTGACCAGGCGCTCCGCGACTCCGGAGGCGCCGTGGCGGTTGATCTCGACGAGGAACCAGATCGCACCGGCGCCCATCATGAGGGTGGCGGCGAGGGCGGGTGCGGGGCGGAGCCCCCAGGGGGCAGCAGGGTCCTTCCGGGCCGCGAGGACCGGCCACAGGGCGAGGAGCGTGAACCCGACGGCGGCCAGCGAGCCGTGACGGAGCGATCCCCCGCTGCTGGGCGCCGGCACGAGTGCGACGAGCAGCGCCGCCACGCCTCCGCCGGCCAGCGCGAGCCGGCCGGCGGAGACAGCCGCCCGCAGTCCCCACGCCGTGACCAGGTGACAGACGCCGAGGCCGAAGAGGGCCGAGGTCATCACCCAGAACCCCGGAGCGCCGTAGGCCGCGAGGACGCTGATCGTCTGGGTGACGGGATCGTAGGCGGAGCCTTCCAGATGCCCGGCGACCGCCCAGCCGGCGATCAGCAGGACGGGGGCGCATCCCGACGAGACCAGGGCCCAGAGGGGTACAGATCGCATCGCCCCACCGTAAGACCAGCACCGGCCGCCCGGACGGACCGTCATGACTCGGCGCGTGGCGCGGGGTTCGGTCGCCTCCCGGGGGCGTGACGCCGGGCGGCGGGTCGCGTGGCAGGGGCGGCGGGTCGCACGGCAGGGGCCGGCGGGCGGTCCCGCCGACCACCCCCATCCGCTCCGGGACGACACGTCGCGATACCGCGGGACAGGGTCATCTCACGGGGACCGCCCCGTCGGAGGGCGCCTCGCCGGAGGTCGTTGCGTCCGTCGTCGCCGGGGACACGTCGCCGCCGGGGCCTCGGAGGACCACGTACACGAAGAGGGCGCCCATGACGGCGACTCCGGCCCACATCGCGTGGTGCCAGCCGTCCACGAAGGACTGCTGTGCGGCGCGGAGGAGATCCGGGGCGCGGGAACCCGCGCCCGCCGACGCCTCGACGGCGTGGGCGATGCCCTCCCTGGAGGTGTCCGCCGCCCCCTGGGGAATGCCGTTCAGCCGGTCGTCGACGGCGTCGCGGTAGCCGGCCGACAGGAGGGCGCCGAGCAGCGCGACGCCGAGCGCGGTACCGAACTCGCGGGTGACGTCGTTGAGCGCGGACGCCACGCCCTGCTTGCCGCGCGGCAGCGAACCGGTGATCGCCTCGGTGGAGGGCGTCATCGCCAGGCCCATCCCGGCGCCCATGGCGAGCATGCCGGGCAGGATGCTCGCGTAACCGCCGTCGACCGAGACGAAGACCGCCATCAGGGCCAGGCCGACGGTGGCGAGAGCGATGCCGCCGGCCATGGTCGGGCGGGAGCCGACGCGTACGGCGAGCCTCGGGGCGAGGCCGGAGGCGGCCATCATCATCACGGCCATCGGCATGAGCGCCAGCGTGGACAGCAGCCCGGACCAGCCCAGCACGGCCTGGAAGAAGGGGAAGAGGACCACGGCTATCCCCGCCTGCACACCGAAGACGACCAGCAGGGTCACGGCACCGCCGGCCAGACCGCGTGCCCTGAAGAGGCGTACGTCGAGGAGAGCGGCGTCACGGCGATGCAGCTGCCGGGCCACGAAGCCGACGGCCGCGGCGAGGCCGACGACGAGACCGGTCAGAGTGGCGGGCGACGTCCAGCCGCGCTCGGGGCCCTCCTGGAGGACGAAGATCAGGCCGACCACGGCGACGGTGGAGATGAGCGCGCCCACGGTGTCGAAGGTGTGCTCGGAGCGCTCGCGGGAGTCGGGGACCCACCTGACGGCCATGGCCAGGGCGGCGGCGACCAGGACCACGGGCAGCACGAACAGCCCCCGCCAGTCCGCGACGTCGACGAGCAGCGCGGAGAGGAACATGCCCAGGATGCCGCCGCCCCCGGCCACCCCCGTCCACACGCCGATCGCCTTGCCGCGCTGTTCCTCGGGGAAGGTGGAGGTGATGACGGCGAGGGTGATGGGCATGATCACCGCCGCGCCGACGCCTCCGACCACGCGCGCGGCCAGCATCACCTCGGCGTTCGGTGCCAGGCCCGCCACGACGCTCGCCGCGCCGAAGACGGCCAGTCCGGTGATCAGCATGGGCTTGCGCCCGATCCGGTCGCCGAGCGCGCCGAGCGGCAGCAGCAGCGCCGCCAGCGTGAGGGTGTAGATGTTGATGATCCACAGAACGGTGCTCTGCGAGGCGCCGAACTCGACCGCGAGGTGGGTCTGCGCGACGTTGAGTCCGGACACCGACGCGATCACGGCCATCAGCGCGACGGAGACGGCCGCCAGGATGCCGCGCAGCTGACGCGCGTCCGGCACTCCCCCGCCGCCGTCGTCAGGGACCGGCGTCGGGGCGGAGTGGTTCGTGTTCATGAGTTCCTCTCATGGTGCGGCCCCGCGGGGCCGGTGGAAGAGCGGGTACCGGATCGGGCGCCGGCACGTGGCACGGTCCGGGGGCGGGTGGAGGCGGTTCTCGTAGGCGCCGCCGCGACCGGCGCGTACGAGAACCGACCGGCCCGAGGCGGGTGGGCTCCGCGTCGTCGGCCGCTGTCGCGCGCGACGACCGATCGGCGGGGCGGACGCCCGGGCCCCGGACCGGCTGATCACGACGCTAGGCGCACCTTGCATCCAGGGCATACTCTTTTGCGTATGACGCAAGAAGAAGGCGATCTGGACGGCCTGGTACGCAAGCGCATCCGCGCCCTGCGGGTGGCACAGGGCTGGTCGCTGGAGGAGCTGGCCGGCCGGACCAACCTCAGCCAGTCCTCCCTCAGCCGCATCGAGAACGGACGGCGCCGCCTCGCGCTCGACCAGCTGGTCCTCCTCGCCCGCGCTCTGGACACCACGCTGGACCAGCTCGTGGAGACCGCCGACGACGACGTCGTCATCAGCCCGACGGTCGACGCGGCTCGCGGGTCGATGCGCTGGCCCGTCAAGAGCGACCCGGGCATGACGGTGGTGCGCCAGCGCATGACCGAGCCGCCGCCGGAGAATCCGGCCCGGATGCGCGCCCATCCCGGGCGCGAGTGGCTGGTCGTCCTGTCCGGGACCGCGATCCTCATGCTCGGCCACCGGCGATTCCGCGTCGAGGCGAACCAGGCGGCCGAGTTCCCGACGATGATGCCGCACGCGATCGGCGCCGACGGCGGCCCCTGCGAGATCCTGGGCATCTTCGACCGCGACGCCCGCCGCGGCCACCAGCGCCAGGACGCGGAGGGCGACCCGACGCCGTAAGGACTGCCCCTACGGGCGGTGCAACGTTTGCGCCGCCCTCGCGCGGTCAGTCGCACAGGTGCGGGGGCCCCGACATCGGAGAGGACCGCATCGTGCCGCACGACGGAAGGCCCCAGGAAAAGCCCCACGGACAGCCCGCCGGGAAGCTCGACGGGCGGAGCGTACTCGTCCTGACGACCAACTACGGCACCGAGCAGGACGAACTGCGGAAGCCGGTCGCGGTCCTGCGGGAGAACGGAGCCCGCGTCACCGTCGCCGCGCAGAAGGACGAGCCCGTCCAAACACTCGTCTCGGACCGCCGTCCCGGTGCCGAGATCCCTCCCGGCACGACGCTCGCCGAGGCGACGGCGGACGGCTTCGACGCCGTGATCGTGCCTGGCGGCACCGTCAACGCCGACCATCTGCGCACCGACGCCGACGCACGCCGCCTCGTCACGGCCTTCGCCGAGGCCGGCAAACCGGTGGCGGCCATCTGCCACGGTCCGTGGCTCCTCGTGGACAGCGGACTGGCCGAGGGCCGGGAGCTGACCTCGTACCCCTCGCTCCGCCCCGACCTGGAGAACGCCGGCGGCACGTGGCTGGACCGCGAAGTCGTCGTGGACACCGCCGGTGGGCACCCCCTGATCACCTCCCGGCGACCGGGCGACCTCGACGCCTTCTCCGCGGCGATCATCCGCTGCCTGGACGGCTGACGGAAAGCGGCTGCGCCCCCGGCGCACGCTGTGCCATCGTCGTGATCCGACCGCGCGGTGAGGGAGGGACACGTGGACGAAGTCGGGGGCGGACCGACGGCGGCGGCCTGGTTGGTGACGGCGAACGTCGTGGCCTGGCGTCGGTGCGGGGTGGGCGGGCAGGAGCTGCGGGCCGGGACGAAGTCCTTCCGGGGCGGGGCGAAGGTGTACGTGGTCCGCGTGTACTGGGGGCCGGGGGGTGATCGGCTCTCGGTGCTCGGGCGCGAGCGGCACAGCAGTCGGTGGATCAACATCGACATGGCGACGCGTCATCTGCACGGCTTCCGGCCGAAGCTCGTCCACACTCCGCGGGTGCTGGAGCGCCTGGGCGAAGCGGGTCGCGTGCGCGAAGCCGGTGCGGAGCCGCCGGCGTACGTCACGGACTGCGCCACGACGCTGGAGCGGTACGCGCGCCGCTACCGCGCCGAGGTGCGCGGGCCGCACCCGGACCGGTGCCTCTGTCACTCCTGCCTCACCGGCGAGTCCGTGGCGGACCTCCTGGGGACGTGAGCGCGCGCAGGCCCTCCACCGTTCCCTTGCCATCGGCGCGCGGAACGACCACGCGGCCCTCGGCGCGGCGGTAGCGGTGGGCGGGTGTCGGCCGGCCCGGCGACGGGTGACGGCGCCCCGGGCGGGGGTGTCAGTGCGCTGAAGTATTGTTCCCGCCACCGCACACCGACTACTGAGGATCCAGAGAATTGACTGCGCTGCCTGTCTTCCCGCTGCCGTTTCAAACCACCCGTTCCGTGGCGGCGTTCGCGACCCCCCGCACGCTGCGGGAGCTGGAGATGATGGAGTGCAGCGCGCACATCCGGGCGAAATCCGGGTGGTTCGACAAGATGCGCGACGCCGACATCGTCGCCCGGTGGACGCGGGAGGCGACCGCCCAGGGGCTGACCGAGGCGCAGGTCCGGTACGTCCTCGACGAACTGGCGCACTACGCCACGCTGCGGGACGGGGAGTCCGGCGTCGAGGTGTCCGCCGTGGACGGGGTGTGGCAGTCGGACAGGCTGGTCGACGACAAGCTCAGGTCCCGGCTGCGCGAGGCGGTCCGGGTGCTGGAAGAGGTCCCCGCCGAGGAGCTGGACTGGCATCCGGGGTCCGACGGCCAGGTGCTCGACCTCGTGCATCCCTCGCTGTTCTGCCTGGTGAGGGAGGCGAGCGGCGCCCCGGAGCGGGCTTGGGTCAACCCGACGGACCAGTACTCGAAGCACGAGTTCTCGGAGCGGTTCCAGTGGCTGCCCACGGACGTCGAGGTGAGCGAGGACGGTGACGTCTCCTTCCTCTCGTACGTCAACAACGTCCACCCGGAGACGCATCACGAGCTGGCCGCCGTCCTGCCGGACCTGTGCGCCCGCTTCCTGCCGCTGTGGGAGAACGTGCTGACCGATCTGCGCCATCCGCGGCCGGTGCGGATCGATACCGATCCCTATGGGTGGTACGGCGAGGCGCCCGCGTACCCGAACAAGGCCGACTACAGCGACGACGCGGCCCACCGGGAGGCCTACCGCGCGTGGAGGGAGGCCCATGACGTCTGGTGGGACAACCGCCGCCTCACCGTCCCCGACGCCCCCGGCTACACCCCTCCCGCGGTCCCCGACGCCTCCGCCCGGGTCGATCTGCGGGGACGTCGCCTCCAGGTGATCGTCAAGCTCGCCACCATCCAGCTGACGCCGGACAAGCCGGAGTACGCCGGCGGTTCCTGGCACGTCGAGGGGATGCTGAACGAGCGGATCGTGTCGACCGGCCTCTACTACTGGGACAACGAGAACATCACCGAGAGCCGGCTGAGCTTCCGGGCGGCGCTCGACGACCCGGAGTACGAGCAGAGCGACGACGAGGGCATGCGCGAGGTCTACGGCCTGGAGAACGAGGACGCGCTGAACCAGGTGCTCGGTTCGGCCTCGACCGAGGAGGGCCGCTGCCTCGCCTTCCCCAACGTCCTCCAGCACCGCGTCGGTTCGTTCCGCCTCGCGGACCCCACCCGGCCCGGACACCGCAAGATCCTCGCGTTCTTCCTGGTCGACCCCTCGGCGCCGATCGTCTCGACCTCCGACGTGCCCCCGCAGCAGCCGTGGTCCGACAGCTCGACCATGACGCTGGAGCAGGCGAAGGACTACCGCGAACAGCTCATGCGGGAACGCAAGTTCTTCGTCGACGAGCACAACGAGCAGCTCTACGAGCGCGAGTTCTCCCTCTGCGAGCACTGACCCCTCGTGGGACCGGCGAGGGCGAGCGGCGCGCCGTGACGCCGCTCGCCCTCAGGAAGGCCGGGGGAAGGCGGAGGAGGCGGAGAAGGGACCGTCCAGGGCTGCCCATTGCAGGAGCAGGACGGTCTTGCCGTCGGTGACGCGTCCGTCGCGGGTCATCGACAGGGCCTCGGCGAAGGGGACTTCGAGGACTTCGATGTCCTCGCCCTCCTCCGGCACCCCGCCGCCGGTTCCCGTGCGGTCGGCCGGGGTGTAGGGGGCCGCGTAGAAGTGGAGGCGTTCGGTGACGGAGCCGGGGCTCATGTAGACGTCCATGACCGGGGTGACGTCGGTGAGGGTGACGCCCAGCTCCTCGGCGGCCTCGCGGCGGACGGCCGTGAGCGGGTCGTCCTCGTCGAGAAGTCCGGCGGCGGCCTCCACGAGCATGCCGTCGGGGTGGCCGTTCACGTAGGCCGGGTAGCGGAACTGACGGGTGAGCAGGACGCAGCCGCGTTCCGCGTCGTACGGGAGGACGACGGCGCCGTTGCCGCGGTCGTACGTCTCGCGCTGCTGCGTCTCCCACGCTCCGTCGCGGCGGCGGTAGTCGAAGGTCGTGCGCCGCAGGACGTGCCAGCCCTGTGAGGTGAGCTCGACGTCGCGGATCACGACGTCGGGGTTCCGGGAGAGGTCGCGTCCCGCCCGGTCGAGGCCGGTGCGGCCCCGGTGGTCAGGGGCGTCGACGCCGGGGCGCAAGGCGGGGCGGGCTCCGGCCGCGGGCGCGGGCGCGGCCACGGGCGCCGTCGCAGCCGCCGTCGCAGCCGCCACGGCCGGGGTCGCGGTCGCCGGTGTCGCTCCGGTCCCTGCCGTCGCCCCGGTCTCTGCCGTCGTCCCGGTCCCTCCCGGCGCTGCCTTGTCGTTCGTCCGGTCTGTCATGCGGTCTCCTCCGGGCTGCGGTGCGGGTTCTCGGCCGCGTCGCGGTGCACGGGCGAGGCGCGGGCGGTGTCGACCTGCCGGTCGGCGAGGGGCTTCGCAGGCCGCGGCCGGTCACGGGGGCGCTACGATACACGCAGAAACGCGCAAGAACAGGAGAGAACGTGCATGCTGGCTGCTGAACGCCGAGCTCATCTGCTGGACGTACTGGCCCGCGAGGGCAAGATCGTCGCCAAGGACGTCGCCGCCGACCTGGGTCTCTCCGAGGACAGCGTGCGGCGGGCCCTGCGCGACCTCGCGGCCGAGGGCCTGTGCCAGCGGGTGTACGGCGGGGCGCTGCCGGTGTCCCCCGCCGTGGCCGACTACGGCGCGCGCCGGTCGGTGTCTCCCGAGGGCAAGCGGAAGGTCGCCGCGGTCGCCGCCCGTCTCGTACAGCCGGGCAGCGCGCTCATCCTCGACGGCGGCACCACCGCGCTGGCCGTCGCGCGGGCGCTGCCGCACGAGCTCGACTGCACCGTGATCACCCACAGTCCGACCGTCGCGGCGGCGCTCCTGGACCATCCGCGCGCGGAACTGTTCCTCCTCGGGGGCCGCGTCTTCAAGCACTCGGCGGTCGCCTGCGGCGCGGCCGCGGTCGAGGCCGCGCAGAACGTCTCCGCCGACCTGTGCCTGCTCGGCGTCACCGGGGTCCACCCCGAAGAGGGGCTGACCACCGGCGACGCCGAGGAGGCGGCGATGAAGCGCGCGCTGGCGGGCCGCGCGGCGGAGACGTACGTCCTCGCCTCCGCCGAGAAGATCGGGGCGGCCTCCCGGTTCCGCGTCCTGCCGTGGGAGGACGTCACCGGTGTGATCACCGACGCGGGCCCGGACGACGCCGTCGTCGCGCGCCTGCGGGAACTCGGGCCGGAGATCCTGACGTCCCCCTGAAAGCCCTCGGCGGCGGACGCCGTGAGCGGGGCGGCGAGGACCGGGACTACAGGTCGTCGCAGATCGCGCGGGCGCGGTCGAGGTCCTTCTTGACCGTCTCGTCGAACTGGAAGGTCATGTTGTGGCGTTCCTGCGAGCGACGTATCGTCTCGGCGAGTTCCTTGAACGACGCGTCGCCCGCGGCCGCCGCCGCGGAGAGCGTGCCCGCCGCCGCGTACCGGTTGAGGGCGATCGTGCCGGCGGGTCCCTGGTCCGTGTACTTCTTCTCATCGAAGCCGTCGAGCGCCTGGCAGGCGGCTCGCGCGTCGGCGGCGGCGGTGCCGCCGCCGGAGGCGCCGTCCCCGCTCAGCGCCCAGAAGGCGCCCACGCCCCCGGCTCCGAGGGCGAGACCCGCGGCGAGCGCGAGCACGACGACGCCGGTGCGCTTGCCGACGGGTCCGGGCGGGGGCGTGGAGGGCACGGGGGGCGCGTTGAAGGGGGTGTGGGGGTAGGGCTCCTGAGGCTGCATCCGGCCCAAGGTAGCCGTCCTGCCCGCGCGCAGGAAGCGGGGGCGGTGGGGAAGGCCGGGGCGCTCGGCTCCCCCGTACCCCGACTCCCTCCCCTCCCTTCCCTCCCTCCCCCGTCGCCCGTCCTACCCGCCGACGCGGGACTTGAGGCGCTGCGCGAGCGTGGCCCGGTGGGTGTCGTCCGACGCCAGGTCCAGGGCCGTCCAGGCCATGGCGAGGCCGCCGTCCAGGACCGCGCGGTCGGCTCCGGGCGTGGTGCCGTAGCGGGTGAACTCGGGGTTGTGCATGATCGCGTCGCCGCAGTCGTAGCCGATCATGGGGTGGATCGTCGGGACGAGGTGGGAGACGTTGCCCATGTCGGTCGAACCGCCGCGCAGGGCCGGGTCGATGTCCTGGACGTCGCGGCCGAGGGCGCGGGCGGCGTTCAGGTAGGTACGGGCCATGGCGAGGTCCTGGCGGAGGTCGGCGTAGTCGTTGCCGACCGGGTCGAGGGTGAGTTCAGCGCCGGTGGCCAGCGCGCCGGCCTCGAAGCAGGCGCGGATACGGGTCTGGAGGCCGCGCAGCTCCTCCATGGTGCCGGCGCGGACGTCGTAGTCGGCGGTGGCGAGCGCGGGGATGACGTTGGCGGCCTCGCCGCCCCGGGTGACGACGCCGGAGACGACTCCGCCGGGCGGCATCTGCTGACGGTAGGCGGCGATGGCGACCTGGGCGATCATCAGGGCGTCGGCGGCGTTGGTCCCGCGCTCGGGCATCGCCGCCGCGTGGGCGGCGACCCCGTCGTACCTCACCTTCCAGCTGCTGATGGCCTGGGAGGTCATGCCGACGGCGTCCTGCGGGGCGGCGTGCACCATCATCGCGGCGGCGACGTCGTCGAAGGCGCCGGCCTTCAGCATGTCGACCTTGCCGCCGCCGGACTCCTCGGCGGGGGTGCCGAGGAGTTTGACGGTGAGGCCGAGGTCGTCGGCGTACGGGGCGAGGGCGAGGGCGGCGGCGACCGCCGCCGCGCCGTTGACGTTGTGGCCGCAGGCGTGGCCGATGCCGGGCAGGGCGTCGTACTCGGCGCAGATGCCGATGACGAGGTCGCCGCTGCCGGCGGTGGCCCGGAAGGCGGTGGGCAGTCCGTAGGCGCCGCGCTCGGTCTCGAAGCCGGCGGCCTCGACGAGGTCGGTGATCCGGCGGGCGGCCCGGTGCTCCTCGTAGGCGAGCTCGGGGTCGGCGTGCAGGGCGTGGCTGAGGTCGATCAGGTCCTCGCGGCGGGAGGCGAGGGTGGCGCGGGTGCGCTCGCGCAGCGCGGCGGGGGTCATGCGAGCTCCTTGGCGGGCTTCGGGGTGCGGTAGAGCAGGGCGAGGGCGGCTCCCGCGACGGAGACGGCCGCGCACAGGGTCCAGGAGGTGGTGTAGGCGCCGAGGGTGGGGAGCACGCGGCCGGCGGGGGTGTGTCCGGCGAAGACGGTGAGGACGACGGCCGCGCCGATGGATCCGCCGACGTTGATCAGCAGTTCGTTGATGCCGGAGCCGACGGCGGTGCGGTCGTGCGGCACCGACTCGACGGCGAGCGTGCGGGTGGAGTGCTGCATGAGGCCGGTGCCGAGACCGGCGACCGCCGTGCCCGCGAGGAAGGCGGCGAGGTGGGTGTGGAACGCGGCGGAGACCACGTACCCGATCGCCATGAGGAGGGAGCCGCAGACGAGGGTGAGCCGGTCGGACACCGCGCGGGCGAACGCCGGGGCGAGGAGCGCGGCGAGGGCGAGCGCCAGGAGGTTGGGGAGCATCGCCAGGGCGATGGCGAAGGGGTCGAGGCCGGGGCCGTACCCGTCCTGGGCGGTGGCGGTGCCGAGGAAGACCGGATTGGCGACCTGGAGGCCCAGCATGCAGAAGGTGAAGGTCAGGGTGGTGAGGGAGACGACGGCGACGTTCCGGTGCCGGAACATCCGGACGTCGATCATCGGCTCGTCGGTACGCAGCTCCACCAGGACCCACGCCACCGTGACCGCCGCACCGCCGATCAGGCAGACGAGCGTGCGCGGGGAGGCCCACTCCCAGCCGGGGGTGCCGCCGAGGCCGAGCCCCAGCATCACGGCGAGGAGACCGACGCAGAGCAGGATGCCGCCGGCCCAGTCGACGGGGCCGCCGGGCCGGTGGTCCGACTCCGGCAGGAAGCGCCAGCTGAACGCGAGGGCGAGCGAGGTGGCGACGGCGGGCACCCACAGCGCTGCCGTGGGGCTGTCCACCGAGCGGGCCACCAGGCCGCTCGCGACGAGCCCGAGGGCGAGTCCGCCGACCAGCGCCGCGACCATCACGCTGATGCCCCGGCGGCTCTCGGCGTCGCCGCCCGAACGGTTGCGGAGGATGCCGACGAGGAGCGGGAAGAAGCCGGCGAACGCGCCCTGGAGGATCTGCCCGCCGAGGAGGGTCGGGAAGTCGCGGGCGACGCCGACGAGGAGGGAGCCGAGCAGCACGATGGCGAGGTTCCAGCGCAGCACGCGGCGGTGGCCGTGCAGGTCGCCCATGCGGGAGAGCACCGGGGTGAAGGCGACGCTGGCGAGCAGGTTGGCGATGCTGATCCAGTTCAGGTCCGCCGCGGAGACCTTGAGGGTGTCCGTGAGGCTGCGCAGGATCGGGGAGAGGAAGCCCTGCGTGATGCCGCTGGAGAGCTCGACGAGGATCACGGAGGCGAGCACGGCCGCCGCCGGCGTGGGACGGGGTGTGACTCTACTGGCGGCCGGGGGTGCAGCGGTGTCGGTCATACGTACCACCTGTTCGGTGCGGGCCTCGCGAGCGGGCAGGAAGCGGAGGGGGTGTGCGGGGTGGGGAGGGGTGAGGTGGGGCGGGGTGGAGTGAGGTGGTCGGCGCTCCGGCGCGAACCGCACCACAATGTGGCCATCGGGCACGGACCTCGACAAGAGTCGTGGGCACTGTCGGGGGAAGAAGACAATGGAGGGGTGCTCGACGGCGGAATCTGGCGGCAGGGCCCCCGGACCATCGCCGATCCGGCGCACCGTGGACCGGTCGGCGGGCGGCCCGTACGGTGCGGCGGGCGCGACGGCCCGCCCCCCTGGCCCCGGGCCCGCCGGCCCTGTCCCCTTCCGGAAGCGGAGGCGCACGTGACCGACCCGACCGGCTCCGTCCCGGCGCTGGACGCCGTGGACCACACGATCCTGCGGGCCCTGCACCGCAACCCCCGCGCCCCCTTCGCCGAGATCGGCGCCACCGCGGGGGTGCACGAGCGGACGGTCGCCCGGCGGCTCGAACGGCTGACCTCGACCGGCCGGGTCCGGTTCACGGCGGCCCTGACCCCGGAGTACCTGGGCGAGGGGGTGACCGCGGAGATCGCCGTACGCTGCGCTCCCGGCCGCGTGCACGAGACCGCTCTCTCCCTGGCCCGCCGGGCGGACGCGCGCTCCGTCGAGGTCGCGACCGGCGATCTGGAGGTGTACGCCGAGTTCACGACGCCGGATCACGACGCCCTGCTCACCTTGATCGATTCCGCGATCGGGCGGCTGGACGGCGTGGTCGACGTCCGCTCCCAGGTCGTCCTCCGGCTGCTCCTGACGGCGAGCGACTGGGCCCCGTACG
Organism: Streptomyces sp. NPDC004435; assembly: GCF_042873895.1. Classification (NCBI taxonomy): domain Bacteria; kingdom Bacillati; phylum Actinomycetota; class Actinomycetes; order Kitasatosporales; family Streptomycetaceae; genus Streptomyces; species Streptomyces sp. NPDC004435. Next base: position 168,753 of record NZ_JBIAMB010000009.1, on the reverse strand, counting down.
ACGACCGCCCGACGGACGTCCGGCGCCGCGTACGGGAAGGAAGGCCCCTGCCCGCTCCCCCGCCGGTGGACGAGCTGGACCGCCGGCTGGTGGCGCTGCTCGGCACGGACGCCCGGATGTCCACCGCGCGGCTGGCGCAGCGCCTCCAGGTGGGCGAGACGACGGCCCGCCGCCGGCTCGCCCGGCTGATGGCCTCCCACGTCCTGCACCTCAGGCTGCACGCGGACCCGGCCGTCCTCGGCTATCCGCTGGAGGCCCGCTTCCGGCTCTCGGTCACCCCCAGCCGGCTGGAGTCGGCGGTCCGGGTGCTGGCGGCGGAGCCCGCCATCCGCCACCTCGTCCTGACCACGGGGACCAGCAACATCCTCGGGTACGCGAGCCACCGCGACACCGTCGACCTGCACGCGTTCACCACGAGGGTGTTCTCCGGCCTCGACGGGGTCACGGCGACGGAGACGGCCGTCCTCATGCGCACGTACAAGCGCGCGAACATCGCCGAGGCCGGTCCCGGCGCACCGCAGCCCTCGCCCCCGCCCCCGGCGCCGCCCCCGCCATCACCGCCCCGAACCGCCCCGCCCCCGAGCGCGTGACCGCGCTCCCCCTTACGTCCTCCTCCCGCCCCGCCCCACCCGTCGGCCCGGCGTGACGCTGCGCGAAGGGGCAGCGCTTCCTGCCCCCGGCGACCCGGGGCGGGCCTGGACGGGGCACGCACCGGTGGGGGCCGAAACCGCCTACGGCACGGCCCAGGGCCGCCATCTGGCCCTGGCCGAGGTCGAGTTCTTCGGCCACAGGTACTAGGCCCGACGCGCGACGACCACCGCCCGGCAGTCCGCGCAGACGCGGCTCCTCCGCGCGGCAAGGAGGGGGCACGGGCGTCGGCGGATCCGTCTCGTTCGGCGGAGGCTCGCGTGACCTGGGGGGTGGGGGGCGCGTTGGGGGGCCATGCGCAAGATCATCACCTGCGGTCTGATGGCCGCCGCGGCGCTCTCCGCCGCCACGCCCGCCTTCGCCGACCACGACAGCGACTTCGGGAGCGGCGTCGACGCCGCGAACAACTGGAACTTCACGGCCGCCGACGTGTGCGTCCAGGAGCTCGCCGTGGTCCCCGCCCTGAGCGACTGGACGGGCGACCACAAGAACAACTGCTCCAACGGCAACGTCATCGACCACTCCCGCTGAGCCCTCCCGCCGCCGCCCCCGTACCGCCCGCCTCGTGAGAGGCTGGCCGGCATGGGGGCATCATCGGGTGATCAGGGGCTTCAGGACTTTCCGGCGGGGATCCAGGTCGGGGACGTGCTCGGCGGGACGGTCGCCGAGGTCACGCGGACCGGTGGACTGACGGTCACCCTGGACGGATTCGCCGCCCGTCCCGTCGGCACCGTCTCTTCCCAGGACATCCACTGGGCCTGGAACCGGCCCCCGGTCGTCGACGTCGGCCACCGGATCACGGCCCAGGTGATCGCCGTGGACCCGGACGAGGGCGAGGTCCGGTTGGCCATGACCGCGACCCGGCACCCGGAGCTGTGGGCCTTCCTCGCGGCGCGCGAGCCCGACGAGATCCTTTCCGGGACCGTCACGGCGATCGAACGGTTCGGCGTGTTCGTGGCGCTGGACGAGGGACCCGCCCATCCGGTCTTCCCCGGGGTGGGGTTCATCTCGATGGCCGAACTGTCCTGGCGCCGTGTGGAGTCGGTGACGGACGTCGTCCTCATCGGGCAGCCCGTCTCGTGCGAGTTCCTCCAGTTCGACACCTGGAACGGCGAGGCCCGGCTGTCTCTGAAGGCGACGCAGCCGGACCCCTTCGACGCCCTGGACGACAGCATCGCCACCGACGGCCGGCGGTTTCGGGGCGTCGTCACGAAACGGCTCTCCTTCGGTGTCGTCGTCCGGATCGCCGACGGCGTCGAGGGCCTGATCCCGCTCCGGCCCGTGCCGGAGGACGAGGTCGCGGAGAACAGGGGCGCGGAGGTCAGCGCCGAGGAGGGCGACGAGGTGACGGTCGTCGTCACCGCCTTCGACCGCGCCCGCCGCCGGGTGACGCTCCGTGCCGCCTCGTCCGACGGGTCGGCGCACCACGCGGCGCCCTGACCGTCGGGGGCGACGCCCGTCGGTGGGTCACGGCGTCTTCGCCGCTCCGCTGGACGCGCGGACGCGGAGTTCGGGGCGGAGCAGGAGTTCGGCCAGGGGGGCGGTCGGGTCGGCGAGGCGGCGGCGCAGGAGTTCGACCGCCCAGGCTCCGACGGCCCGCTTGGGGGGTGCCACGGCGGTCAGGGGTACGTCGCTGAGCTCGGCGACCTCGTCGTCGTACGTCACGACGGCGAGGTCCTCGGGGACGCGCAGCCCGCGGGTCTGGAGGAGGCCGACGAGGGTGACGGCGTCGAGGTCGTTGTGGACCAGGGCGGCGCCCACCTCGCGCCGCTCGACCGCCTGGACCAGTTCGTCGAACCAGCCCGTGGCCGTCGGCCCCTCGGCGGTCTCGACGCGGTACTCGGGGCCCGTCGGCAGCCCCAGGTCACGGCAGGCGGCCGCGTAACCCTCCTGGATCAGCACGGTGTTGGGGCTCTCCGCGCGGGCGATGAGGGCGATCCGGCCGTGTCCGAGTCCGGCAAGGTGACGGACGGCGAGCCCGGCGCCGTGGGCGTGGTCGGACGCCACCTGCTCCAGCCGCCCGGCGTGTCCGGGGGTCCGCCGGTCGACGAGGACGGCGGGGGTGTCGAGGCCGGACAGCCAGCGCTCGACCTCCTCCGCGGGTTCGATCCCGGCCCTCGGCATCAGGAGCAGCCCCTCGGCGCCTGCCGCGACGAGCCGCCGCGTCTGTTCCCGGATCTCGTCCAGGGTGTCGCCGGAGACGGCCAGCACGACGCGGACGCCCTGGGCACGGGCGGCCTCCTGCACGCCCCGGACGATCTCGGGGTAGTAGTAGTCGCCCGGCGGGACGACGAGACCGAAGGAGGGCCCCTGACGGGCCGTCGACCCGGTCGCGCCGGGCCCCGGCGCGGCGGCCTGACCGGCGGCGGCCGGGGACATCGCCCCGCCGTGCACGCGGACGACGAGCCCGCGGCCCGCCAGGTCGCGGACGTCCTGCCGGACGGTGACGGCGGAGACGCCCATCTCCGCCGCGGCCTCCTTCACCGTGATCGATCCCTGGCGCTCCACCATGCGCAGGATCGCCTCGCGCCGTTCCTCGGTCAGCACGCCGCCGTCCCCTCTCCCCGTGAGTGAAGCCAGATGCTTTCACTCGACGAAGTGAAAGGTAGCAACGGCAGGGCGGAGGCGACAGCGATCACCGCGGCGGAGGTGCTCCGGTGCCGCCGCGGGTGAGGTGGTGGAGGCGGAGCGCCAGGTGGATCTCCAGGGCGCTCGCCGGTGTGTTCCAGTCGGGGCCGAGGAGCTGGGCGACCCGGTCGAGGCGCTGCACGACGGTGTTGACGTGGACGTGGAGGGCGTCCTTGGCGCGGGAGAGGCTGGAGCCCTGGTCGTAGTAGGCGTGCAGGGTGCGGACGAGTTCGGTGCCGCGTTCGGTGTCGTACGCGAGGACGGGGCCGAGGACCCGTTCGACGTACGGGCCGATGTCGGCCCGGTCGCCGAGGAGGACGCCGATGAAGCCGAGGTCGGCGATGTCGGCGCCCTCGCCGGTACGGCCGAGGGCGTGGAGCGCGGTGAGGCAGCGCAGGGCCTCCGCGTGGCGGGCGGCGTGCTGGTCGGGGCCGGTGCCGGGGCCGGCAGCGCCCACGGTGACGGGGGCGCCGACGACCCGGGTGAGGTCGGTGGCGAGGCCGTGGGCGAGGGGGCCGGGCCGGTCGCAGGGGGCGAGCAGGACGGTGTGGCCGTGGCGGGTGCCGGCCAGGCCGCCGAGTCTGCGGGCGGTGCGGGCGTTCTCGGCGGCGAGCCGGGAGCGCAGGGCGGGTTCGCAGTCGAGGACCGCGACGGCGTGCGGCCGGGAGAGGTCGAGGCCGAGCCTGCGGGCCCGGAGGGTGAGGCTGCCGCCGTCCCAGTGCGCGGAGGAGGCGGGGCCCGCGAGCAGGTCGTCGAGGAGTTCGCCGCGTACCCGGTCCTCGGTCTCGGCGACCGAGCGGCGGACGAGCAGGAGCATCGCCGTGACGAGCGCCGACCGTTCGAAGAGGCGGCGGTCGGCCTCCGGCAGGTCACCGCGGCCGGTGAGCACGATGCTGCCCAGCGGTTCCGCGCCGGCGAGGACGGCGCAGGTCCAGACGCCGTCGGCGCGGACCGCGCGGCCCTCGGTGCGGGAGGCGGCCAGGCTGGCCGTGGAGGGGGTGACGGGCCCGGTGCCGACCCGGGCGAGTTCGCTGCCGTCGGTGTCGTGCACGGCCACTCCCCCGCCGAGCAGGGCCGCGATCTCGGCGGCGACCTCGTCGGTGCCGGCGCCGCGCAGTACCAGCTTCGAGAGCCGGTCGTGGGCGTCGGACGCCTGGTGCAGGGCCTCGCTGTGGGCGCGGGCGGTGGCGCTGGCGGCTTCGAGCCGGGTCAGCGCGGAACCGGTGGCCTCCAGGCGGCGGGCGCTGTCGATGGCGACGGCGGCGTGGTCGGCGAGCGAGGCGAGGAGGGCGATCGCGTCGGGGGTGAACTCGCGCGGGGTGCGGTCCGCCGCGAAGAGGACGCCGATGACTTCCTCTCCGAGGCGCAGGGGGACGCCGAGGATGCCGCGGAGTCCTTCCTCGGCCACGCCGTCGTCGATGGTTCCGGTGTGCCGGTAGCGGTGGTCGCCGTGGTAGTCGGTGCTGGCGTACGGGCGGGCGGTCTGCGCGACGAGGCCGCCCAGGCCCTCGCCCATGCCGAGCCGCAGCTGCTGGAAGGCGGCGGAGACGGAGCCCTCGGTGACCCGCATGAACGTGTCCCGCGCGACGGGGTCGTTGAGGGTGAGGTAGGCGACGTCGGAGCCGAGGAGCGTCCTGGCCCGCCGGACGATGGCGCGGAGCACGGCGTCGAGGTCCCGCAGCCGCGCGAGGTCGCCGGCCGTGTCGAACAGCGCCACGAGTTCGGCCTCGCGCCGGCGGTACTGGTCGAGGACGCGCCGCACCGACAGGGCGACCTGGGTGGTCTCCTCGATCCACGCGAGCTCCGCGGGGCCGGCGCCGTCGGCCCGGGAGCGGGCGGGCTGGGCGGCGACCTCCTCGGCGGGAGCGTCGGCGGCGAGCAGGTCCAGGATGCGGCGGGCCGCCTCGGCGGACGCGGACGTCCGGGTGTCGGTGCGGCGGCCGGTGGTCATGGGACCTCCTCGCGGTGGTGCGCGGTGTGCGGGTGGGGGCGGACGGCCCGGTCCGTCGTCCTCCTCGGGGACGCCGGGCCGGGCCTGTGGTGTCGAGGGGTCAGGCGCGGTCGCCCGCGGTGACGACGGGCTGTGTCTCGGCCGGCTGCTCGTCCCGGCTCCGGGCCAGGTCACGGCCGCGGGTCTCGCGGGTGACGGCGACGGTGACGGTGGTGACCACGGCGGCCAAACAGAGGTAGACGGCGATGGGGGTGGAGGAGTCGTACTCCTTCAGCAGCTCGACCGCGATGATCGGGGCGAGGGCTCCGGCGACGATCGAGGCCAGCTGGGAGCCCATCGAGGCGCCGGAGTAGCGGACCTTGGTGTCGAACATCTCTGAGATGAAGGCGGCCTGGGGGCCGTACATCGCACCGTGCAGCAGCAGGCCGGCGGTGACGGCCAGGGTGATCACGGCGAACGACTTCGAGTCGACCAGGCCGAAGAAGGCGAACGCCCACACCGCCATGCCGACGGAGCCGATCAGCGTGACCGGGCGGCGGCCGATCCGGTCGGAGAGCGCGCCCCACAGCGGGATGGTGACGAAGTGGATCGCGGAGCCGATGAGAACGGCGTTCAGCGCGGCGCTCTTGGGGAGTTCCAGGTGGAGGGTGACGTACACGAGGAGGAAGGAGGTGAGGATGTAGTACGAGATGTTCTCGCCGAAGCGGGTGCCGATGGCCGACAGGACCTCGCGCCAGCTGCGCCGGAAGACCTCGACGACCGGGGCCTCCTCCTTGACGCCGGCGGCGGCCGCGGCCTCGGCCTTCGCCTGGGCCTCCAGGAAGACCGGGGACTCGGAGACGGAGACGCGGATCCACAGGCCGATGACGACGAGCAGGCCGGACAGCAGGAACGGGATGCGCCAGCCCCACGCCTGGAAGTCGGACTCGGACTGGACGGCGGCCAGCAGGGCCAGGACGCCGGTGGCGAGCAGATTGCCGCCGGGGGCGCCGGCCTGCGGCCAGGACGCCCAGAAGCCGCGGTGCTTGTCGCCGCCGTGCTCGGAGACGATGAGGACGGCGCCGCCCCACTCGCCGCCCAGCGCGAAGCCCTGGACGAGGCGCAGCACGGTCAGCAGGATCGGCGCGCCGATGCCGATCGTCTCGTACGTGGGCAGCAGGCCCATCGCGAAGGTGGCGCCGCCCATCATCAGGAGGCTGATGACGAGCAGCTTCTTGCGTCCGATCTTGTCCCCGTAGTGCCCGAAGACGATGCCGCCGAGCGGGCGGGCGGCGAACCCGATGGCGTACGTGACGAAGGCGATCAGGGTGCCCACGAGCGGGTCGGCGCTGGGGAAGAACAGCGTGTTGAAGACGAGCGCGGCGGCCGATCCGTACAGGAAGAAGTCGTACCACTCGATGGTGGTGCCGATCAGGCTGGCGGCGACGATGCGCTTGATGGATCCGGGGGACGTGGCAGTGGGTCTTGCGGCGGCCATGTGCACCACTTCCGAGCAGGCGATGGGGACGATTCCGTGTCGCCACACCGTAGAAACCCGCTGGTCACGCGTGTATGTGGTTGCACACCATAGTTCACCGCCCCAGCATGCGGGCGGCCACCATGCCTGCGCCGCCGGGGCTCCCCTCCGGCGCCGGCGCGCCGCTCCGAGGCCGGTGCCGAGTATGCGTACCGCGCTCTGTACTTCGCGGCTGCCGGCTGAGGCGTCGGACGCGAGACGGATCGCCTTCGTCGCTCGTCCGCTTGTTATGTTTCCGTCCATGGGGAACGACAAGGTGGGGGGCGCTCTACAGCGCCTCGGGGTCGGGGACGACGCGGCGCTTGTGTACCAGGCCCTTCTGCGGCTGGCCCCCGCGTCGCTCGCGGCGGTCGCCGAGGCGGTAGGGCTGGCGGACGGCCGGGTGGCGTCGGCCTACGAGGAGCTGACCGACGCGGGACTCGTGGGCCCTTCCTACGGGGAGCCGGAGGCCGTGGCTCCCGTCCCGCCCGTGGCGGGGCTCAAAATCCTCGGACGGCAGCGCGCGGCGGAGCTCGACGCCTCGCACGTCGCGATCGTGGGCGCCTTCGAGTCGTTCCGCCGCCAGCGGCTGGGCACGGACGCGACCGGTGTGGTGGAGGCGGTCACGGGTCCGGACATCGGGCCCCGGGTCCGCCAGGCCTGGGCCAGCGCGCGGAAGCAGATCCGCCAGTTCGACACTCCCCCGTACTTCCCGCACCCGGACGGGAGGGGCGAGTCGCTGACCACCCTGCGGCGCGGCGTCGCCCAACGGGTGATCTACTGCCGGGCGTCGCTGGAGCACCCGGGAAACCTCGCCGCGAACATCGAGCCCTGCATCGCGGCGGGCGAGACGGCGAGGGTCCTGCCGACCCTCCCGGTCAAACTCCTCATCATCGACGACGCTTATGCGCTGGTCTCGCTCTCGCTGCACGATTCCGAGGTGTACGGAACGATGCTGATCGTGCAGCCGAGCGCGCTCTTCTCCGCTCTCGTGGCCCTGTTCGAGCAGACGTGGGAGCAGGCGCTGCCCTTCCAGGGTTCCGATCCGCGCCCCCATCGGCTGCTGCCTGCCGACCGGCGGCTCCTCGGGCTGCTCTCGGCGGGGGTGGCCGAGGAGGACATCGCGCATCAGCTCGGGATCAGTCGGCGCACCCTGTCCCGCCGGCTGGAGGCCCTGATGGCCCGGCTCGGGGCGACGACGCGGTTCCAGCTCGGTGCGCACGCCGAGCGACGGGGGTGGTTGTAGGCGGGCCGACGGACCCCGAGGGGCCGGAGCGCCGCGGCGGGCACCGGCCCCTCGGGGTGGCGGTCGAACGCATGCCGCCGGGCGCCCGTCAGGCGCAGGTGATCTTCAGATCGGCCCAGTCCGCGTGGTCGTTCGCAGCGCCGTCGCCGCCGTCGGTGACCACCAGTCGGACGGTCTCGGCATCGCTGACGTCCGCGGTGAGCGGCTGGGCGGGGTCGGCGTTGGTCAGCTTCGGGGTGGCGGCCTCCAGGCGGTGATCGGCCCAGATCTCGAAGGTGACCGTGCCGCGCGTGCCCGCCTCGTCGTCGAGGCCGACGCTCGCGGTGACCCGGGAACACTGCCCTGCGGTGTAGTACTCGACCGTGCTGGGCGAGTTGACGCCGAGTCCCTTGGCGAAGACCGTGCCGTTGATGGTGATCGGACCGCCGTCACCGGCACCGGACTCGCCGTTGCTGCGGTCCCTCTCCACCGGACCCCAGCCGTTCGTGGCGGTGAGAGGCGTAAGGTCACCGAGGTGGGATTCGCCGGCCGGTGGGCGGACCGCGCCGACGAGCAGGGAGACCGGGGCGACGCGGGTGAAGGACAGGCCGTCGCGGGAGCGGTACTTGGTGGTGAGGGTCAGCTCGTGCCGGCCCGTCGCCTCGGCCGGTACGGTGACGTCCCACTCCGTCCGCAGTGTGGCGCCGGCCTTCAGCCGGTTCGTGGACGCCGCCGTCACCGGCTCGACGCTCCAGCCGTTCGCGCCGGTGAGCGTCACGCTCACCGTGCCGGTCGCGGCGCCGCCGTGGTTCGTGGCCGCCGAGACGATCCGCTGGGTGGTGCCGGGCTTGGCCACCGGGTCTCCGGAGGTGGTGATGTCGAGCAGGGGCGGGAGCTGTGCCCACGACCGGTCGGCGGACACCTTGAGGAGCACGGTGCCGTGGGCGGGGACCGTCGCCGCGATCGCCCCGGACGTGCCCTTCTCCTGTCCGGTCCACAGGTCGCGTGCCCTGTAGCCGCTCGCGGGCGGCAGGCCCACCCCGCCGGCCGTGGTCGCGATGTGCTGGGAGCGGTTGGTCTCGTTGAACAGGGCGATCGCGCGACCGCCGTCGGCGAGGGGCTTGGAGATCACCCAGCGGCCTGCCGCGGAGGCGACGACCTCGCCCTGCCTGCCCGCCGGGTCCTGATCGACGGCGATCACCTCGCGGTTGGTCAGGATCTCGGCCGACACCGCGTCCAGCTTGCGCAGGTCGGAGCCGACGACCAGCGGGGCCGCCATGACGGACCACAGCGAGAACTGGCTCCGGTACTGGGTCTCGCTCATGCCGTAGCCGCCGACGCGCAGGACGCCCGGGTCGTTCCAGTGGCCCGGCCCGGCGTGCGGGGCGAGGAAAAGGTTCTTCTTGAGGGCGGTCAGGACGCTGCCCCAGCTGTCGGTGCCTTCGGCGGTGGTCCGCCGGACCTGGGCGGTGTCTCCGTCCCACTCCCAGGAGCGGTTCGCGCCCTGGTCCGCGACGGTGAGCACCACGGGACGTCCGGTGGCCCGGAGCGCTGCGCTCATCGTGGCGTACCGCTGCTCGGCGTCGGTGCCTCCTCCGCAGTCCGCGTACGTGAGGTGGTCGACGCCCCAGTCCGCGAACTGCCGTGCGTCGCCGGGCTCGTGGCCGAGGGAGCCGGGGAAGCCGGCGGGGTCGCAGGTACGGGTTCCCGCTCCGGCGAGAAGGCCGAACTTCAGCCCCTTGGCGTGGACGTGGTCGGCCAGGGCCTTGATGCCGTTCGGGAAGCGGACCGGGTCGGGGACCAGCCTGCCCTGGGCGTCCCGCTCGGGCTTCGCCCAGCAGTCGTCGAGGTTGACATAGGTGTAGCCGGCGTCCTTCAGGCCCTTGGTGACGAGGAGGTCGGCGATCCGCTTGACGTAGGCCTCGTCGAACTCTGTGCGGCAGCGCGTGGAGTCACGGTTCAGGAAGCCCATGGGAGGCGCGGGGGCGAGTGCGGCGGGGGTGTCGGCGGTCTTCGCCGCGGGGGCCGCCGACGCGGCGGTCGGGACTGTGAGGGGTGCGGCGGCGATCAGCGCCGCGGCCACCGCGCCGAGCGCTCTGCGGCCTGGGGCGCGGGGCGCGGACAGGGGAAGGTGACGCATCGTTGCTCTCTCCTTGGCTCATGCCGGTGCGGGTCGTGCCAGGGGGGCGGGGCCGGGCTCGGGACCCGGTCACCCGCGTCCGCCGGGGAGGCACGGACGCGGGGCGCGTTCCGGGGTCAGCGGTAGTCGATGGTGTTGTAGTAGAGGGCGTCGAGGGCCGCGGGGCCGACGTCGTACCCGCCCGCGGCACGCTGGTTCCAGAACTCGCGCAGGCTGGAGGAGCGGTGGTCGAGGAAAGTGGTCCACAGCGGACCACGCGGGTCCTCCGCGAACTTGTCGCCGGACTCGTGGGTGCTGGCGTCGGAGAGGTCGTGGAGCGCGGCGGCCACCCGGCCCTCGACCGTGTCACCGTTCTCCCAGACCCTGCCCGGTTCGACGGTGCCCCAGGTGGCGTTCTCGTAGTCGAGGACGCGGCCGTCGCCCCAGCGGAAGATCGGGTCGCGGAGAACCGTTCCCGCGTAGTAGGTGGCCCATCCCTCGGTCCAAGCGCAGCCGCCCGAGCTCACCTTGTGCAGGGTGTGGGGGGAGCAGTTCGGGGTGGAGGGCCACCAGTCGTCGTAGATGTCGTCCATGAGCGAGTGGCCGAACTCGTGGAGGGTGACGACGGGCGTGTCGGGCGTGCTGCCGCCGATGTAGGAGGCGTTCTCCTCGAGGTTGGCGTAGCAGCAGGTGGTGGAGTCGGGCTCCCAGTTGATCGCGCCCTGGCGGCAGGTGGAGTCCCGGTCGTCCCAGCAGTCACCGGGCGTGAAGTTCCAGGCCGTGTTCACGGTGTCGAAGGCCTGGACGGCGCGCATCAGCTCGGGCGCGGCCGGCTGCGCGGCGCCGAGGTCGACGGTCTGCTTGTTCCTGACGTTCTGCCGGATCTCGGTGTCGAATCGGTAGGCCGCCTTGGTGCGGTTCGCCTGGATCTTCCACTGGGTGTTCTCGGTGGCGAGTCGTACGAAGACGTCCTGGGTACGGTCGCCGGGATCCTTGTTGTCGAAGCAGAGCCGGTAGCGGCCCTGCTCGTCGGTGACTCCGGTGGCGAGCAGCTCGTCCTCGCCGTTGGGGTCGACGTCGTAGACGCTGACACCCGCGTTGGCCGAGACCCGGGTGTAGCCGGTGTTCTCGACGTAGTTCCAGCTGCCCTTGACGCAGGCCTGGTTCCTGGTGGGTTCGGCCGGGGCCGGCTGGGCGGCGACGGGCTTGTGCTTCCAGGCCAGGCTGGAGCGGGTCGCCGGGGAGTCGGTCGCGGCCACGGCGTTGACGGTCCGGACCGTGATGCCCTCGGTGGTGCGGGCGCCGTCCACGGTCAGGAACCGGCTGCCCGACGCGGTGTCGGCGGCTCCGTCCGCCGTCGCCGTGGCCCGGATCTCCGCCGGCCCCTCGGCGACGGCGCGCACCCGGCCGGTGAGGGTCAGCGGGGTGTCGGCGCCGATGGTGCGGCGCCCGTGGGCGCGGTGGACCTCGCCCCCGTCCACGGGGACCGAGGAGGTCGTCGTGGACACCGTGAACCCTTCCGGCGCGCGGACCCAGGCGAGATGGGCGGGAAGGAGCAGGTCGAGGTCGAGGCCGTCCTGGGCCGCGGTGGTGCGGACCTCGACGGTGACGTCGGTCTCGCCCCCGACCTCCGGAAGGTCGGCGAGCGCGACGTCGACCGCGAGGCAGCTGTCGTCGGCGTGCTCGTCGGCGGGCGCCGAAGGGGATATGGGGGCGCAGTCCCGAGCGTCGGGGCCGGAGGGCGTGGCTGTGCCGGGTGCGGCGAATCCCGGTGTGGCCGGGCCGAGCAACAGACCGGCCACGGCGGTGCTCAGCGCGAGGCGGCGGAAGCGCATGCGCCTGCCTTTCTTCACTGGTGAGGGGGCGGGGCGACGGGTCAGCCGTCGCGGAGGTTCCGTGGGTGCGGTCCGCCGGGCGGGTGGGTGTGGTCCCGCCCGGCGGGCAGCTCGGGGGTGGAGCGGTCGCGGGTGGTGCCCGCGGACGTCCCGACCTCCCGTGCGCGTCCTCGTGCCGGCCGCATCACCTCGCCGCACGCGGGATCACCAGGGGACGGCCTCACTCGGGACCGTCGTCGGTCGTGCGGATGCAGCAAACAGTGGTGAACAGATTGGGACGGGAACGAACACGCGGCCTGGATGTTTCCGCCCTGTCATTCCGTCGTCAAGAACACCCGCGCACATCCGCGCCTATCCTCGCCACTGGCCGCTACTGGACACCCGGCTTCGCCTCTCTGCGGTAGCACTGAGCCGCGAACTGCCCGCTTCCGCCTCGCGAGGAGATCCGTGAGTCACCAGCCCCCTGCCACCCCGACCGTGCTCCATCTACGCTCATCCGGGTGTTCGTTCCTGTTGGAATCGACTCCGGGGCGTCTGCCGATCGTCCGGCACTGGGGCGCGGATCTGGGCTCCCTGGAGCCGCGCGCCGCGCACGCCGCCTGCCGGGCCGGCTCCGCCGGCGGCCGTCTCCCCGGCGAGCTGGACGTCGGACCCGCGGCCCTGGTGCCCGAGACGTGGACCGGGTGGATGGGGCGCCCTGGTCTGGTGGGTTCACGCGGGGGGCGTGACTGGTCCCCCGCCTTCACCACGGTCTCCGTCCGTCTCGACGGGGCCGAGGTGGACGGCTACGCGGGGACCGGGCCCGCGACCGCCGAGTTCACCGCCGTCGACGCCGAGGCCCGTCTCCGGCTCGTCCTCACCGTCGAGATGCTGGAGTCCGGACTGGTCCGGGTCCGCGGCCGCGTCGAGAACGAGGGCTCCGCCTTCGATCTCTCGGAGCTCTCGCTCTACCTGCCGGTGCCGAGCCGCGCGACGGAGCTGCTCGACTTCTCCGGCCGCTGGGGCATGGAACGGCAGGTCCAGCGCCAGGCCTTCGGCGTCGGCTCCCACGTACGGGAGAACCGGCGCGGACGTACGGGTCTGGACTCCGCCTACGTCCTGCACGCCACCGAGCCCGGCAGCGGCTTCACCCACGGCGGGACGTGGGCGGTCCACGTGGGGTGGAGCGGCAATCACCGCCACGTCGCCGAGCGGGACAGCAGCGGGGTCGCCCTGCTCGGCGGCGGGGAACTCCTGCTGCCGGGCGAGCTCCGTCTGGAGGCCGGCGACTCGTACACGGGGCCGTGGATCTACGCCGCGTACGGCGAGGGCCTGGACCGCGTGTCGCATCGCTTCCACGACCATCTCCGTGCCCGTTCCGGGCACGTCCCCTCCCCCCGCCCGGTCACCCTGAACACTTGGGAGGCCGTCTACTTCGAGCACGACCACGAGCGGCTCCTGGAACTGGTGCGCCTGGCCGGCGAGATCGGCGTCGAGCGCTTCGTCCTGGACGACGGCTGGTTCGGCGCCCGGCGTGACTCCCGTGCCGGACTCGGCGACTGGACGGTCTCCAAGGACGTGTGGCCCGACGGCCTGCACCCGCTCGTGGACGCCGTCCACACCCATGGCATGGAGTTCGGTCTCTGGGTGGAGCCGGAGATGGTCAACCTCGACTCCGAGCTGGCACGCGCCCATCCCGAGTGGATCATGGCAGCCCGCTCCGAACTCCCCGTGGAGCAACGCTCCCAGCACGTGCTGAACCTGTCCGTCCCCGAGTGCTACGACGCCGTGCTCGGCCAGCTCCTCGCGCTCCTGGACGAGTACGACATCGGCTACCTCAAGTGGGACCACAACCGGGACCACGTGGAGGCGGGCCTGCGCCCTCGGGGCGGCGTCCCGTCCGAGCACGCGCAGACGGCGGCCGTCTACCGGCTGCTCGCCGAGGTGAGGGCCGCCCGTCCCGGGCTGGAGATCGAGAGCTGCGCCGCCGGTGGCGGCCGGATCGACCTCGGCATCCTGGAGTTCACCGACCGGGTGTGGGTGTCGGACGTCAGCGACCCCCTGGAGCGCCAGCGGCTGATGCGGTGGACCGGTCAGCTGCTCCCACCGGAGCTGATGGGGTCCCACGTCGCCTCCCCCCGTTCGCACACGACGAGCCGCCACCACGACCTCTCGTTCCGCGCCGCGAGCGCCTTCTTCGGCCACTTCGGCGTCGAATGGGACCTCACCGCGACCACCGCCGAGGAACGCACCAGACTCGCCGCGTGGATCGCCCTCCACCGGGCCCATCGCCGGCTCCTGCACACCGGACGGGTGTGGCGCGGCCCCGATCCGGCCGACGGCATCTGGAGCCACGGCGTCGTCGCCCAGGACCGCTCGGAGGCGATCTACTCCTTCACCTCCCTGACGTGGTGCGCCACCGGCGCGCCTCCGCACGCCCGGCTGACGGGACTCGACCCGGAAGCCCGCTACCGGGTCCGTCCGCTGACCGCCGGCGGGCCGCCGGCCGGATTCGTCGCCCCGGCGTGGTGGGGCGAGGAGGGCTTCGAAGCGCCCGGCTCCGTGCTCACCCGTATCGGACTCCAGGTACCGACGCTCCACCCGGAGCAGTCCGTCCTCGTCCATGTCGAGCGCCTCGTCTGAACGACGCTCCGGGTTCTGCCCGCCGACCGGCGCCCGAACCGCCTTCCCGTGCCGCCGCGGCCTCACCGCCGGGGCGGCACACGTCCGTCCGGGGCTCTTCCTCGGACGGACGGCGACCGACGGTACGTCGCGGGGCCGGCCACCGCTCTCGGTGGCAGGCCCCGCGACGTACGACGGTCAGCCCGTGCCCGCTCTGAAGTGGCAGCGGGCCGTCCCCGGCCTCGTCCCGATCTCCAGCAGACCGGGCTCGGTGCCGCACACCTCCTTGGCCATCCAGCACCGGGGACGGAAGCGGCAGCCCTCCGGCGGGTCGATCGGCGACGGCGGGTCGCCGGGCAGCAGGATGCGCTCCTGCTTCCGCCCCTCCGCCCGCAGCTCCGGGGCCGCGGAGAGCAGGGCCTTCGTGTACGGGTGGGCCGGTGCCTCGTAGACGTCGGAGACGTCACCGTCCTCCACGACCCGTCCCAGGTACATGGTGACGACCCGGTCGGACATGTGCCGCACGATCTGGAGGTCGTGGGCGATGAACACGTACGAGAGTCCCAGCTCGTCCTGGAGGTCGAGCAGGAGGTTGACCACCTGGGCCCGTACCGAGACGTCCAGGGCGGACACCGGTTCGTCGCAGACCAGCAGCTTCGGGTTGAGGGCGATCCCGCGCGCGATGCCGATGCGCTGGCGCTGCCCTCCGGAGAACTCGTGCGGGTAGCGGTCGATGTGGTTCGGGTTGAGGCCGACCAGTTCCAGGAGCTCCTGGACGCGGGCGCGTCGGCGCCCGCGCGGCACGAGGTCGTCGTGGATGACGAAGGGCTCCCCGACGAGCTGTTCCACCGTCCTGCGGGGGTCGAGGGAGCTGTACGGGTCCTGGAAGACGAGCTGGACGTTGCGCCGCCACTCGCGGCGCTCGTCGCCGCGGAGCGCGGCGACGTCCTGTCCCTGGAAGAGGACCTGGCCCTCGGTGGGCCGCTCCAGGCCGACGATCACCCGGGCCAGGGTCGACTTGCCGCAGCCGGACTCGCCCACCACGCCGAGGGACTCTCCCTCCCTCACCGTCAGGTCGACGCCGTCCACGGCGTGCACGGTGCCCCGCCCGCCCCGGGTGAAGCGCCGGCCCGTGCGGTAGTGGCGGGTGACGCCGCGCAGTTCGAGGAGGGCGGTGGTCGATGCGGGGGCGCCGCCCGTGAGGGTGTCGGTCACGGTCATCGGGGGACGCCTTCCGTGAGGAAATGACAGGCCGAGAGCCGGCTGCCGCCCGGGTCGGGGAGCCGGAGCAGTTCGGGCCTCCGCTCGTCGCAGACGTCCCGCGCCCGGGAGCAGCGGGGGCGGAAGGAGCAGCCCTGCGGCAGGGCCAGCAGGTCCGGCGGCTGGCCGGGGATCGCGGGCAGCCTGCGTCCCTTGAGGTCTCCGGTGGCGACGGAGTCGGCGAGTCCCCGGCTGTAGGGGTGGGCCGGCCGTTCGAGGACGTCCCTGGTCCTGCCGGTCTCCACCAGGGCCCCGGCGTACATGACGGCGATCCGGTCGGTGACCTCGGCGGCCACGGCCAGGTCGTGGGTGATCAGGACCAGGCCCATGTCGCGCTCGGTCTGCTGGCGCTTGAGCAGGTCGAGCACCTGGGCCTGGACGGTGACGTCCAGGGCGGTGGTCGGCTCGTCGGCGATCAGCACGTCCGGATCGAGCGCCAGCGCGAGCGCGATCATGATGCGCTGCCGCATGCCTCCGGAGAACTGGTGCGGGTGGTCGGAGGCGCGGCGCTCCGCGTCGGGGATGTTGACGAGCCGCATCATCTCGACGGCCCGGTCCCAGGACTCGCGGCGGGACAGGCCCCGGTGGACCCGGTAGAGCTCGCCGATCTGGCGCCCCACGGGGTGGACGGGATTGAGCGCGGTCAGGGCGTCCTGGAACACCATGGCGATCTTGCTGCCCATGAGGACGCGGCGTTCCTTCGCCGGCATGTTCAGCAGGTCCTCGCCGCCTAGGAGCACCCGTCCCGAGGTGACTCGGGCCGGCGGCGACTCCAGGATGCCCATGACGGCTCCGACGGTGACGGACTTCCCGGAGCCGGATTCGCCGAGGATGCCGAGGGCCTCGCCCCGTGCGAGGCGGAAGGAGACGTCGCGGACGGCGGTCACCGTCCCGCGGGAGGTGCGGAACTCCACTGTGAGGTTCTCGACCTCCAGGACCGGTGGGGTGGATCGGTCGGTCATGTTCACCTCGTCTTCGGGTCGAGGGCGTCCCTGACCGCCTCGCCGAAGAGGACGAAGGCGAGCACGGTGACGCTGAGGAAGATGCTCGGGAAGACGAGCAGATGGGGGTGGGTGCTGATCTCCAGCTTGGCCGCGGCGAGTTGGAGCCCCCAGGAGACGGAGGGAGGGGTGAGTCCCGCGCCGATGAAGGTCAGGGACGCCTCGGCGGCGATGACGCCGCCGAGGCCGATGGTCTTGAGCACGATGAGCGGGGTGAGGGAGTTGGGGATGACGTGACTGCGGACGACGAAGAGGTTCGAGCCTCCGAGGACCCGCGCCGCCTGCACGTACTCCCGGGACCGCACACCCATGACCGCGGAGCGCATGTACCGCACGCCGCTCGGCCAGTAGAAGAGGGTCAGGGCCAGGCAGACCGTGGCGACCGACCGCCCGTCGAAGAGCTGGAGCACCACGATGGCGCCCAGGATGAAGGGGAGGCCGAACATCACGTCGCAGAGGCGGGAGACGACGGCGTCCACCCAGCCGCCGAGGTAGCCGACCAGGGCTCCGATCACCATGGAGATCAGGAAGGTGGCGCCGGTGACGACCAGACCGATGGTGACCGAGGCGCGGGCGCCGTGGACGACCTGCGCGTAGTAGTCGCAGCCGAGGGCGTCGGTGCCGAACCAGTGGACGGCGCTGGGCAGGGCCAGCGCGTCGCGGAGCTCGCAGAGGGCGGGGTTGTGCGCGTCGACGCGGGTGAAGAGAGAGGGGAAGGCCGCGAGCAGCAGCACGAGCAGGACCAACGCGCCGCAGACGAGCAGCCGGGGCCGGCGCCCCAGGGCGCGCAGCCGGTGGCGACCGGGTCGGGCCGGGGCCGGGGCGGCGGCTTCGGGCAGAGCACGCGGCTCGAGGAGTTCAGTCATTGCGCATCCTCGGGTCGATCAGGCCGTAGCTGAGGTCGACCAGCAGGTTGAAGAGCAGGTAGACGAGGACGAGGACGGTCGCGACGCCGACGACGACGGTGCCTTCCTGGAGGGCGAGGGAGTTGACCATCAGCCCGCCGATGCCGGGGAGGTTGAAGATGTACTCGATGACGACGGCGCCGCCCATCATCGAGGCGAGGCTGAGGCCGAGGTAGGTGACGACGGGGATGATCGCGTTGCGCAGGGCGTGGCCCCAGATGACCCGGCCCGGGGAGAGTCCCTTCGCCCGCGCGGTGCGCAGGTACTCGGACCGCAGGACCTCGACCAGGCTGGTCCTGGTGAGCCGGGACAGGCCGGCCGAGCTCTCCAGCCCCATGACGAGGGCCGGGAGCAGGAAGGCCATGGGCCAGCCCGCCTCGATGCCGACGACCGGCACGAGGCGCAGCTGGAAGCCGAAGAGCCACTGGGCGCCCATCGCCACGACGAAGCCGGGGACGGCCAGGAAGACGACGGTGAAGCCGAGGGCGAAGTGGTCGGCCGCGCGGCCGTGCCGGAGCCCGGACCAGAAGCCCAGCCCCACACCGATGACGATCTTCATGAGCCATGCGGTGAGGGCGAGTTGGAGGGTGACGGGCCAGCGTGCGGCCAGCAGGTCGGCGACGGGGCGGTCGTGGAAGTCGACGCCGAAGTTCCCTCGCGCGAGATCGGTGACGTAGTACCAGTACTGCGTGATGAGGGGGTCGTTGAGATGGTAGCGCTCCCGGATGGCGTTGACGAGACTCGGCGGCAGGGGCCGGTCGGGGCTGAGGCTCGCGATCGGGTCGCCCGGGAGGGCGAAGACGAGCGCGAAGATGAGGAAGGTGGTCCCCAGCAGGATGGGGATCATCTGGAGCAGTCGTCGCACGGCGTAGCCGAGCATGGTTCCTCCCAGAGGGCGCGCCGGTGGGGCGGGGTGGGCACGGGTCCGCTCCCCGCCCCGGCGGCGATCGGTCAGCCGCGGAGCCGGGCCCGGTAGATCTCGACGTCGCCGCCGGGTGCCACCGCTTCGGCGTGGGGCCCCTGGAGGGCGTGGTTCCTGGGCAGGTACAGGGGGGCGATGGGCAGGTCCTTGAGAACCAGGTCCTCGACCTGCTGGTACAGCTTCGTCCGCTGCGCGGGGTCGAGGGCGGCGAGCGCCTGCGCTTCCAGGGCGTCGACGCGGGGGTTGCCGTAGGCGTTGGCGTTGTTGCCGTCGCCACCGGTGACGTACTGCCCGAGGAACTGGTCCTCGGAGGCGTAGGAGAGGCCCCAGCCTCCGAAGTAGATGCCGGTGAAGCGCCCGTTCTCGCGCTGCTCGGCGATCTTGGCGCGCAGCAGCGGGTCGAGCTCGACCTTGATGTCGAGGTTCTTGGTGAGCTGGCCGGCGACGGCCTGCATGAGCTGGTCGTTCGCGCCCTTCGCCGTGGTGTAGGAGATCTTCACGGTGCCGTCGAAGCCGTTCGCCCTGGCCTCCTCCAGCTTGCTCTTGGCCGCGGCCGGGTCGAAGGCGCAGGCGGTACAGGCTCCCTTGCGGTAGCCGTCGAAGAAGGGGGTGATCAGCGAGTCGGAGGGCTCGGCCTGGCCCTTGAGAACGGAGGCGGTGATCGCCTCGCGGTCGATGGCCAGGGAGATCGCGGCGCGCAGGGCGGGGTCCCGGTACTTCTTCAGGTAGGCCGGGAAGGCGAGGAAGCTCTGGCTGCGCTGTTCGGGTATGGGCTTGGCGGCCTGGTCTCCGATGTCCCGCTTGGCGCGCTCGACGAGCGGGCCGTCGGCGGTGCGGATGAGGTCGAGATTGCCGGCCACCAGGTCGGAGTAGGCGGCGTCGACCTCGGTGTAGATCTTGAACGTGAGCTTCTCGGCGTCACCCGTGAAGCCCTTGCCGCCGGGGAAGTCCTTCCACTTGTTCAGGACGACCTGCTGGTTGGGCTCCCAGCTCTCGAAGGTGTACGGGCCGTTGCCGACGGGCTCCTTGGCGTAGGTCTCGGGGTCGTCGAAGTAGGACTTCGGCAGCGGGCACATCGGGTTGGTGGTGAGCCGCTGGAGGAGGTCGACGTTGGCGGTGTCGAGGGTGATCTCGATGGTCTTGGCGTCGACGGCCTTGAGACCGGACAGGGTCTTCTTCTTCGGGGTGCTGCCGTCGGCGGGGTTGAGGTCGGCGTAGCCCTGGACGATGTTGAACATGCCGTTGCCGTCGTAGCCGCTGGGCGCGTAGGCCGTGGTGTTCCACGCGTCCACGTAGGACGAGGCCGTGACCTTCGTTCCGTCGTGGAACGTCCAGTCCTTGAGCTTGACGGTCCAGCGCCGGTTGTCCTTGGTGGTGACGGACTCGGCGACGAGGGGTTCGAGCTTGCCGGTCTCGCTGTTCTGTTCCATCAGGTTGGCGCAGAGGGCCATGCCGATCTGGGTGGAGGTGTCGACCTGCGGCATGATGCTGGTCGGGTCCTCCTGGTACACCCGGAGGTTCTTGCCGGCGGCCGCCGCGGGGGGCGGGGTGCTGCATGCCGCGAGGCCCGTGAGGGCGGCGAGGGCGAGGATGCCCGCCCCGGCGCGATGGAACACTGTCACTGCGATCTCCTTGGTTCTGTGGTTCTGCCGTGCCGGGGACCCGCGGTGCCGGTCCGGGGGGCCGGAGCCCCTTCGTGGGTGAGGAGCGCCGCGACGGAGCGGTGGTGCTGGGGGCCGGTGACCGCTCCCGCGAGCAGGGGGTCGCCGGTGTCCCTCATCCAGGCGTAGAGGGCGCCGGTCAGGGTCGCCCTCGCCTCCGCGTAGGCGGGATCGTCGGCGACGTCCGCGAGTTCCAGGGGGTCGGAGGCGAGGTCGTAGAGCTCGACCTCGGGGTGGCTCTCGGTGTTGGGGTGCGGGTGGCCTTCGACCGCGCTGCACCGGCGGTGCCAGGACTGGGTGGGGTCCATGAAGCCGGGCGCGGAGGAGAAGTTGACGATGAGTTTGAAGCGGTCGGTCCGCACGGCGCGGCGCGGGTCGTAGTAGTCGTGGTAGGTCATCTCGGTGAAGACGGCGCCGGCGGGGGTGAACGGCTCACGGTCGAGCAGGGGTAGGAAGCTGGTGCCGTGCACCGGAGGCCCCTCGGAAGTGATGCCGAGGAGGTCGGTGAGCGTGGGGACGACGTCGATGTTGCTGAGCAGGGCGCGTTCGCGCCGGCCTCCGGTCCAGCCTCGGGCGGGGTAGCGGAGGAGGAGGGCGACCTCGGTGCCGGGGTCGTAGAGCGAGCACTTCGCGCGGGGCAGCGCGAGACCGTGGTCGGTCGTGAAGATCACCAGGGTGTCGTGCGCCAGGTCGAGCCGGTCCAGCTCCCCGAGGACGCGTCCGACGGCCGCGTCCATGTGCCGGATGGATCCCTGGAGCTCGGCGATCTCCTCTCGGGCGGAGGGATCGTCCCGCAGGTAGGGCGGAACGGCGACGCCGAGGACGTCGTCGGGCTCGATGTGGTCCCCGAGGAACCCGGTGATGCCGGGGGCGTCGCGGGCGCCGGGGAGCCGGTGGGGTTCGTAGAAACCCACCTGGAGGTAGAAGGGTTCGGGGCCGGCCGCGAGCCGGCGCAGTGTGTCGACGGTCCGGTCGGCGACGGGTCCGGCCATCCCGCCGGTGACCGCGTGGTCGAACCCGAGCCGCCGGGCGATCTGTCGATCGTCCTGCCAACGCGCCTCGTGCTGCACACCGATGAGTTCGGTGCGGTACCCCGCCTCCCGCAGCATCCCCGCGAGGTGGCGCTCCGCCGGGTTCAGGTCCCAGGCGAAGCCCCGGTGGGTCAGGCCCATCACGCCGTTGACGTGCGGCCAGCGTCCCGTGAACAGGCTCGACCGGGAGGGGCTGCACTGGGGCGCGGTGGCGAACACGCCCTCCAGGACGATGCCTTGCGCGGCGAGTCCGTCGAGGTGGGGCGAGCGCACGGTGCCCGCGCCGAGGCAGTGGAGATGACGCCCGAGGTCGTGGCAGTGCAGGAGGAGGATGTGCGGGCGGGGCGTGGACGGCGCTGTCACGGATGTCCTCTCTCTCGTGGCGGAAGACCCGAGCCGGATGGGCCCCGCGGACGCGGGGCGACATCCGGGTGGCGGGGCTGCTTTCGGCCGTGTCAGGGGCGGTCGGCGGCCGTGGGGCTGTCGTCGGAGCAGGTGAGGGTCGCGTCGGCCCAGTCGGCGTGGTCGGAGTTCTTGCCGTCGCCGGCGTCTCCGACGACGAGGCAGACGAACTGCGCGCCGGTCACGTCCGCGGTGAGGTCGCGGGCGGGCTCGGTGCCTCGTACGGTCCCGGTGGCGGCGGTCCGCCTGCCGTCTGCGCGGACCTCGAAGGTGACGGAGCCGCCGTCGCCGGTCTCGTCGTCGACGCCGACCGTGCTGGTGAAGGCCGAACAGCGCCCGCCGGTGTAGACCGTGACCTCGCCGTCCGCGTGCATGCCGAGGCCCTTGGCGAACGACCGGCCGCCGATCTTCAGCGGGCGGCCGTCGCCGGCGCCGGCGTCACCGACGCTGGTGTCCCGCTCGACCGGCCCCCAGCCGTTGGCCGCGCGCGTCCACGTGAGGTCGCTGAGGTGTGCGGTGCCGTGCGGCGCGTCCGGCACGACCTGCACCACGAGGGCGCTCGTGACCCGGTGGCTCGTGCCGTCGGGGGCGGTGTAGTCGGCGTGGGTGCGCACGCGGTACCGGCCCGGCTCGATGCCCGCGGGGGGCGTGACGTCCCAGTCGGTCGTCAGGGTCCCCTGGGAGGAGACCTTCGTCCGTGCCCTGGTGCTCAGGGGCGTGACCCTCCAGCCGGCGGGCGGGTTCACCTGGACCTCGACGTCCCGTACGGCGGGGCGGCCCGTGTTGGTGAAGGTCGTGGTCGTACTGGTGGTTCCGCCGGCGGGCACGGCGATCGGACCGCCCGGGTAGGCGGGTGCCGCCACGATGCCGAGGTCGGTCGCCGCGGTGCGCGCGTCGGTCCTGGTCCCCTGGAGCATGTCGAGGATGCCGGCGGCCGACCAGCTGAAGTTCCCCGTGTTGTTGCCCGCACCGGTGGCGGAGTCGTACTTCTCCCAGATCGGCTCGTCGCCGTTCAGGAGTCCGTCGGCGTTGGCGAAGAGCTTGGTGCGCAGACGGTCGGCGTCGTTGGAGAGCCCGTAGCGCTTCAGTCCGTCGACGGCGAAGGCGACCTGGTCGGGCCAGGCACTGCCCCGGGTGTAGGAGTCCGGGTCGTAGGAGGGGGCCTCGGCCGAGACGGGCGGCAGGGGCACGTGGGTGAAGAACTGCGTCGGGTCGAGCAGCGTCTCGCGGACGGATTCGGCCTGGTGCTGCGAGGCCGTGCCGGAGAAGAGGGGCACGAGACCCTCGATGCCCTTGCCGGGGCCGAGCAGGGGCTTGCCGGTGCCGAGGCGGGTGTCGTAGAAGTAGCCGGTGGCCGGGTCCCACATGGTCGTACGGATCGCGTGGTCGAGGCCGGCCGCCTGGGCGCGGAATGACTCCGCCTCCGCGGTCCTGCCGAGGACCTCGGCGATCTGGGCGAGCGAGCGGTCGTTGCGTGCCATGAAGGAGTTGAGGTCGACGGACTCCTGGTTCAGCGACCAGCCGACGTGGTCGCCGTTCTCGTCGACGTTCTTCAGCGCCTCCAGGCCGTCGCCGAAGTCGAAGCGCGGCAGGTCGTCCATGCCGCTCTCCCACGCGGCGGCGAGCCGGGCCTCCCCCACCGTCTTGTTGTGGGAGGCGGTGCCGCCGTACTCCAGGACGCCGTTGCGGTCGTGGTCGCGGTTGCGCAGCCACCAGGCGTGCTCGGCGATCAGCTTCGGGTACATCTCCTCCAGGAACGCCTTGTCCTGGTCCTTCTCGTAGATCTCCCACACCGCCCAACCGGCCAGCGGCGGCTTGGTGTTGCGCAGGTTGGAGTGGCCGGTCCCGGTGGCGGGATCGCGGTATCCGACGACGTCGGGGAGCATGCCCGCTTCGTTGCCGCTGCTGATCTGCTTCTCGAACTGGGCCCGCACCACGGACTTCGCCAGGTCCGGTGAGAACGTCGAGGCGCCGACGGCCTCCTTGAAGGAGTCCCAGGGCCAGTAGCCGCCGGCGTAGTACCGGTGGCTCATGGACGGCACGATGCCGCCGTTCTCGAATTGCCCGCCGGGACCGCGCCAGTTGCCGACCAGCGTCTCGATCCCCTTGACCGCGAGGCGGTGGTACTCGGGGGCCACTCCCGCCGTGGCCCGCTTGACGTAGTCCTTCCAGCGTCCGTCGGCGCTCTTGGCCGCGTCCTGCGGCTTGTCCAGCGCTGCCTGCTCGGCCGCCCGTCCGGCGGCGCGCTCTTCGTCGTCGAAGGTGAACGACTCCGTCCAGACCAGGCGCGAGGGCTTGCCGGACACGGCGAGGGCGTCGCGGCGGGTGGTGGTGTAGCTGTCGGCGCTGACCGTGGTGGCCACGGCGTCCGCGTGGGTGACGGCGTACCGCTCGGTGCCGTCGGCGTAGAAGTTGGCGCCCTTGGTCCGCTTGAAGCGGACCTCCACGCCGGTGCGGCTCGCGGCCAGGCTCATCGCCGACTTCTGCGGCTCGGCCGGGGGCCGCATCAGCTCGCCCGTCCACGACACCGTCAGCCGGCGTGGCGTGTCGGACCTGAGGTCCGCGACGACGAACGAGGTGTGCTGCGCGGTGAAGCGGAGGGTGAGGTCGAGGGTCACGCCGTCGACGACGTACCGCTGGGTCAGGCGACCGGGGTACGAGTGCGTCTCCGGCGCCGGCAGAGCCAGCGCTTCGCCCGTCTCGGCGTCCTTGAGTTGGATCCGCGTGAGGGCCTTGCTCATCCACCAGGGGTACTCCTGCGCCATGAACCAGGGCCCCGTGAATCCGCCGTACGCATCGGTGTCGCCGGCGGCCGGGAGCCCGTGACCGTGGTACGAGCCCTGGTCCACCATGGGGCTGAGTCTGCTGGCGTAGCCGGGATCCGCGGCGTTGGGGGTGCCGGTCCGGTCGATGACGTCGGCGAAGGTGCCGACGGCCGCTGTCTTCGCGGCGACGGGCTGCGCGCCTGCCGGCGGCATGGTGACCGCCGCGGCGGCGAGCACCACGGCTGCGGCGCAGAGGGTGACGGGGAGACGACGCATGTGTTTCCAACTCCACAACTAGGAAGGGCCGTTGGCGCTGAAAGAATCCCGTCCGAGACTCCAGATGTCTAGACCTCTCACACATCTGACCATTTCCCAACACGCCTGAAGAGTGGACGACTGAGGGAAACGCGCCCGCGAGGCCGCCGGCTTGTCGCGGATCACCGAGGCTGTTCACCAGGCGGCGCCTCAGTGAGGAGGCGAGGCGAGAGTGACCACGCCACCGAGGAGGACATGGCGACGCACAGACGTTCGGACCGGACCTCGAACAGAGAGAAGCAGACTCGGACAGGTCGCCGTATGTTTGACGCCGCTTCCACCGAGGGTCAAGGAATCGCCCCGAAAAAGCCGCCCATCCGCGCCACTGGCCGCACCACGCCACTCCCGGAGGCGACGCCACGCTAGAAAGTCCCGTTGGACCCGGCGATCCGCGCCGCTCTCGGAAGATCGCACGGGCCCCGACCGGCAAGGTCCGGGCCGATCCCGGCCCTCACCCACTGCACCCACGCCTCCACCGGCGCCGCCATCCCCGTAGCGCGCGGCGCCGCGCCCCTCGACCGCTCCGCCCGACTCTTGGGCCATACAGAAATATCGCATACGATAGACGAATGAACGTGACGCGATGGTCAGGGCGGCTCCCCGTGGTGAAGAGCAAGGCGGACCTCGTCCACGAGAGTCTGCGTGCGGCCATCGCCGGCGGAGAGCTGCCACCCGGGGCCCGGATCAACATGGACGAGCTGGCCCGCAACTACGGCGTGAGCAAGATCCCGGTCCGCGAGGCGGTCAAGCGTCTGGAGTCCGAGGGGCTCGTCGTCTCCCGGGTCCACTCGGGGGTCACGGTTTCCGAGGTGGACAAGGACGAGATGCGGGGCGTGTTCCTGGCACGCGAGGCGATCGAGGGCCTGGTCTGCCGACTCGCCTCCGAAGGTGCCGACGCGACCCTCATCGCGGAGCTGGAGTCCGTCCAGAAGGCCATGCGTACCGCGCTCGCCGCGGGGGAGCTGGACGCGCTGCCCGAGCTGAACACCCGCTTCCACCACACACTCGCCTCGGCGAGCGGCTACCGGATCCTGGCCGAGCTCACCGAACACCTCCTGCTGACGATCCGCCGCTTCCGCATCACCGCCCCGATCGACGCCGAGAACTGGCTGGCGGTCGTGGAGGAGCACGATGCCATCGTGGACGCACTGCGCCTGGGCGACGGCTCGGCCGCCGCGCTCGCCGCCCAGGCGCATGCGGCGGCGCAGTCCCGGCACGAGACCGCCGTCACGGGCTGACCCTCGACACAGGCCCGCCCCGACCGCGGTGGCGCTCGGGGCGGGTCTGCCGTCCGGGGTGGGCCTGCCGTCCGGGGTGGGCCTGCCGTCCGGTGCCGGTCGGATGACCCAGGGCCGTCAGAGGCGGGGCAGTCCCATCCCCGCGCGGTGGGCGTCCCGGAGCAGGCTGGCCGGGCTGACCACGGACGCGCCCGCGTCCAGGACGAGTTCGGAACCGTTCAGCAGGGCGGCCTCGGCGGAGGCCGCGAAGGCCACGGTGCCGGCGATGTGCTCCGGAGTGCCGAGCAGGCGGAGCGGGTTGCTCTGCCGGAGCCGGTCCAGGTCCGCTTCGCCGTCCAGCCTCGACTCGGTGGCCGGTGTGCGTACCCAGCCGGGCGACACCGTGACGAACGAGATCCCGTGCTGCCCGTAGTCGACGGCCAGCTGCCGGGTGAGCGCGGCGATGGCCCCCTTGGCGGCGGCGTACGCGGGCAGGCCCGGCGCGGCGGTGCGGTGCAGGACCGAGCCCACCATGACGACGGCTCCGGAACCCGCGCCGATCATGCCCGGCAGCACCTCCCGGACGCAGAGGAAGACCGAGCCGAGGTTCGCCCGCAGTACGCCCTCCCATTCCTGCTCCGTCGTCCGGTGCAGGGGCTTCCCTTCGGTGACCCCCGCGCAGGTGACCAGGACGTCCAACGCGCTCTCGCCTCCGCCGGTCGCGGCCCGGACGGCGTGCGCCACCTGGTCCGCGTCGGTCACGTCGGCCCGGGCGTAGGTCACCCCCGGCAGGCCGGGGTCCGCGAGGTCGACACCGACGACGCGGTACCCGTCGGCGACGAAGCGGGCCGCGACGGCCCGGCCGATCCCTCCGGCGGCTCCGGTGATCAATGCGGATCGAGCCATCTGTCTGCACCTCGCAGGTCGGGCCGCCAGGGGGTGGCGTCGGCCACCGGCGGGAGGGTTGAAGATACACAGATACCGTATACGATCTACTAAAGTTCCTCAATGACGGCTCGGAGGTACCCGTGCAACCCCACGAACTCATCACCGCCCTCGCCTCGCGACGGCTCGTCGCCATCGTGCGGGGCTCCGACCCCCAGGCCGCGCTCGACACGGTCCTCGCCCTCGTGCGCAACGGAATCGACCTGGTCGAGGTGTCCCTCAGCGGTGCCCACGCGCTGGATGTCATCGCGAAGGCCCGCGCGGCGCTCGGCCCCGAGGCGCTGCTCGGTGCGGGAACCGTGCTCACCGCCGACGACGCCCGGAACGCGGCCGAGGCGGGTGCGACGTACGCCGTCACGCCCGCCGTCACGGAAGCCGTGTCAGCCTCACGCTCCCTCGGCCTTCCCGTCCTGGCAGGCGCGCTCACCCCCACGGAGGTGGTCGGCGCCCTCCGCGAGGGAGCAACCGCCGTCAAGCTCTTCCCCGCCGGTCCGGGAGGGGCGGCGCTGCTGCGCGCCCTGCGCGCCCCCTTCCCTCTTGTTCCGTTCGTGCCGGTGGGCGGCATCGACGCCGCGGCCGCCCGCGAGTACCTGGCCGCCGGGGCCCTCGCGGTCGGCGTGGGCGGTCCGCTCGTCGGCCGGGCAGCCGACGGCGACCCGACCGGACTCGCCGACCGCGCCACCGCGTTCCGCGCACTCGCCGAGGAGGCGTCATGACCGACGTACTGACGTTCGGGGAAGCGATGGTCGCCCTCCGCGCCGACCGGCCCATCAGGACCGGCGGGGAGCTGCGGATGTCCGTGGCCGGTGCCGAGGCGAACGTGGCGATCGGGCTCGCCCGGCTCGGCCACCGGGCGCGCTGGGTCGGATGCACGGGGGCCGACGAGTTCGGCGCTCTCGTCCTGCGCACCCTGCGCGCCGAGGGCGTCGACGTGAGCCGGACCGTGGAGTCCGAGGGCTCCACCGGCCTCGTCGTGTTCGAGCCCCGGATCGCCGACCTCACGCGCGTCTCGTACTACCGCACCGGCTCGGCGGGGGCCCGCCTCGGCCGCTGCCACCTCGCGCCCGCCCTCGCGGAGGGCGCGAAGATCGTCCACACCACCGGCATCACCGCCGCCCTGGGCGCCGAACCGCTCGGGGCCGTGCACCGGGCCGTCGAGACGGCGGACGAGGACACGACGGTATCCCTCGACGTGAACTACCGCTCGAAGCTCTGGTCTCGCGGCGCGGCAGCCGCCGCGCTCCGCCCGCTGATGCGGCACGTCGACATCCTCGTGGCCTCGGACGACGAGCTCGCCCTCGCCGCGCCCGCCGGAGCCGGCTCGGAGGCGGAACAGGTCGAGGCACTGCTGGAGTGCGGCGTCCGCGAGGTGGTGGTCAAGCGGGGCGCGGAGGGTGCCGAGGTGTTCGACGCGTCGGGGTCGACCGCGCGTCCGGCGGTGGCCGTGACGGTCAAGGACACGGTGGGGGCCGGCGACGCCTTCGTCGCCGGGTACCTGTCGGGCCTCCTCGACGGGCTTGCCACAGGCGGGCGGCTCGACCGTGCGGTGACCACCGGGGCATTCGCCGTCGCCTCCACCGGCGACTGGGAGGGGCTCCCGCTGCGCCATGAGCTCGATCTGCTCGGCGCGGTCCCGGGAAGCACGATCCGATGACCACCGGGGCCGCCCCTGTGTGGCGTGCGTGCACGCCGGCGCGGTACCGGCTCGCCGAGGGAGCGCGGTGGCTGGACGGAAGCCTGCTCTTCGTGGACCTGCTCCGGGGCGACCTGCACCGGATCCGCGGTGTCGGCGGAGGCGGTCCGGAGCCTCTGCTCCGGCTGAACATGCCCCTGGGCGCGGTCGCGCCCACGGCGGGCGGGCCGCCCGGGCGGTGGATCGTCGCCGCGGGCCCCGGCATCGCGCTGACCGGCGCCCGGGGTGCGCTCGACTGGCTGGCGCGCCCCGGTGAGAGGCCGGACCGGGCCATGCGGATGAACGACGGCGGTTGCGACCCGGCGGGCCGCTTCTGGGCGGGCAGCATGGAGGTCCAGGCCGCGACGGGCGCGGGCTCGCTCTACCGCACCGACCCCGACGGCACGGTCCACGAGGTCCTCGACGGCCTCACCGTGCCCAACGGGCCGGTCTTCACCGCCGACGGGAGGCTGATGTACCTCGCCGACAGCGCCCGGGGCACCATCTCCCGGTACGCCGTGGACCCTGCCACGGGCGGGCTCGGCACGTCGGAGCCGTTCGCCTTCTTCCCTCCCGGGGAAGGACGTCCCGACGGCATGGCCGTCGACGACGAGCAGAACCTCTGGGTGGCGCTCTGGGGCGCGGGCCGCATCCTGTGTTTCGGGGCGGACGGGACCCGGCTGCGTACCATTCCGCTCCCGACGCCGCACACCAGCAGTGTCGCGTTCGGCGGTGGCCTCATGTACGTGACGACCGCGCTGCACCGGCTGGAGAGGCCGGGTCCCCTCGACGGCGCCGTCCTCGCGGCCACCACGGACGTGACCGCGCCGCCGGCCGTTGCGTACGGGCCGATATCCGGGGCGTGAGGCCCCGGACCGTCACCGGCAACGGCAACGTAACTTTCTCGCCACACCCCTAGACGTTATTTCGTATACGGAATACCTTCATTGCATCGGGCCCCGCCCCCACGGTCCGGTTCTCCTCACAGGTGGTGTACGTCCCATGAGTACTTCCCCCGTCGCAGAAAGCCCGGCGATGAGCCAGCACCCGAAGTCCCCGAACCAGCGGCGCACGATGGTCGCCAGCACCGTCGGCACCGTCATGGAGTGGTACGACTTCAACCTCTACGGTCTGGCCTCCGCCCTGGTCTTCGGCCCTCTCTTCTTCGGGTCCGACTCCACCGGCGCGACCCTGGCCTCCTTCGCCTCCTTCGCGGTGGGCTTCGCCGCCCGCCCGATCGGCGGAGTCGTCTTCGGCCACATCGGCGACCGGATAGGACGCAAGTACGTCCTCCTCGTCACCATGTTCGTGATGGGCCTGGCCACCGCGATGGTGGGCATGCTCCCCACCCACGCCACGATCGGCGTCTGGGCCCCGGTCCTGCTCATCGTGCTCCGCATCGCCCAGGGCATCGCGGTCGGCGGCGAGTTCGCCGGCGCGACCCTGCTCACCGTGGAGAACGCGCCACCGGGCCGACGCGGCCTGTACGGCGCGATCCCGGCGATGGGCACCGGAGCCGGGTTCGTCCTCGCGAGCGCGGTCTTCGGACTCGTCTCGCTGCTGCCCGACGACGCGTTCCTCGACTGGGGCTGGCGCGTACCGTTCCTCCTCAGCTTCGCCCTGGTCGTCTTCGGCGTCTGGGCCCGCCGCGGCATCGAGGAGACCCCGGTCTTCGCCGAGATCGAGGAGCAGGGCGAGAAGGTCCGCTTCCCCCTGCTGCACACGCTGCGCACCCAGCCCGGCGCCGTCGTCCGGACGATGGGCATCACGATCTCCGGCTTCGTCTGGGGCTATCTGATCCAGGCCTTCACCCTGGCCTACGCCACGAGCGAGCTGGACATCCCCAAGTCGACGCTGCTGTGGGCCATCGCCCTCGCCGCGACCCTGGAGATCGGCGCGATCCCGCTGTGGGGACACGTCTCGGACCGGATCGGCCGACGCAGGATGGTCGGCATCGGGCTCGTCGCGACGGCCGCCTTCGCCTTCCCCTTCTTCGCGCTCCTGGAGACCCGCAGCACCCCTCTCATCTTCCTCGCCTACGTGATCGCCATGCCGATCTGCAAGGACATGGTCTTCGGCCCGCAAGCCGCCCTGGTCGCCGAGCAGTTCGACGCCAAGGTCCGCTTCAGCGGGGTGAGCACCGGCCGGGAGATCGGCGGCGCGCTCTTCGGAGGCACCGCCCCCTTCATCGGCACCGCCCTCTTCGCCGCCACCGGCTCCATCGCCCCGGTCGCCCTCTACGTCCTCGCCGGCTGCGCCCTGACCTTCGTCGCGGTCTTCACCGGGCGCGAGACCGCCCACGACTGACCGGCACACACCGCCGTCGGGCGGACCGCCCGTCCGACGGCACGAACCACTGGAGAACCACCCCATGCCCTCGCACCCCGTGCGCATCGCCAAGATCGAGGCCCTGGCCCTCTCCGCCAGCTTCGACGACCTCTACGACTCCCCCGAGGACGTGCCGGACTGGCTGCGCTACCCCGCCTCCAGCCACCTCGTCCTGCCTCGCCGCGGCCAGTACGCCACCCTCGTCAAGGTCCACGCCGAGGACGGCACGGTCGGGATCGGCGAGTGCTACGGACTCCCCTCCCCCCAGGTCACGGCGACCGTCGTCACCACCGTCCTCGCCCCCCTGCTCATCGGACAGGACGCTCTGGCCACCACCGCCGTGTGGGAGCGGCTGTACCAGGGCCAGGCGGCCGGCGGCCACAACCGCGGCTTCTACCTCGAAGCCCTGGCCGGCATCGACCTCGCCCTGTGGGACCTGCGCGGCAAGCTCGCCGGCCTCCCCGTCCACCGGCTGCTCGGCGGCCCGATCCGCGAACGCGTCGACTGCTACGCCAGCCCGGTGGCCCTCCACGCCGACCCCGCGGACTCCGCCCGGCAGGCCCTCGGCTTCGTCGACGACGGCTTCCGAGCCCTCAAGGTCAAGATAGGCCGTGGCGAGCACACCGACCGCGCCCACCTCACCGCCGTACGCGAGGCCGTCGGCGAGGACATCGAGGTCCTCACCGACGTCAACTGCGCGTACGACCTGGACGAGGCCACCCGCGTCGGCGGCGTCCTGCGCGACCTGGGCATCTCCTGGTACGAGGAACCCCTCCAGGTGGACGACCTCGCCAACCTCGGCGAACTGCGCCGCCGCACCGGCCTCACCATCGTCAACGGCGAGACCCACTTCACCCGCTTCGACCTGCGCGAATCCCTCCTGAACCGGGCCATCGACGTCTTCATGCCGAACGTCGCCCGCTGCGGCGGCATCACCGAGGCCACCCGACTCGCCGCCCTCGCCTCGGCCTTCCACGTCGACATCGCCCCGCACGGCGTCGGCTCCGGCGTGAGCCTGTGCGCCGCGCTCCAGCTCTGCGCGGCCACCCCCAACCTGCGGACGTACGAGTACAACCGCCTGCCCAACCCGATCCGGGAACGGATCCTCACCAACCCGCCGGAGTTCAAGGACGGCGCACTGACCGTCCCCCAGAACCCCGGCCTGGGCGCCGACGTCGACTGGGACACCGTCGACCGGTACGTCGTCGCCCGTTTCTGACCCCCCACGGGGCAGTGGTGGCCGGCCACGGGACGACCGGCCACCGACGCAAGGCACCACACCTCTGATTCCTGCCTGTCATCAAAGGAGATGCCGCATGTCCGCACCCCACCCGAGCCGCAGGTCGATCCTGCGCGGAGCCGCCGTCGCGGGGGCCGCCGCGGCGCTGTCGCCCGTGATCAACTTCGCCCCGGCGCACGCCGCCACCTCCGGCACCTACGCGATCCGGTTCGACAAGACCCGGCAGCAGACCATCCTCGGCCTGGGCTTCGAGATCCAGTCGGATTCCATCGGTTCGAACAACAACGGCCTGCCCACCGAGGTCAACGGCGTTCCGTACGACCTCACGGACGCCGAGCGCACCCGCTTCATCAACGAGATGCTCAAGGCCGGCCGGTCCGACCGCGGCTTCCGCTACTGCCGCCTCGCCATGGGCCTCTACTACCGGGGCCTCGACCCCACCCGGAAGCTCATGCGCGGCCGCTACCCCGGCCAGACGGCCATGCTGGCCGACATGTGCGACCGGGCCGGAGTCGAGGGCCTGTCCGTCGAGTACTGGTCCCCGGCCCCGGGCTGGAAGAGCAACGACTCCTTCATCGGCGGAAAGCTCAAGTCCTTCGAGCCCGCGTTCCTCGCCGAGTTCGGTGACGCCCTCGTCGCCGACCTGGACTACCTCACCGCCGGCGGCCTGCGCATCTCCCAGTGGGGACTGCAGAACGAGCCGCGTTACAGCACCCCGTACTCGTCCTGCGTCTACAACGCCACGGAATACCGAGAGACGTTCAAGGCCGCCGCCTCCCGCATCCGGGCCAAGTACCCCGACGTCATGATCACCGCCGACAGCCAGGACGGCTGGGGCGGGGCGATCGGGGCCGCGATCCTCGCCGACCCCGCCGCGCTCGACCTGGTCGACGCCTGGACCTACCACCGCATCGGCTACGACAGCAACTACCAGATCCACAACGACTTCAACCGCCTGGGGCAGGGCAAGCCCGCCTTCAACAACGAGTTCGAGTACCTGAGCGGCGCCATGACGGACTGGCGGACCGTCAACACGGCCCAGTCGATCATGAACTGGATGACCTTCCAGAACTCGCCCACCTGGTACTGGCTGCATGCCCTGAAGCCCACCACCAACGCCGAGTCGGAGAACTACGGCCTCGGCTTCTGGCGCCCGCCGTCCGACACCGACTTCTCCCGGTTCCCCGACCTGAAGCCGAACCACTGGACCTGGAACCCGCGCAACTGGAACGCCGTCGCCGGCTTCGTGAAGTACATGCCGTGGGACTCGGTGCGCTACACGGTGGACGAGTCCACCGTGCTGGAGGACCAGCGGATCATGGCCTGGAAGACCCCGGCGGGCAAGCCCGTCTTCGCCATCACCAACCGGTCGGCGACGGAGTCGTTCACGTACACCGTGGACACGCAGACGTCCGGCTCCTTCGAGGGCCACCGCTACGGCCCGAGCACCAACGACCAGCGAATCGGCTTCAAGAGCGGCCCCCAGCTCACCATCACCGTGCCCCCGCTCTCCATCGAGTTCTGGGTCAGGACCCCGTAACGAGCCGCGTCCCCGGCGGTTCGGCCGGGGACGCCCCCTCCTCTCTCCTTCCCCTCCCCTCGCGTCCAGCGCACCTCTGCACCAAGGAGAAAGCACCATGGCACGACCCCGACGCCGTCGGCTCCTCGCCGTGTCCCTCGCGTCCACCTGTGCGATCACCGCGGCCGCCTGCTCCCAGGGCGGCGACTCCACCGCCGGCTCCCCCGGTGACGGCAAGGCGACCATCAAGTTCTGGTCCATGCCCTTCTGGATCGGACAGGACGACAAGCTCAAGGAACTCGTCGACGACTTCAACACCTCCCAGAAGGACGTGAAGGTCGAGCTCACTCAGCTCGAATGGAAGGACGGCCGCGACAAGGTCAAGCAGGCGATAGCCGCCGGCGAGGGCCCCGACGTCTGGCTGATGAACAACGGCCTGGAGCTGGAGTACCTCAAGGCAGGCGCCATCGCTCCGCTGGACAAGCTCGGCTACACCGAGGCCGAGACCGGCGCGTTCCTCGACCTCGCCAAGGTCGACGAGTACGAGGGCAAGCTCTACGGCGCTCCCCTCTACTTCGACGCGGGGGTCATGCTCTACCGCACCGACGTCCTGGAGAAGTACGGGTACGACAAGCCGCCCGCGACCTGGGACGAGCTGAAGACCACCGCCTCCGCGATCACACAGGAGTCGAAGGCCGACGGCAGCGGCATCAGCGGCTGGCAGTTCAAGGGCATGGACGACCACGTCAACGCCATCAACTCCACCTGGGAGAGCTTCCTCTGCCAGGCCGGCGGCAGCCTCACCTCGCCCGACTACAAGAAGTCGACGCAGAACACCGAGGCCGGCAAGACGGCCATGAACTACATGCGCTCCTTCTACCAGGACAAGACGTCGCCGGTCGGCACCAGCGCGCTGAACGGCTTCGTCGACGGCAAGGTCGCGATGTTCCCGTTCTTCCAGTCCGTCATCGCCAACGTCGAGGCGGGCGGGGCGAAGACCAAGGGCAAGTGGGCCGTCGCCCCGATGCCGAAGGGTCCCGCGAGCGGCTGTTCCATGGTCGGAGGCCACAGCCTCGTCGCCAACTCCCGCGGCGAGGACCTGAAGGCCGCCGGCACGTTCATGAAGTGGCTCGCCTCGCCCGAGCAGAGCGTCCGCTACATGGACTTCCACGCGATCTTCCCCTACGACCCTGCCAAGGTCGCCCCGGCCGTCAAGACCCTCCACGACCGCAAGGTCAAGAGCAACCCCAACTGGACTCCCATCCTGGAGCAGTTGGGGCGCAACACCCCCGACCTCCTCCTCCAGGACCGTCACGGTTGGGCCACTCGCTGGGAGGCGCAGAAGGCGTCGGTCGTCGCGGGCGTCAACGGCCAGCTGCCGGTCGACGAGGCCCTGAAGTCGATCGACGACGAGGTCGGCAAGGCCCTGGACGCGGGCCGGTAGGACATGTCCAGCGCTACCGAGCTTCGCACGGAGCTCCCCAAGGGCCGCGTGGACGGCGGTCTCCGTCGTCCACGCGGCACCGGGCGCCGGCGGCGCCGGCCCACCGGGGCCCTCGCCGGCTGGCTCTCCGTCGCCCCCGCCCTCCTGGTCATCCTCGGATTCACCTTCTACCCCATGCTCCAGTCGATGCTGCTCAGCACCGACCGCTGGAACATGCTGGGACCGCCCGAGTTCGTCGGGCTGGAGAACTACTCCACCATCCTCGGCGCGGGCACCTTCAGGGAAAGCCTCCTGAACACCGCGGTGTTCACGGTCATCACCCTGATCGGCACCTACGTCCTGGCCCTCGCGACCGCGATGGCCGCCAACCGTGAGCTGGCCTCCGCCCGGATCGTCCGCACCATCACCGTCCTTCCCGCGGTCATCCCCATGGTCGTCGCCGGCCTCATCTGGAAGTGGCTCTACGAGCCCGACCACGGGCTCGTCAACAACCTGATCGGCCTGGTCGGCGCCGACGGCGCGCGCTGGCTCTTCGACAACGACCTGGCGCTGCCCGCCGTCGCCCTGGTGAGCATCTGGAAGGACTTCGGCATCTACGCCCTGATCCTCCTCGGCGGCCTCCAGCGCATCCCCGCCGAACTGTACGAGGCGGCCACCATCGACCGGGCCGGCCCCTGGCGCCAGTTCCGCTCCATCACCCTGCCGATGCTGCGCCCGGCCGGAGCCGCTGTGTTCCTCCTCCTGGTGTTCAACTCCTTCAAGGTCTTCGACCAGGTGTGGGTCATGACGGAGGGCGGCCCCGGCACAGCGACGACCACGGTGGTCACCTTCATCTACACCAAGCTGCTCACCGACGTCGGCGTGGCCTCCGCGGCGTCCGTGGTGCTGTTCCTGATCCTGCTGCTGATCACCGTCATCCGCATGCGCCTGACCTCCCGGGAGGAGTCATGAAGCGGCCCACCAGTGCGCTTCCGCGGGCCCTGTGGCTGGTGCTCATCAGCGTGTTCGCCGGCCTTCCCGTCCTGTGGATGGTGCTCACCTCGCTCCAGCCCATGGAGGAGCTGCTCGGCACCAGCGCCCGCCTGATCCCGGCCTCCGTCTCACTGGACGCCTACGCCGAGGTCCTGAGCCGGTTCCCCTTCTGGCAGTGGTTCCTCAACTCCGTGATCGTCTCGGGCGCGGTCGTGCTCGGCAACCTGGTGTTCGACACCCTCGCCGCGTACGGGCTGAGCAGGATCAAGTTCCGCGGCCGGCAGGCCGTCCTCACGCTGATCCTCGCCACGCTGATGATCCCGACCCAGGTCATCCTGGTCCCGCTCTACCTCGTGATGCGGGACCTCGGCTGGATCGACAGCTACTGGGCGCTCATCATCCCGTTCCTCGCCAGCCCCACGGGCATCTTCCTGCTCCGCCAGCACCTCGTCACCCTGCCGATCCAGCTCGACGAGGCGGCGGCGATCGACGGCGCCGGCAGGCTCCGCACCCTGTGGAGCGTGCTGCTGCCGAGTTCGTGGGCGGCCCTGGGAACCGTCGCGGTCCTCAAGTTCATGTGGACGTGG
This sequence comes from Streptomyces sp. NPDC004435, assembly GCF_042873895.1. Lineage (NCBI taxonomy): Bacteria > Bacillati > Actinomycetota > Actinomycetes > Kitasatosporales > Streptomycetaceae > Streptomyces > Streptomyces sp. NPDC004435. The sequence goes on along the minus strand of NZ_JBIAMB010000009.1, from coordinate 132,065 downwards.
GGCGAGTTCGCCTGGCCCTCGCTGGTCACCAACGACGAGCTGCTGCGGACCCTCCCGGTCGGACTGGCGCGCTTCCAGAACCAGTTCGCCCCGCGGTGGGACCTTCTCATGGCGGGGTCCGTGATGGCGGCCATCCCCATCGTGCTGTGCTTCGTGTTCCTTCAGCGCTTCTTCGTCCGCGGCCTCACCGGCGGAGCGGTCAAGGAGTGATCTGCCGGGACTTCCGTCCCTCCCCGTGTGTGCCGCGTCCCCGCAGGGCGCGGCACACACGCGTATCGCACCACCCTCGACGATGCCTTCCGCCCCTCTTCTGGAGGACACATGAGCAGCTCAGGGCTACGGCAGATCAGCATTCCCCCGGCCGTCGACATCCCGAGGACGGGAGGGCTGGCGGACACCCTGTCCGACCGGTGCCGGGACCGGCCGGACGGCGACGCGGTGTGGATCCGGGCCGGCGACACGCGGCGGGCCATCGGCGTCCGTGCCTTCCGTGAGGACGTCATGGCGGTCGCCAAGGGGCTCCTCGCGGCGGGTGTCGGGTTCGGCGACCGGGTGGGGGTGATGTGCCGCCCCCGGTACGAGTGGACGCTGCTGGACTTCGCGCTGTGGTCGCTGGGCGCGCTGCCGGTGCCGGTGCCGCACGACGCGCCCGTCGCCCGGGCCGAGCGGATTCTGCGTGACGCGGGGGCGCGGGCGTGTGTGGTGGAGGACGTGGACCAGGCGATGACCGTAGGTCCCCTCCTGAGCCGGCTTCCGGGCCTTCGTGACCTGTGGCAGCTGGACAGCGGGGCCATGGACGCGCTGCGGACCGCGGGGGCGTGGCTCCACGACGAGGAGGTGGAGCAACACCGTCGTGCCGTGCTGGCCGACACCCCCGCGACGGTGGTGCACACGGCGGGGACGACGGGTGCGCCGAAGGCGTGCCTCCTCACCCACGGCAACCTCCGGGCGGCGGCGGGAAACCTGCTGCACGCGTGCGAAGGGATGTTCCAGCAGGACGCGGTCCTCCTGCTGCACACCCCTTTCGACCATCCGACCACGCGCGTCGCGCAGCTCGCCGCCGTGATGAGCGGGGCTCCTCTGGCGTACCAGGGGCCCTGCTCGTCGGTCGAGCTGGGGCGTGCTCTGCGCACCCTGCGGCCGTCCCTGCTCCTGGCGGAGCCGCCGGCCGTCGAGGGCCTGGTCGCCGGCCTCCGGGAGGCCGCGGAGACGGAAGGGCGGGTGGGGTCGTTCAGCGTGGCCGTCGACGTGGCGGTGCGGTACGCCGAGGCGCGCGAGCGCCGGTCCCTCGGGACAGGTGGCGGCCCAGGCCCGAAACTGGCCGTGCAGCACGAGCTCTTCGACCGGAACCTGTACGCGGCGTTCCGGGAGTCGCTCGGCGGGCGCCTGCGGAACGTCGTGCTCTGCGGCTCGGGGCTGCGGCGGCGCATGGGGCTGCTCTGCGCGGGGGCGGGCCTCGACGTCCACGAGACCTACGGCCTCGCCGAGACCACGGGAACGGTCACTCTGGGACCGCCCGGCAGGACCAGGCACGGCACCGCGGGCCGCCCCCTCCCCGGCACGTCCCTCTGTCTGGACGAGGACGAGCAGATCTGGGTGCGCGGTCCACAGACCCTGCACGGCTACGTCGGCGACAGGGCGGCCGTACGCGCCTCGCACGGGTGGTTGCCCACGGGGGACATCGGACGCATCGACGACGAGGGGTACCTCACGGTGGCCGGCCGGCTCGCGGACACGTTCGTGACGGCCGCGGGGGTACGGATCGTCCCGACGCCTCTGGAGGACGCCGTCCGCGCCCATCCCCTGGTCGGCCACTGCGTCGTCGTCGGCGAGGGTCGCCCGTTCCCGGCCGCACTCGTCACGCTCGACCTGGAGGCCGTGGCGCACTGGCTGCACGTCTCCGGCCGGCCGGAGACGTCCCTGCGGCGGATCCACGAGGACAGGGCGCTGCAGTCGGAGGTCAACCGGGCCGTCGTGGCCGCCAACAAGTCGGCCCCTCCGGGGTCCGCGATCCGCGCCTTCCGTCTCCTGACCCGCCGGCCCACCGTCGAGCACGGTCTGCTGACCAGCTCCATGCGCCCCATCCGGGCACGGATCGAGGAACGCCTCGGAACCGACATCGAAGCGCTGTACTCAGAAGGACGCTAGACCTCGTCTCGTTCCGCCAGGGCGGCGCCGTTCCTCGGCGCCGCCCTGTTCGCGCTCAGGCGTACGGGCGCTCGTCGTGCGCGGTCTCGCGTCCGGCGTAGACCGCGATCGCCGTGACCGCGCAGGCCGCGATCACGTAGAGGGCCACCGGCGCGACGGACCCGCCGGCCGCGTACAGCGAGGCGCCGATGAAGGGCGCCGTGCCCCCGAAGAGCGCACCGCCGAACTCCCTGCCCACGCTGACGCCGGTGTAGCGGACGCGGGCGTCGAAGAGTTCGGCGACGAGCGCCGCCTGCGGCCCGAAGACCATGTCCTTGCAGACCGGGATGGCCAGCACCATGGCCAGGACGATCAGGGGTGTGCTCCGGGTCTCCAGCAGGACGAAGAAGGGGAAGGCGTAGAGGACGGTGCAGGCGAGGCCGATGCCGACCGTGGTTCTGCGCCCGATCCTGTCGCTGAGCCAGCCCCAGAAGGGGATCGCCACGATCTCCAGGGCCGAGGCGGCGGTGATCGCCCAGAGCATCGTGGACTTGTCGATGCCCAGGGTGGAGGTGGCGTAGAAGAGGCCGAAGGCCTGGATCATGTAGCCCCAGACGAAGCCGGAGACGGTGATCCCCATGACGCGGACGACGGCGCCCGGCTGCCGCCGGATCGTGGCGCGGAGCGGGGACCTCTCCCTGCCGCCGTGCTCCTCCAGCTCGGCGAAGACCGGCGTCTCCTTGATCCCGCGCCGGACGGCCAACCCGAAGACCACCAGGACGGCACTCAGCAGGAAGGGAACACGCCACCCCCAGGTCTCGAAGTCCTCCTGCGGCAGCATCGTCACGAGCCCGAACACGGCGGCCGCCAGGACGAATCCGGCGCCGGTCCCCATGGCCGGGATCGCGCCGAGGAAGCCCCGCCGGCCGGGCGGAGCGCTCTCGACGGTCAGCAGGGTCGCGCCGGCGAACTCACCGCCCACGGCGACCCCCTGGAGGACCCGCAGGACCACGAGCGCGACCGGGGCCCAGATGCCCGCCGTCGCGTGGGTGGGCAGGAGGCCGATCAGGGTCGTGGCCACGCCCATGCCGAGCATCGTGAGCAGCAGCACGTACTTGCGTCCCACCCGGTCCCCGAGGTGCCCGAAGATCATGCCGCCGATGGGCCGTGCGGCGAAGCCGACGGCGAAGGTGGCGAAGGACGCGAGGGTCGCCCCGGCTCCGGTGGAGCCGAAGAAGAGCGGACCGAACACCAGGGCGGAGGCGAGGCCGTACAGGTTGAAGTCGTACCACTCCATGACGGTGCCGACGGTGCTCGCGGCCATGGTGCGCCGGTCGGTCGTGCCAGGGGGTTCCGAGTGGACGTCTTCGGTCACAACCACGGTCGTCATGGGGGGGTTCACCTTACGGAGGCGGCGGATCACAGACGCGGCGAGCGTATTCGATATACGAAATGCACGCCAGAGTCAGGAGCCTTGAGAAGGCGGCCGGGCCGCGGTGCGCCGGGGCCGGACACCCGGCGACCACGACGACGCACCCGCCCGGTGACGTTCTCGGCCGCGCGTCCGAGCGCGAGACCGTAACGAAGTCCTGGCGGGCACCGCCGGTCGATCCGTCTCTACCTGGTGCCTCCGCCTCAGCCGCGATGCGCCGCCAGGCGGCGCATCGCGGCGCGGAGTCGGTCCACCGCCGCGGAGCCCGTCGATGCGTGCGGCGCAAGTCGCACGTGGTCGGGTCGCACCGTCGCCACGATCCCCTCCGCCTCCAGTGCCGCTCCGACCTCGCGGCTGCCGCGGCCGGGCACGCGGAAGGGCAGGATGCCACCCCTCCGGCCGGTCGCCGACACGATCTCGGCACCGGACGACAGCAGGGCCTCTTCCAGCCGGGCCACCCGTGAGGAGATGAGCCCGGCCACGAACGCCGTGCCGACGCCCTCCAGCAGCTCCAGAGCGGTGGCGAGGGCACCGGAAGCGACGGGGTTCGGTGCGGTCACCGACCACGCGGACGCGCCCGCCGAAGCGGGCTGCACCCCGCTGTCGAGCCGCGCGGGATCGTGTGCGCCGGCCCATCCCGACAGCAGGGGATCCATCCGCTCGAACGCCCGGTCGGAGAGGACGGCGAACCCGGGACCGAGTCCGCTTCTCAGCCATTTCTGTCCCCCGCACACCAGGATGTCGGCGACCTCCCACGGTTCGTCGACCGCTCCGAGCGCCTGCATGGCGTCCACGACGAGAAGGCGCTCCCCCACCACCTCGCGCAGGGCGGCGAGGGCGGCCCGATGACCGGTGCGGTAGTCCACCGCGCTCACGGCGACGGCCGAGACGCGCCGGGTCAGATGCTCCAGGACGGCGTCGGCGGTGACGTGGCCGGCACGCGGGCGCATCCAGCGCACGACGAGGCGCCCCGCCTGTTCCGCACGGACCCAGGGGTACGTGTTGGCCGGGAACTCACCCTCGGGGACCAGCACTTCACCGGCCGGAAGGCCGAACGCGGCCTGGAAGAGACCGAAGCTGGTGCTGGGCTGGAGAACGACTCGGTGGACGTCGCTCCCGACCAGACGGGCGATCGCGGTGCGCGCCCGGAGTTCCTGCGCCCCTAGCTCCCGACGGGCGGTGAGCGTGCCGACCGAGGTCAGGCCGATCAGTCGGGCGGTCTCGGCCACGACAGCGCGTGAGGGCGGCCCGACGCGCGCGAAGTCGAGATACCCGGGGGCCTCGTCGAACTGGCTCACGTAGCTATCGGTGGGCATGGAGTGGCACCCCTCGTGTCGTGCCGGCGATACGCGCCCGCCCGGACACCGGGCGAGCTGGATGCTTCTTCAGAATCACGTCGCCGCGAGCTCGGCCCAGACGACATGGCGGTCCTCGCGCCGCTCGACACCCCAGCGTCGCGAGAGCTCCGCGACGATCAGCAGGCCACGCCCGTGGCAGTCGAGCGACGGATAGCCGTCGAGGTCCCTCACATTCACCCCCGGAGTGAAGCCCGCGCCGGAGTCGGCCACCTCGAGGCGCGCCCGAAGCCCGCCCCCCGGAGCCTCCACGACCGCGAGGGCGGCCCGGATCGGAGCGAGCCCGTGCCTGACGGCGTTCGTGGCGAGCTCGCTCGCGACCACGGCGAGCTCGTCGCCCAGCAGCGCCGACTGCCGCTCGTCGAGTCGCGCGGCAACCCAGGCGCGGAGCATTCCAGGAGCACTGTCGCTCGGGGGTAGTTCGCAGCCGACAGCCGATTCCCGACGGCGAGCGGAGCGCGAAAGGGGCAAAGGGAGAGGCATGGCGGGCTCCCGGTCCTCAGGTCGATCGGAGACACCGCACCGGGGGGATGCGCGGGCACATCGACGAGAAAAGAATATCGTATACGAAGAATGTGTCAATGCCGCCCTGCGCCCACTCCGGCAGATATCGAATACGATGAACGGATGACGACGAAGGCGTGGGCGGGGCGGCTGCCTGAAGTGAAGAGCAAGGCGGATCTCGTCTACGAGAGCCTGCGTTCGGCGATCGCGGAAGGCGAGCTGCGCCCCGGCGCCAAGGTCAACATGGACGAGCTGTCCCGCGACTTCGGCGTGAGCAAGATCCCGATCCGGGAAGCGGTCAAGCGGCTCGAGTCCGAGGGACTGGTCGTGTCGAAGGTCCACTCCGGGGTCACGGTGTCCGAGGTGGACCTCACCGAGATGCGCGGTGTCTTCCTGGCGCGCGAGGCGATCGAGGGCCTCGTGGCGGGGCTCGCCGCCGCGAACGCCGACGCGGCCCTCATCTCCGAGCTGGAGAAGACGCAGAAGGCCATGCGCAAGGCGCTGGACAGCGGCGCGATGGACCGGCTGCCGTCGCTGAACAGCGCCTTCCACCACGCGCTGGCGACCGCCTCCGGCTACCGCGTCCTCGCCGACCTCACCGAGCAGCTCCTGATGACGGTCCGCCGCTACCGCCTCACCTCCCCGGTCGACGCGACGAACTGGCGCTCCGTCATCGAGGAGCACGACGCCATCGTCGAGGCCCTGCGCGACGGGGACTCCACGGCCGCCACCGAGGCGGCCCGCGCCCACACGGCGGCGCAGGCCCGTCACGAGGTGCCCGAGGACTGAGCGCCGACTCCCATGGAGAGTCGTCCGGCGCGGCCGGCCGAAGGCCTCCGCGCCGGACGGAGATCCGGCACGTGCCGCTGCCCACGAGTCTCGCGCACCCGTCCGCCGCGGCGGACGGGTTCAGTCGGGCCGGCCGGCGTCGCCGAGCACCGCTCCGACATCGGCCCGTGTCGTGTTCAGCTTTCTCAGCACGTTGGCGACATGATGCTCGACCGTCCTCGGAGAGAGCACCAGCACGTCGGCTATCTCCTGATTGGCCGCGCCCCGGGCGAGCAGCGCCGCCACCTCCGTCTCCCTCGGGGAGAGCCGGTCCCCGTAGCCTCGCCTGCCGGGCACCGACTTCCGGGTCAGTCCCGTCTCCCGGCCCAGACGCCGCAACCGGGCGAGGTCTCCCGCAGCGGCGAGGTCCTTGTAGACACGGGTGGCCGCGTCGAGCGAGTTCGTCGCCGCGTCGGCCTCCCCCAGCCGGGCCAGGACCCGTGCCCGCAGTTCCGCGGCGTGCGCCGCGGAGTACGGCCGGCCGATGTCCCGCCAGTGCCGGTGCGCCTCCTCGAAATGCGCCGCCGCCCGCTCCGGCGCCACTCCTTCGGCCAACCGTCCGCGGGCGACGCACAGTTCGGCGACCCCCGCCGGAGACGTGCGGCCTTCGACGCCCGTCTCCGCCTCCCGGACCAGTTCCTCGGCCGCCGCGGACTGCCCGCAGGCCAGCGCCGCCGCGACGGCGGCCGGGACCAGACCGGTCGCCCGGGGCCATGCCTCCGCCCGCCGCAGGGCCGCGAGGGCGGCGGTCGCGGCCTCCCATGCCTCGTCCGGCCGGCCCTGGGCGAGGCGCGTCGTGACCGTCCCGGCCGCGGCACGCGAGGCGAGGCTCAGCGTCACCTGTCGCGCGACGCGCGCCGCCTGATCGAAGTGGGCGGCTGCGCGGCCGTACCTGCCGTGTGCGAGATCGAGCGTTCCCAGGACGGCGGCGGCCTCCCCTCGGGCGGCCGGGGCATCCGGATGCGCCAGGACAAGCGCTTCGAACCGGCCCTTGAGGCCGTTCCAGCGTCCCGCCGCCAGGTCGAGTCGGAGACGACTGATCCCGGCGTAGAACTCGATGGCCGGGAATCCGGTCTCCCGCGCCAGTTCCACGCCCTCTTCGATGAACCGACCGGCCAGGACGTCCTCGCCGAGGTCGATTCCGTTCATGCCCGCGTTGTACAGAGCGCGCGCGGTCTGCCGCAGGACCGCGACCTTGCGGCCGGCCCGGGGCAGGTGCGCGATGTCCGACCACACGGACGGGTCACCCGCCCCGGCCCGCAGCGACAGCCGCGTCGCGCGGACGTCCGCCGCGATGGCCGAATCGGGCAGGGCCCGTACCGCGTACTCGGCACGTTCCATCCACCGCTCAGCCTCCGCCGGCCCTGCGGCCTCGTCCATGGCCAGCCCGAGCATGGCCGGAACCGCTTCGGCCGACGCGCCGCCGATCTCCTCGACGGCCCGTGCCAGCTCGTCGAACCCCGCACGGTCGGACGACTGGTTCAGCAGGAGCAGGCCCAGTCCGGCGCGGATCTCCCCACGTGCGCGGGTGGGCAGCCTGCGATCCGCCAGCATGCCCCGGAGCGTCCTGGCGTCGGCGGCGAAGTCCGTCCCCTGCCCCGCGAGGGGCGCCAGGCTCAGCGCGGCCCACGACCGCGTCTCCACGTCCGTGTCGGGTCGCTCCAGCATCTGTCGCATCAGGGCCGCCGCGGTTCCGACATCGCCCATGGCCTGCGCCTGCTCGACGGCGTGCCTGGCACGCCGCAACCACTCCTCTCCGTCTCCGAGCGCCGAGACGTGGTGGGCGATCTGCACCAGCGGGGGCACCGGCAACCGGTCCAGTACCCGCACCGCGTTCCTGTGCAGCCGTCGCCGAACGGGTCCCTGCAAGCGCTCGTAGGCCACCTGCTGGGCCAGGACGTGCCGGAAGGCGTACCACCCGTTCCCGACCTCGGCCAGCACCGACGCCGACAGGGCCTCCACCAGTCCGGCGCGCCCCTGCTCGGTGCCGAGTCCCGCCACCTCGGACAGAAGGTCCTCCGGGACGGCCACGGCCAGCACCGCCGCGGCCGCCACGGCGGCGGCGGCCGATTCCGAGAGTGCGCCCAACCGCCCGCTCACCGCTTCGCGCAGCCCTCGTGGGACCGCGGCCTCCCGCAGCAGCGCGACGTCGTCCCGTCCGCCCCCGGACCGATGCTCACGCAGGGTGATCAGGTCCTCCTCCGCGACCAGCGGCAGCCCACCGCTGCGCCGGAACAGCGCCGAGACGAGCTGTGGGGTCGCGCTCTCGCCGAGGGCCGAGGAGGCGAGTTCCCGGACGGCCGCTTCGTCCAGCGGTTCCAGGCGCAGGACGCGTGCGCCGGACCCGGGCGGCGGACGGTACGCGCCGGCGGGGGCCGCGGTCTCCGGCGTGTGTTCCGCGCGGTACGTCACCAGGAGGCACAGCTGGTCGATGGGCTCCCTCGCGAGAAGGACCAGCAGGTCCCGGGTCGCGTCGTCGATCCAGTGGGCGTCCTCGACGATCAGGACCACGGATCCGAGGACGGCCAGGAGTGCCCGCATCTCCCTCAGGAGGGCGGCGCGTTCCTGAGGGGAACCGTGCACCGGCGACGAAGCCGGCCCCGCGTCCACATGATCGCCGAGGAGGCGCTCCAGCACCGGCGTCTCCGGAGGGAGCGAACCGCCGGGGAGCCATTGCCTCGCCGGGCGGAGAGCGTCGATGACGGGGCCGTACGGCAGCGGCTCCCGCAGCGGATGGCAGAACCCGGTCAGTACGCGCCCGGCGCCACGCTCCAGCTCCTCGGACACCTCGCGGATCAGCCGCGACTTCCCGACACCCGCCTCGCCTTCGATGAACAGGCTGGCCGGGGGGTGGAGCGCGGCGGAGACGACCACATCCCGCTCCCGGGCGCGGCCGACGAACGGCATCGCCCCGGGGGACCCGCGCGACGTCCCGGAATGATCGCTCAAACGCACCACCTGCCCCGTCCCTTCCCACATTAGGACGGTGCCCACGGGGCGCCAGCCGGACAGGGCTCCGCCCGCCGGCCTCTCTGTCGAGGCATATCCGTGGTTGCCCCGCTTCTCCCGCCGATACCCAACTATTCCGGACCCTCATTGTTTGGGCGGCGTGCGGCACCGATGGTGGAACGCAGGGGGATGACCGTTCGGCTCTGGAGACAGAATGTGCACCATCGGCCTACTCGAAGCGGCCAAGGTCGACGCTCGGACGTCCTACCGGTCCGCTCCCGTACCCACGTGGAAGGCCGTCAGCTGCGTGATGGAGGCGGCGGACGTCTCCGTTCCGGAACTCCGGCGCTTCGCCCGCACGACAGTGGCTCGGTGGGGTGTGCTCCAGGACGACGGTGACCTCGCCCTCGTGGTGACGGAACTGGTCACCAACGCCGTCCGCCACAGCAACGGCTCCGCGGTCCACCTGCTGCTCTCCGCCACCTGTTCGACACTGACGGTGGAGGTCCGTGACAACGGCCGGTGGCGGGACCGGGTCCACCCGGAGGAGACGGGCGGGCCCGCCTGTGGCGGCAGGGGGCTCCAGCTGGTGGAGGCGAGCGCCACGCTCGTCGTGGTGCAGCCGGGCCTGAACGGAACCCGGGTGATCGTGAAACTGCGAGCCAACGTCGTCCGCGCGGACGTCTCCGGGGCCGTCGGCGCAAGGGCCGGTGACGAGGTCGAGGGCTTGTGCACAGCGCGGGCCTCGTGAAGGTCAGGCTCACGGACCGCTTGCCGGCCGGTCAGGGCCGTGCTCCAGGGATCCCAGGAGCACGGCCCTGATCCCCTCCCCGTGACTGCCGCCGCCGGCGGGGCGCACTACCGCGGCGCGGGCCCCGTGGAGGCGCGGATGATCAGCTCGGGGGCGAAAAGCAGTTCGCCCACCGGCACACTCCGGTTCCCGACGAGCGCCAGCACGCTGCGGCCGACCTCCAGGGCGAGCCGATCCGCCGGCTGCCGGACCGTGGTCAGCGGAGGATCGACGAACTCGGTGATCATCGAACCGTCGTACCCGACGACGGAGACGTCCTCCGGTACGGAGCGCCCCTGGCGGCGGAGTCCTCGAATCGCGCCGAGGGCCATGAAATCGCTCGCCGCGACGATGGCGGTCGCTCCCCGATCCAGCAGCGTCCGCGCGGCGGCCTGCCCCCCTTCGACGCTGAAGGACTGGCGGACCACCATACGGTCGGCGTCGGCGACGCCCTTCTTGCCCATGGCGTCGAGGAATCCCCGGACACGCCGGTCGGCGGGGTGGTTGCCGACCGGCCCCGACGCCATGCCGATCGCGCGATGCCCCAGGTGGTACAGATGCTCGACCGCCAGCTCGGCCGCCAGCAGGTCGTCGGTCGAGTAGACGGGCACCTCCACCCCGTCGGCGAAGACGCCGTTCACCCCGATGTACGGGATACGGCGAGCCCGCAGCAGTTCGTAGGTCTCCACGTCCGCGCCCTCGACCGTGTTGGACGAGGAGAGGAAGACGACGGCGGCGATGCCCTTGTCCACGATCGCGCTGATGTACTCGGGCTCCTGGACGCCGCCGGGGAAGGCCGGGCACAGAATCGTCTTGAGCCCGTGGGGAGCGAGTGCGGACTCGATCCGCTCGGCGACGTCGGCGAAGAAGGGGTTCGACACGTGCTCGGTCACCACCGCGACCAGCTGCCCCTGAACGCTCCGCTCGTATCCGAGCTCGTTCATGGCCTGCTCGACCGCGTCCCGGGTCTTCTTGGCCACACCCGGCCGCCGGTTGATCACCCGGCTGACCGTCGCCTCGCTCACACCCGCGCGCTCCGCGATCTCGACGATGCCGACCTTCATTCGCTCCCTCTCGCCCCGTACTTCACACCATGTTCTCCAGATGCCCGCCGGCTCCACGGCGTCACTCGGGCCACCGCCTGAGCCTCGGGCGGAATCGGTCGATCATACGGCTGTCCTGGTCACGCACCCCCACCCGTCGCAAGGGCCTGCCCCGGGGTGACCGGACGCGCCTCGGCCGGTCTCCGCGGGCGTGCGGTGACCGGCCGAGGCGCGGTGGGGTGCGGCGGTTGCCGGTTCGGCCGAGGGAGGACACGCTCACCGCTGACGGACACGTCCGGGTGAGCCACCGGAACGTGCTGCGCCCACGGCGTCGACGCCGGCCGCCCGCCAGGCGGCGATCGCGGCGCCGATGGCGCCGGCACGGTCGCCGAGCGCGGCCCGGAGCAGGTCCGGACCGCGCTGAAAGGTGAGCCGTTCCGCCAGCGCGACGCGGACCCGGTCCAGGAGGAGCGGTCCGGCCTCCGCCAGGCCGCCTCCGAGGACGACCTTCTCTGGGGCGAGCAGGGTCGCGGCGGAGGCGAGGCCCTGAGCGAGTGCCCCGACCGCCCTGTCCCAGACCTCCTCCGCCACGGGATCACCGTCGCGGGCCCGGTCCGCGACCTCGACGGCCCCGGTCACGGGCCTCGGCGCGAGGGCGTTGTAACCGGCGACGACGGCGCTCGCGGAGGCGACCGTCTCCAGACAGCCCCTGCCTCCGCACGCGCAGTCCGCGCCCTGGGGGTCGACGACCAGATGGCCGAGTTCGCCCGCGTATCCCCCGCTCGTGACGGCGACGCCGTCGCAGACCAGTGCGGCGGCCACGCCGGTCCCGATGGCCACGAACAGGGAGTTGCGCGTGCCGCGTGCCGCGCCGAGGGCCGACTCGGCCGCTCCGCCCGCCCTGACGTCGTGTCCGAGGGCGACGGCCAGTCCCGTACGCCGGGCGAGGACGTCGGCGAGGGCGAGGTCCCGCCAGCCGAGGTTCGCCGCCCGAAGGACCCTGCCCCGGGCGTCGTCGACGATGCCCGGCACGACCACGCCCGCGTGGCGGACGCGCAGGCCCTGGTCCTGGGCCCCGTCCCGCAGAGTGCGCAGCACGTCGGCGATGGTGTCGACGACGGCGTCCGGTCCCTGCGCGCGGGGAGTGGGGACCCTCAGCGACGCGACCGGCGTCAGGGTCCGGTCGACGACCGCGCCCTTCATTCCGGTTCCGCCGACGTCGAGGGCGAGGACGCAGTCCTGCCGTGTCTCCGTCTCGTCGGGCACGGGGCGGGGGTTGGGGCTCACGTACGTCGTTCCTGTCGGCGCTCGGCGGTCGGGGAGGGCGGGGGTGCGGCTCAGGCCACGGGTGCGGGCTGTCCCGAGTCCGCGGAGGCGTAGCCGGCCAGGACGATGCGCAGGGTGCGCAGACCGGACTCGCCGTCGGCCAGGTCGATGCCCTCGTCGTCGACGCCGTGGAGGAAGGCGGTGAGCAGCCGCTCGTCGAGGTCGGTTCCCCACGGGTGGACCGTCGCCCTGCGGTTGCGCTCGTCGTAGCCGCTGACGTTCTGGGAGAAGGCGGCGAACTCGACGGTGGCCTTCTCGCCGACGATCTGGACCTCGACGTTGCCCCACTGGGGGTGGTGCGCGGGCTGGCTCCAGCTGCAGTCGATGGTGACGTGGGTGTCGCTGTCGTAGGCGATCGTCACCAGCCCGGCGGTCTCCGCGGCGTGGTCGGGGCGGAGCAGGGTGTTGGACTGGGCGTAGACCTCGGTGGCGCGGGCGCCGCCGAGGAGGTCGTCGAGGAGGTCGGCGATGTGCACGGTGTGGTCCATGAGCGCGCCGCCGCCCGCGAGGGCCGGGTCGGCGAACCAGGTGCGGGCGGCGTCCTCCAGGCGGCCGTAGTTGGCGCCGCGCACCGAGAGGATCCTGCCCAGGTGGCCGGCGCGGACGGTGGCACGGGCCGCGGCGTACGCGGGGCTGAACCGTACGGGATGGGCGACGGCCAGGCGCGTGCCGGCGCTCTGGCACGCCTTGATCATCGCCTCGGCGTCCTCCAGCGTGGTGGCGAGGGGCTTCTCGCAGAGCACGTCCACACCGTGCTGTGCGGCGAGTTCGACGAGGTGGCGGTGGCGCGCGTTCTCGGCGGCGACGATGACGGCGTCGGGCCCCCAGGCGAAGACCTCCTCGTAGGTGTCGGCGTAGTCGACGCCGAGCTCGCGGGCGAGGTCACGGCCTCGCGGCCACGCCGACGAAGTGGCCTCGGGCGCGTCGGGATCGGAGGTCAGGAGCTCGACGTCCTCCATGTCGCGCAGGAGAGCCGCGTAGGAGAGGGCGTGGGTGTGGGCGAACGACAGCAGTCCGACCTTCATCGGGTGGCCTCCTGGGCGGTGAGTTCGACGGCGCGGCCGGTCCGCGCGGATTCCCGGGCGGCGGCGGCGATGCGTACGGCCATGACTCCGTCGTGGGCGTCGACGCGGGGCGGCCGGCCCGTGGTGACGGTGGTGGCGAAGTCGCGCAGCTCCGCGGCGTAGGGGTTCTCGAAGAGCGCCACCTGCGGGATGCGCTCGTCTTCGGGTCCCCGCTGGTGGGCGAGCACGCGGAAGGCGGTCGTCTCGTGCGAGTCGTGGTGCAGGACGCCGTCGGATCCGGCCACGCGGAAGGTGGTGCGGAAGGCCGTGCCGGGCTGCCCCCACGTGCCGTGGAAGTAGCTGATGGCACCGGAGGCGTGGGTGAGGACGGCGGTGCCGGTCGCGATCCGGGCGCCGTCGCTCTCGCTCTCGCGGACCTGGGCGTAGACGCGTACGGGGTCGCCGACGAGGGACCGGGCGTAGTCGAAGTCGTGGATCATCTGGTCGGTGAGGATGCCGCCGGACTGGGTCTGGTCGCTGAACCAGGGCGACCAGTCGGGATAGGCGGTCATCCGGGTGAAGTGCAGGATGGCGGGTCGGCCCACGGCGCCGTCCGTGACGGCGCGGTGCAGCGCCTCGTACTCGGGGAAGTAGCGGACGACGTGCGCGGGGAAGAGGTGGACCCCGGCGCGGGCGGCGGCGTCGGCGGCCTCCTGGGCGTCTTCGGGGCTCATGGTGAGGGGCTTCTCGCACACCACGTGCCGGCCGGCCGCGACGGCGGCGAGGATGATCTCCTTGTGGCTGGCGGTGGGCGTGCAGATGTCGATCAGTGCGCAGTGGTCGAGCAGGTGCGCGAGGGAGGGTGAGGCCTCGACCCCCTGGCCGGCGTGGGCGGCGGCGAGGTGGGTGTGGCGGCCGTCGTCGGAGTGGACGCTGACGCGGGCTCCCAGCGTGAGCCACGCTTCGAGGTGCGTCTGCGCCATGACGCCGGCGCCGAGGAGGCCCACATGAAGATCCAGCATGATTCCCTGTCCTCCGTGTGGCGGGGTGGTGCGCCCGGCGCCGTGTACGCGGCTCGGGCGGTGGTGTGTGGGGTGGTGCGGGGGTGCGGAGGGGTCAGCCCTTGACCGCGCCCGAGACCATGCCGGCGATGAAGTTGCGCTGGAAGAAGAGGTAGACCAGCACGACGGGCCCGATCACGATCAGGGTGGCGGCGGCCAGCATGGGTACGTCGGTGGAGTGGGCTCCGACGAAGAAGGCCAGGCCGGCGGGGGCGGTGCGCTCCCCGGGCGTCTGGATCAGGATGAGCGTGAGGAGGAACTGGTTCCACGCCCACAGGAAGTAGAGGAGACCGAGGGTGGTGAGGCCGGGCCTGATGCAGGGCACGAGGACGCGCCACAGCATGGTCCAGTTGCCCGCCCCGTCCAGGGCGGCCGCTTCGCGGAGTTCCGTGGGCAGGGCGGCGAACTGCTGGCGCATCCAGAAGGCGCCGAAGGGCATGTAGAGGCCGACCAGCGCGAAGATCAGCGCGTAGGGGGTGTCCGTGAGGCCGAGGGACTGCATGTTGTAGTACAGCGGGACGACGGCCGCCTCGTAGGGCAGGGTGAGGCCGACGAGGAGGAGGGCGAACAGCGGGCCCTTTCCCTTGAAGTCCATCGTGGCGAAGGCGTAGCCGGCCAGGGTGGCGCACACGAGGGCCAGCGGGACGACGCCCACGACGATGAACACGCTGTTGGTCAGCAGGGCGCCGAATCCGGCCGCGGACCAGGCTGCGCCGAAGGCCGCGAACGTCGGGTCCTTCGGCAGGGCCAGTCCGCTCACCGCGGTGCCCGGCGGGTTGAGGGCGGTCAGCACGAGCGCCGCGAACGGGATGAGGACGCCGGCGCAGAAGAGGGCGATCAGGGCCCGTCCGGTCAGTCTGTCGGTGCGGCTCATGCGCGCTCCCGGGTCAGGCGGCCGATGGCGAGGACCACCAGCGAGATGAGCAGGCTGAGGACGACGGCGAGCGCGCAGGCGGTGCCCACCTGGCCGCTGGTGAAGGCGAGCCGGTAGATGAGGACGCCTGGCACGGTGGTGCTGTCGCCGGGGCCGCCGCCCGTCGTGACGAACACGATGTCGAAGCTGGCGAGGGCGGCGATGACGGTCACGGTGACCGCGACGCCGATCTCGGCCCGCAGTCCGGGCAGGGTGACCGCGAAGAACTCGCGGACCGGTCCGGCGCCGTCGAGGCGTGCCGCCTCGTACAGGCTGGGGTCGATCTTCTGGATGCCGGACTGGAACAGCACCAGGCACAGGCCCAGCATCACCCAGCTGCCGACCAGGCCGACGGCGAAGTAGGCCCAGGTGAAGTCGCCGAGCCAGGCGCGGGTCCAGGAGCCGAGCCCGATGGCACTCAGCGTCTCGTTCACGAGGCCGTCCGGTGCGTACAGGGCGCGCCAGATCACGCCGACGGCGACCAGCGGGATGATCTGCGGCAGGAAGAGGACGGTACGGGCCAGGGCGAAGTTGCCTCCGCGGCGCCCTCGGCCGATCACGGCGGCCAGCACCAGGCCGGCGCAGATCGGCAGGACGGAGTAGAAGCCGATGTAGCCGGTGGCGTGCAGCAGCGATCCGAGGAGCTGCGGATCGGTGAGCACCGTCCGGTAGTTCTCCAGGCCGGCCCAGATGCCGGGGCTGATGCCGTCCCAGTGGTAGAACGACAGCTCCACGGCCTGTCCCCAGGGGACGATGACGAAGGCCGCGTACATCACGAACGCCGGTGCGAGGAAGAGGTAGGCGCTTGCCCGCCGCTTCCCCCGGCCGGCGGGGACGCGCCGGCCGAGGGAGCGGGGGCCCGCCCCGGCCCGTCCGCCCCGGGAGGCGGAGGTGCCGGGAGCGGAGTCCCGCGCCGTCTTGTGGACGACTGTCACTTCTGCCCCTTGGCCCACTCGGCCTGGACGGCCTTGAGGTAGTCGGCGGGCTTGACCTTGTCGGCGATGAGCTGCTGTCCCTGCGAGGTGAGGACGTCGTTCATCGTCGCGGTGGCGTTGTTGAAGTACGGGGTGAGGCCGTTGCTCTTGCCGACCTTCCCCCACGCCTCGACGAACTCGGCGCGGACGCTGCCCTCGGCCGCCTTGATCGAGGCGTCCTGCGAGACCGGCATGAAGCCGTTGTCGAGCTGGATCTGGCCGGCCTCGGGGCTGGTCAGGAAGTCGAGGAACGCGGCGGCCAGGTCCGGGTTCTTCGCCTTGGTGGAGATCGCGTAGGCCAGCGAGGTGCCGACGCCGGCCGCCGGGGACTCGGGGGTGAGACCCGGCAGGGTGAAGAAGCCGCTGCCCTTGGGCATCGCCTTGTCCACGACGCCGGCGTCCCAGTTGCCGGTGAAGAGGAACAGGCCCTTGCCCTTGGTGTACGCGGCGGTGGCTCCGGCGTTGTCGACGCCGTTCGCGCCCTCGGGGAGGTAGCCCTTCGCGGTCCAGTCGGCGAGCTTCTCCGCGGCCTTGGTGCCGGCCTCGTTCTCGACGGTCGATCCGGGCTTGCCGAAGGCCCAGGCGGTGCTGTCGGCGGGCGTCTGGAACTGGTTGACCAGCGCCTGGAAGATGAAGGAGGAGTGGCCGTCGAGGTTCGAGACCTGGACGGGGAGTTCGCCGGCGGCCTTGGCCTTGGCAAGCTGCTGCTCGAAGTCGGCGAGCGTCTTCGGCGGTCCGTCGATGCCGAGCTTGGTCGCGATCTGCTTGTTGTAGTAGACGCCGACCAGGGAGAAGCCCGCGGGAGCGGCCCAGAGCTTCCCGGTGCCGAGCTGGTTGCCCTTGCCGTTGCTGCGCCACTGGTCGAGCTGGCTGGCGGAGACGGTCTTGTCCCAGCCGTACGCCTTGACGTAGGGGTCCAGGGCGCGGATCTGGCCGGCCTTGGCGGTGTTGCCGAGCAGGTTCAGCAGGGCGAGGTCGGGGGCGTTGTCGGAGTTGAGGGCCAGGGCGAGGCTGGTGTTGTAGCTGTCGTACGCGGTGAAGCGGTAGTCGATGGTGACGTTCGGGTGCTTCTTCACGAACGCGTCGGTGAGCGCCTTGGTGGTCGGCGACTCGTCCGAGGTGAGGATGCTGAGCGTGACCTTGTCGGTCGGGATGGCGGTCGAGACCGCGCCGTCGGTCGGCTTCGAGGCGGGGGCGGTGCCGGGAGTGCCACAGGCTCCGAGGGCGCCGACGGCCACCGCCGTCGTACAGGCGGCGGCCAGGGACCGGTTGAGGACTCCCCGGCGGGGGGTGGCGGCGGGCGAGGAAGGCATGGGCCGACTCCAGTGGTGCGGTGCTGAACGACTTATGGAGGGTTCCTCCATAAGGGGGTTGAATGGATCGTAAAGAGCGGGCGAGCAGCCGGTCAATGGGTTTCGTCGAGTAGTTACGTAACAGCTCGGCATTTCTCTGTTCCGGCAGCTAGCATGGCTGTTGCGGGGCGCCATCGGGCTCCCGCGGGAAGGAGAACCACCGTGAAGCGGTCGGCCTTGAACGGAGGCGACCCCGCCCTGCTGCGCCGGCTCAACAGCGACGCCGTCCTGCGGGCCATCCGGGGGCGCGAGGCGATGACCCTCTCCGGCATCGCGAAGGCCGCCTCCCTCTCCCGGCAGACCGTCGACCTCGTCCTGGAGGAGCTCCAGCAGCAGGGCTGGGTCGAGGAGCTGGCCCCCGAGCGCGGCATGGGTCGTCCCGCCCGGCGCTACCGCTTCCGCGCCGAGGCCGGACACGTCCTGGGCGTGGACGTCGGCGGCACGTCGACCCTGCTGGTCCTCGCCGACCTCGACGGGCGCTCGGTCGGCAGCCGTCAGGTTCCCGCGGTCCCGGGCGAGGACCGGCTGGAGGGCATCCGCCGGGCGGCCGCCGCGTTCGTCTCGGACCACCCCGACGCCCGGGTCCGGGCGCTCTGTCTGGGCGTCCCCGGCATCGTCGACGCCCAGGGGCGGGTGCGGCACTGTGATCTGCTGCCCGAGTGGAACGGACTCGATCTCTCGGCCGAGGCCGGCGCGTGGTTCGGCTGCCCCGCCGTCGCCGACAACGACGCCAACCTCGCCGCGGTCGCCGAGCACTGGCTCGGCGCCGCTCAGGACACCGGTGACTTCGTCCATCTGCTCATCGGCCACCGCACGGGTGCCGCGCTGATGCTCGACGGGCGCCTGCGCCGGGGCCGTGCGGGTGCGGCGGGCGAGATCGCGGGCCTGCCCGTGCTGGGCTGGGACGGCACCGACCGGGACGCCCTGGGCAGCGGCTCCGACATCGCCCAGGTGTTCACGGACGCGGCGAACGGCGACACCGACGCCCTCGGGCGGGTCGACCGGTTCGCCCGCACGTACGCCCTGGGCACGGCGGCCATGGTGCTGACCGTCAACCCCGACCTCGTCGTCGTCGGCGGCGGCCTCTCCCTGGCCGGCGAGACGCTGACCGAGCCGCTGCGACGACACCTGGAGGGACTGTGCATCGATCCTCCGCATGTGCGTGTCTCCCAACTGGGTTCGGAAGCGGTCGCCATGGGGGCCCTGCGCGTGGCGCTCGACCGGTGCGACCGCGATCTCTTCGAATTCCCCGGCGCGCTCGACGCCGTTCCCGACGCGGCGGGCGCGGCCGGCGCGGGAAGCGTTCCCGCGCCGTCGCCCCGCGCGGGCGCGGTCTAGACGCCGGTGCCGCGGGGGGGGGGGGGGGGCCCCCGCCCCGCCCCCCGGGGGGGGGGGGGCGCCCGGGCGGGGGGGGGGGGCCCCCCCCCCCGCGCGGGGGGGGGGGGGGGCGGGCGGCGGGGCCGCGGGGGGGGGGGGGCGCGCGGGGGGGGCGGGGCGGGGGGGGGGGGCCCCCGGGGGGGGCCCGGGGGGGGGGGCCCCCCCGGGGGGGGGGGTCCCCCCCCCGGGCGGGCGGCCGTTTCAGGAGACGGTGACGGTGGCCGTCTGCCCGGGGGCGACCGTGACGTTCGCGTAGGTGTACGTCTTGCCGTTGACGACCTTCGTCTTCACCGTCTGCGCCACACCGTCCACCTTGATCGTGGAGCGGTTGCCGGCGAAACGGGCCTCCCAGTTGTAGGAGTCGGAACCCGCGGTGTTGGTGAGCTTCGACGAGGTGGCCCCGTCGTGGCGGACGGTGAAGGTGTTCCCGCCGACCTTGACGTCCTTGACCTGGAGCCACCCCATGCCCGAAGGCAGACGGGACAGCGTGCTCAGGGACTTGGCGGGCGCGTCGGGCTGGACGCCCATCAGGCCCTCGACCGTCTGGCTGACGAGCGTGAACGAGACCTCGGGGTAGTCGCCGTTCGGGCCCTGCTTGGACATGACGTGCTGGACGTTGCGCTGGTCGTAGACGTAGTTCATCCACTTCCACGCCGTGTCGTTGCGGTCGTACGTGAAGAAGACGTCGGGCAGGTAGGTGTACGCCTCGATGTTGCGCGACCTGCCGCTGCCCTCGGCCTCCGTGGCGACGTAGTCCAGGTAGGCCTCGGAGCGGGCGCCGGGCGCGGTGATCTGCTTCTGGAGCATGATCCAGCTCATCTCCTTGCCCCACCCGGTGACCGGTGCGCCCTCCTTGGTGTAGGCACGGATCATCGCGGCGCCGTTGCCGCTGCCCGCCCAGGTGTCGTTGAAGTACTTCTGGAGGTCGTCGGCCTTCTGCTTGTACGTGTTCGACAGGGCGGTGTCGCCCTTGCTGGCGGCGAGCGCGGACATCGCGCGGAAGGCCTGGTACTGGGCGGCGACGCCGTCGCCGGCCTCGATCACATGGAGGTCGCCGTCCTCCTTGTAGCTCGCGGCGCCGTCGAAGATGTGGGTGCCCTTACCCTCGGCGACGCCGTTCGGCTTGGCACTGTCGTGGAGCTCGATGAACTCCTTGGTGGCGTGCTTGTAGTAGTCCCAGAGCACGGGATCGTTGATGTAGGCGCTGTCCCCGCTCCATCGGTACGCGGAATTCGCCTTCTCCACCACTTCGAAGGCCGCCGGCACCTCGCGGACGAAGAAGTTCGGATCGCGGTAGTCGGTGGCGAGGTAGTTCTGGTTGTCGAAGTTGAAGGCCCACACCGGGTAGTACTTGTGCTGCGCCGTGGCGGAAGCCGCGTGCGTGCGCAGCATCGCCTTGTTCTCGGCGTTCAGGCCGAGCACCGAGGCTCCACCGACCTGGTGCGCCAGGTCTCGGGTGTAGTAGCCCGATCGGTTGGCGTAGCCCGCCCAGTACGAGGGAGCGTACGGGGCCGTGCCGGTTCCGGCCAGGTGGCCCTCGTCGACGTTGATCGGTCCGATCGCGCCGGGCAGCTGGACGAAGCTGTTGGCCTTGCGCTTGGCCCAGTCGAACATCGCGACGATCTTCGGGTCGGAGGATGTGACGATGGGGTCCACGGGGGCCGACGGGGAGACCGAGAGGTCGTCGACGTTGATCCAGCTGGAGCCGCCTTCGAAACCGACCTCCACCTTGTCGCCGCTCTTCACCGACACGCGGCTGACGGTGTGGCGTGAGTAGGTGGCGCGGCTGGGCAGGTCCACGGAGCCCGCGGTGGAGCCGTTGACCCGCACGAGGAACTTGCCGCCGGTGCCGCCCGTGGCGGCCCAGGTCGAGAAGTCGAACATGCCGTTGCCGGTGGCGGTGATGGTCTGGGTGACCTTCTTCGCCGAGGTCTGGTCGAGGTAGGCGAGCTTCGTGCCACCGTGGGGAAGGTTGGTGGCGATGCCGGTGCCGGAGGTGAAGGTCCACGCGGTGGCGCCCTGCTCGAAGCCGGGGTTGGCGATCTCCACCGCCGGGACGAGGGAGGCGGTCGCCTCGATGTCGTCGACGTTGATGTAGCTCGCACCGGAGCCGCCCTCGACGGCGATCTCCAGCGTGTCACCGCTCTTCACCACCACCCGGGGGATCGTGTAGCGGGTGTAGGCGGAACGGCCGGCCAGAGTGGCGGAACCCACGACCGAGCCGTTGACCCGGGCCACGAACTTGCCGCCGGCGCCCCCGGTCGTCACCCAGGCCGACAGGTCGACCACACCGTCGGCGGTGGCCGTGATCGTCTGACTGACCTTCTTCGTGGCGCCCTCGTCGAGATACGCCAGCTTGGAGCCGCTGCGCGGCGCGTTTGTGGCCACGCCCGCGCCCGAAGTGAACGTCCAGCCGGTGGTGCCCTGCTCGAACCCGGGATTGACCACGGCGATCGCTCCGGAAGGGGCCGCCACCGCCTCCTCCCCCAGAGACACGAAGGGGACCAGGGGAGCGAGGACGGCGAGGGAGGTGAGGAGGGTGAGACGCAGAGCGCGAGGGGGGTGCATGAGGACTCCTGTCCGAATCCGTTTGGTGCGGTGGCCGGACGCTAACAGCAGGGTTTACGGACTTTCAATAGTTCTACAACAAGAGATGCATGATAAAGCTGCAAACTTTCAGCTCCACATTGCAAGTAGGGGCTACTTTAGGCTCGATGGAGAGCTCGCTCGCCCCCACCGTCGGCGCCGAGGCGTCCCGGAACAATGCGGGTCACGATTACTTGGGTACAGGAACCCGTCCCTCACGGCGCCCCGCGACTGTGCGCGCCGTGGTCGAGCGGCGACAGCGAGTCCGGGACAGCCGGACAATCGTGAAGCGGTCCGGAGGGAGGCGAAATATCCCGGTCGCCCAGAACCCGCACGTCGCCGCCGTTCGCCCTGATACCGAAGGCCGCCGCGCTGCTCGACACGGACACCTCGGTCATCGGCTGGTCGGCGGAGGCCGAACGGCTGCTCGGGTACAGCACCGCCGAGGTCCTCGGCCCGGGAGGCGGGATGCACGCGCGCCACCGGGACGATCGGGGGCTCAGGCCGGGTGTCCGCGCGACGCCGCTCAGGACAACGCGGCGGCTCCGGGATTGATACCTCTCCCTCGTCGACCTCGGCAGTACGCCCTGATGGGGCGTGAGCACTCCGCGGCCCAGACCCACGCCAACGCCGCCGACCTGCGCTGCCTCCCCGGAAAGATCACCGCCCTCACCGCCTGCCTCCGCGGCCCGCGGCTCCCTCGGCGAGCTCCAGGCGGCCCTCGCTCACGACGACCCCGCTGACCTCATCACCCCCCTGACCGCCACCCGCTCCCACCTGGCAGCCATCCACCCCGACCTCGCCGCCCGCATCGACAGCCTCACCTGACCCGCCTCAGGTCCGCGACACCCACCAGGCCCCTCCGCTCCCTGGCGTGAACGTGCTGTCCCCGGTGAGGGCGCCTGCCACCGGCATCGAAGAAAGCTGACGGGCCTGGCCAGTGCGCAGCACGGGAAAGGCGGTGTCAGACCCGCGCCCTACCGTCGAATCGAGGGCCCGGACCAGCCGGGCCGCGAACCGCGCGGGAGACCGCCATGGGCACCATCTCCATCCCCTCCACCGACGTCCACCGCCTCCTCGACGACAGCGCCCGCCCCGCCGTCGACACCTACCAACGGGCCTTCGCCGACATCGCCGCCACCCACCGCGGCCGGGCCGCCGCCGAGATCGTCCCGCTGCTCCGCCGCGCCGCCGACGACGCGCTCCTCGGCTTCACCGGCACCGATCTGGCCGAACAGGCAGAGGCGATCAGCCGCGGTACGCGGTACGAGCTGCGGGTCCGCGTCACAGGCCGCTGACCTCGACCACGCGGGCACCGTCGGTGGGCGACTGCTGCGCCGATCAGCGGGTAGAGGCGTAGCGTAGGAACTGTCCGAAGGCCGGTGGACCGTACAGGTCTGTACCGCATCCCACCTTGGAGGGTTGGATCTCCGCCAGCCGCACGGCCGGGGAATGTTCTCCCTGGCTCAGGTCGTCGATACGCCGATGGCGGCCCTGCCCGCCCCTGTGTGTACCCGACGTCCGGCCCTTACCGGCTCGCGCGGCCCGAGGACTCGAAACGTCCTTGACGTCCTTTCGTGTCGTCCGCCCGGTTCGGCTGGTGGAAAGCGGTTCGCCATGTCCACCGTCTCCTTCGCGGACGGCACCCTCTCGCTGAGCCTCGCGGCTGATCTCGCCGTCCCCGACCGCGCGGCCGCCGTCCGCGGCCTGCAAGCCCTCGTCCTCGCCCACCGACCGGACCGCGTCCGCGTGCGGGTGACCCCCGGGTCGCCGACGTCCGCCGCGCTCAGTGTTCTGGCCCGGCTGCGGCAGATGTGTGACACGCTCTCCGTCCCCCTCAGCCTCGACACCGGCCCGCCGCCCGGCGTGCGGGCCCGTCCCCGTATCAGGGCGGGTGCGTCATGACCGGCGTGCTGGCCCGCGAGGTCGAGACGGTCCTCGCCGACGGCGGCTTCGGCCCGGGCAGCGGCCTCGTCGTCCAGGAGCGCCCCGGCGGCGTGCTCGTCTCCTGGCACGCGGACGCGGTCATCCGGCCGATGATCCTCGCCCACGCCTCCGACCCTGCCGTCCGCACCCGCGCCACGATCCCCGGGATCCGGAGCGCGCTGGACCACGCCCTGGCCGCGCTCTTCCTGGACGCCGGCCTCCACACCACCACCCCTGCCAACGGCCTCCTCCTGGTGAGCCGTAGGGAGCCGTCGGCCCGTACGCACCGGAGGGGATCGGCATGACACGCGCCATTACTGCGAGCCCGGCCCCCGCCGCGCGGGACACGACGGCCGACGACACGGGCGCCGCCACCCGCAGGCGGGCGCTGGACGGCCTGCCGGAAACGGCCCGCCCCCGCGCCGCGGACACCGATGACGCCCGTGCCCTGTCGGTCGGGCTGTTCCACCGCCTGCACGAGCTGAAGGAGGGCACGCCGGAGTACGCGTACGTCCGCAACACGCTGGTCGAGCTGAACCTCAGCCTGGTCAAGTTCGCCACCCGCCGCTACCGCCGCCGGGACGAGCCCGAGGACATCCTCCAGGTCGGCACGATCGGCCTGATCAAGGCGATCGACCGCTTCGACCCCTCCCGCGGGATCGAGTTCTCCGCCTTCGCCCTGCCGACGATCCTCGGAGAGATGAAACGCTACTTCCGCGACACCGGCTGGGCGGTCCACGTCCCCCGCCGCCTCCAGGAACTCCGCCTCGACCTCGCCAAGGCATCCGACGCCGTGGAGCAGCGCGACGGGCACCGGCCCAGCAGAGCCGAGCTGGCCGCGCACCTGCACCTCACCGAGGACGGCGTGGCCGAGGGGCAGCTCGCCGCGAACGGATACGCCGCGCACTCCCTCGACGCCCCCGCCGACGGCGCCGAGGACGACGAGCGCGCCCCCAAGGGCACGGAGGGAAGGAACACCGCGGTCGAGGAGGCCGGCTACGAGCTGATCGACGACCTTCAGTCACTGCGCCCGCTGCTGGAACAGCTCGACGAACGCGACCGGACCATCCTCTCCCTCCGCTTCGGCACGGAGGAGCTCACCCAGGCAGAGATCGGCCGCCGCCTCGGCCTCTCCCAGATGCACGTCTCCCGCCTCCTCACCCGCATCCTCACCACCCTGCGCGAGGGCCTGCTCACCGACCCGGAGCCCGACGACACACCTGTCGACGGCCGAACGCCGCGCAGTGGAGTGGCTGCGACCGTGCCCGAGTTTTCACGGGGCCGCGATCTGGCAGACCTCCCGTAGTCATCATCCATCCAACGGAAAGGGTTCGCTGTGAGCGAGTTCGACATCTGGGTCTACCGCCCGAACACGGGCTACCAGAAGGGCATCGACATCGTCGGCTACAAGGTGGAGGCCACCGACGGCAGCATCGGCAAGATCGACAAGCACTCCGAAGACGTCGGTGCCTCCTATCTGGTCGTCGACACCGGCGTGTGGATCTTCGGCAAACATGTACTGCTGCCCGCCGGGACGATCGAGCGGATCGACACCGCAGAGGAGAAGGTCTACGTCAGCCGGACGAAGGACCAGATCAAGGACGCCCCGGAGTACGACGCGGCCAAGCACGGCGGCGAGCCCGGCTACCTGGAGCAGTTCGCCCGGTACTACGGCCAGCCCCACATGTAGCGGCGAGCGGATCGTGCGGGGCAGCGGCGCCCTCACCGCCGAGCCCTGGAACGAGTGGCGGCTGCCGCAGCGGTGGGTGCTCCCGTCCCGGCCCGGCTGTGCTCGATCCAGCTGGGCAGGAGAGGCCGGCCGTGGGTGCCGTGGTGGGTCAGTGGCCGAGCGCGTTCTTCAGCTGCTGCTTGGTCATCGTCGAGCGGCCTTCGATGCCGCGCTTCTTCGCTTCCTCGTACAGCTCGTCCTTCGTGCGTTCGGAGGAGCCGCCCGACTTCTGTCCGCCGCGCTGGGAGGCGGACTTCCCCTGGGTCGAGCTGCGGCTGGAGGTCTTCGTCTCGCCGGACCGGGCCCGTTCCTTGTTGACGGTCCGGGAGGCCATCTCCTTCGCCCTGCTCTCGGACATGCCTCGCTTCTCGCCGGACTCCTTGATGTGCTCGTACTGTCGTTCGCGCTTCTGGCTGGATCCTCGGGGCATGGCGAAACCCTTTCGTCGACGGTGTCGTAGGGCCATCGTGCGTGTGCCCGCAGTACCCCGCATCCACACCGCCGCTCGGCTGGTGCATCCGTGCATCGGCATGCGCACTGCGCCATCGGGGAGGAATCCCGACCGGGGTGATAGCGACGTCGGGCGGGCGGGTAGCCGCTCAGCATGAGTCCCAGCCATCACGCTCCGCTGCGCGCGGTCGCTCTTGTCTGCACCCTGTCCCCCTCGCCGGCTCGGTCGAGCTCGCAGCTGCTGGCCGAGCAGACCATGACCGCGCTCGCCGAGCACGGCGTGACGGGCAAGGTCGTCCGGGTCGTCGACCACCGCGTGAAACCCGGCGTGGAGATCGACATGGGCGAAGGGGACGACTGGCCGGAGATCCGCGCCGCCATCCTGGACTGCGACATCCTGATCCTGTCCACGCCCATCTGGCTCGGCCACCCCTCCAGCATCGCCCAGCGCGTCCTGGAGCGCCTCGATGCCGAACTCGGCGAGAGCGACGACCAGGGCCGCATGCTCACCTACGGCAAAGCCGCCGCGGTGTGCGTGGTCGGCAACGAGGACGGCGCGCACAAGGTCAGCGCCGACCTGTTCCAGGGCCTCAACGACGTCGGCTTCACTCTCGCCCCGAACGCGGTCACCTACTGGGTCGGCGAAGCCATGCAGGGCACCGACTACCAGGACCTCGACGAGACACCCGCGAAGACCGCGGCCACCACCAGGACACTCGCCGCGAACACCGCCCACCTCGCCCGCCGGCTCAAGGCCGCCCCGTACCCGGCGAGCTGACGCACCCGTCCGCCGTCTCCCCACGACAGGAGCCATCACCGTGCCGTCCCCCGACCCTGTCACCCGTCACCCGCAGCCGCCGCTTCCCGACCAGGAGCAGGAGCATCCCGGCTCGACCGAGGCCATGGATCCGCGGCCCGACCACGGGGAGGACACCTACCGAGGCCACGACGTGCTCGCGGACCGGGCGGCGCTGGTCACCGGCGGCGACTCCGGGATCGGCCGGGCTGTGTGCCTGGCCTTCGCGCGGGAGGGCGCGGACGTCGTCTTCACCCACCTTCCCGAGGAGGCGGACGAGGCCGCCGAGACCACCCGCCTGATCCGGGAGACCGGCCGCAAGGCGGTGGCCGTCACCTGCGACATCCGCGACGAAGCGCAGTGCGAGGCGCTTGTCGACCGGACGGTGAGGGAGCTGGGGCGCGTCGACATCCTCGTCAACAACGCCGCCTACCAGATGTCCCAGCCCGACGGGATCGAGGCCATCACCACCGAACAGTTCGACCGGGTGATGAAGACCAATCTGTACGGGATGTTCTGGCTCACCCGGAAAGCTCTGGCGCACATGCCGCGGGGCGGGTCGGTCATCAACACCGCGTCCGTCCAGGGCTACCAGCCCAGCCCCCACCTGCTGGACTACGCGATGACGAAGTCGGCGATCATCTCCTTCACCCACGGGCTGGCGCAGATGGTCGCCGAGCGCGGCATCCGCGTCAACGCCGTCGCCCCCGGCCCCGTGTGGACACCCCTGATCCCCGCGACGATGCCCGACACGACCCACTTCGGTGAGAAGGCCCCGCTGGGCCGGCCCGCCCAGCCGGCCGAGATGGCACCCGCCTACGTCTTCCTCGCCTCCCCCCAGAACACCTACATCACCGGGGAGATCGTCAACGCCACCGGCGGAACCCCCCTGCCCTGAACCAGAAGCCACGCCCCCCGCGAGAGCTTGAGCAGGGGCGGTCGGGCGGCTGGTTCCCCGACCTGGGGCTCAGCCCTCCACGCCCGTGGAGGTGTGCGCCGCTCCCACCGGCTTGGATTCCGGTGATCCCCGCTGGCGCAGATAGACGGAGAGGATGGCCATGGCGGCCACCGCCGGCAGCTCGGACTGCCAGTTCTGCAGCGAGCGGTCCCAGAAGTCGGCGCTCGCCAGGTAGCCGGCCCAGGAGACGGGCGGCAGGAGGTCGCGCAGCTGCTGCTCGTTGTACGCGGCCGTTCCGGCGATCGACTGGGCCAGCCAGGACAGGAGGAACAGCAGGGCCATCACGGCCCCCAGGGAGCGTGAGTACAGGTGCTGCCGCCAGTCCTTCGTGCCGGCCCACCGGGGCGAGTCGGCGTGGGCGTGATCACCGATCTTCTGGTCCCTGTCGCTCTCGGTCCCGGCCTTGTGGAGCTCCTTGGACTCGGGCGAGCCACGGTGGAGGAGCCAGACGGTTCCGAAGACGTAGAGGAAGAACCGGAGGAACTCCGACTGCCAGTTCTCGGTGACGTCGACGGCGAAGTCCGAGGACATCAGGTACTCGCCGAGCGTCAGCTGCTGCATCCCGTCGACGGCCAGGTCCTCGTTGAAACCGGCGTGCCCGGCGAGCGCCTGCCCGCCCAGGACCAGGAGGAACGCGATACCGAAGGCGAGGGTGAGGCTGTTGTCCCGCCAGAAGCCACCCCCAGCGCCCTGCAGTCGGCCGTTCACCGGTTCATCGCCCCGATCGCCATGAAGTAGCCCAGCCCGCCCAGGATGACGACCAGGCAGGTGATGAACAGCAAGCGCAACTCAACCGCCCTCCAACGCACACCGGTAGGGCAGGCCGGCCGCTGGTTCGCAGCCCGCGGCCACGACCTTCCAGCCGCCGGCGAACTGCGACAGGAACAACGTGTCCCGATCCAGATGGAGCAGGGCCTGCCGCCCGTACACCTGCGTCGCGCGCACCGCACCCCCGGCGGGCAGTTCCTCGCCGGCCAGGGCCTGACCGCAGGGTCGGGCGGCATCCTCTTCGAGCTGCCGGCGGGACTGCGGAGCCAGCAGCGCACATGCGCCGGCGTAGTCGGCGCGCGCGAGACTCTTCTCGAACTCGGCGGCGGCCCGGCGCGCGCCGTCCAGCCGCGGCTGGGACACCCCGCACCCGCACAACACCACAACCGCGGCGGCGAGCAGGGCGGCGTGCCGCCGCTGCCCCGGCCGCCTCCGCGGAGGCGGGGCGGCGGCGGTCACTCGTCGGCGCTCGGGACGGCCAGGGGGTCGCGGGGGGCCTTTGCCTTCTCAGCTTCCAACTGCTCGCCGATCTCGGTGAGGCGGTTACGGCCCATGGCCTTGCGTACGTCAGGGAACCACTCCTGCTCCTCCTCCTCGACGTGATGGCGCACGTTCTCCATCAGCACGCTCATCTTCGCCTTGAGGCGTTCGTCCGAGGGATCCATGCCCTTGAGCTCGGACAGCATCCACACCACCGCGTGGTGCTCCTCGATGCTTTCGAGAATGTGATCGGTGGTGTCCGGAGCGGCCTCACGT
This sequence comes from Streptomyces sp. NPDC004435, assembly GCF_042873895.1. Lineage (NCBI taxonomy): Bacteria > Bacillati > Actinomycetota > Actinomycetes > Kitasatosporales > Streptomycetaceae > Streptomyces > Streptomyces sp. NPDC004435. Next base: position 103,061 of record NZ_JBIAMB010000009.1, on the reverse strand, counting down.
GCGGCGGGATAGAAGACCTGCTCCTCGATCCACGCGTGCACGGTCAGCTCACTGACCACCTCGTCCGCGATGGCCCGCCGCTCGGCCAGATCGTCCTCACCGGTCTTCTCGAACCGCTTGAACAGCTTCTCCACCGTCTTGTGGTCCTCGCGCAGCAGCACGATCGCATCCATGTCCATTCCCTCCACCGGTGCCGAGTATCAGCACCACCATCCCCGGACAGCCCCGAGGGACGGCGGCCCCGGCCCGCCACAACGCGACAGACCGCCCGCCCGGCCTAAGGGACAGGCGGCGCCATCGCCACCACCGAGCCGGCCTGCGACGTCGTGGACGACCTCGCTCGTTCCACCTGCGCATCGCCCTTCTCGACAGGCGGACATCGGCCGCCGAGCCAGCCTCTCCCGGATGCACGTCTCGCCCTGCGCCGGCGCCATGACCGCCGGCCCACCGTGACGCCTTCAGCTGCGTCGGGGGACCTCCGGGGCGTCCAGGCAGGCGCCGTCGTAGCCCCTGGCCTCGCCGAAGCGGTCGCTCTTCATCCAGTCCTCGCGTGCCTTGCGGATGTCCACGTCGGCGCTGCCGACGACGTTCCACCACAACATGGCCACCGATGCAGCGCCGCGACAGCAATCACACTGAGTGACGCCGACTCCGAGCAAAAAGCCGCCCGTTCAGGGTCGGACCGCGCCGCCCTCCGGCTCGAACCAGCACGCTCCGTTCCCGTGCTGGTTCGGTGCTGGTTCTCACCGGTCGTAATGGGAAAAGGCGCAGGTCCTAACCCTGATCGAATGAGTTGTCGTACCACTCGATGGTGGTGCCGATCAGGCTGGCGGCGACGATGCGCTTGATGGATCCGGGGGACGTGGCAGTGGGTCTTGCGGCGGCCATGTGCACCACTTCCGAGCAGGCGATGGGGACGATTCCGTGTCGCCACACCGTAGAAACCCGCTGGTCACGCGTGTATGTGGTTGCACACCATAGTTCGGTGGCCGAAGGTGCGGGCGGCCACCATGCGGAGGCCCTCCGAGAGGGTCGAACTCATTACGGATAGGGGATTGCACTCGCCGCAAGAGGGCGTCCGATATGGCTATTTCTGCCCCAGTTTGACGACGGGGTTCTCACTACGGTGCTGGTTTGGTGCTGACCTGGAACCCCACGTCAGCACCCCTGCCCACCGCTCCCGTGCTGGTTCGGTGCTGACTACGGAGCGTTGAACTCGGGCATTCGGGCACGGATCGGATGGCCATGGGTGAGCGGACACGTGAGGCCGACAGTCTCCGTCGAGGACTGTCGGCCTCACGTCTCATCGACCGGCGTCAGGCGGCCGGGACGAGCGCGTCGAATTCCAGGGGCTGGCGACGCTGCGGCGGGATCGAGAATCGGCAAGGGCCCGCACCTCCCGGCACCGCCTCCCCCGAGCCTGTCGCGCTGTGTCGGCCCGCGCTTCCCGGCTCGGACCCGCGTCCCGGGGCGGGCGCGCTTCGGCCCGGCCGGGCCCTGAAGAACCATTTCCCGCCACGGCGCGTCCTGTTCTAGGGTGCCCATCAGCTGACCAGGAAGGGGAGGGCCATGGCACAGCCGAGAACGACGTTCGCTCGGCGGATCTCCGAACAGCGGGCGGGAACCGGTGACCCGCGGGCGCTCGTGGGCGAGATGCGGCGCACGGTCCTCCTGGTCCCGTCGGCCGGGGTCGGCCTGTGGTCGGCGCGTTCGGGCGGGGTCCGCTGGATCTGCGCGTTCACGGACGAGACGGCTCTGGCCCGCTTCGCCGTCCACCACGGTCCGGGCGACCGGCCGATGGACTACGTCGCCCTCCTCGGGGCTCGGATCGTGGACGAGATCGTGCCCGCCCTGGACGAGCCCGCCGGCATCGCGGTGGACATCGCGGACACGGACGGGGCGATGTTCTTCCCGCCGGTCACCGGAATCGTCCCGCCCGGCGCCGCGGTCGACGCGGGCCTGACGGATCCCACCGGTCCGGTGGGACCGACCCGTCCGGTGGGGTCGAGCCCTCCGGCGGGGCCCGCCGAGGGGAGGAGCGGGCGTGAGTGGTGACGGGGCGGACCTCTCCTTCGACCAGGCGTCGGTGGCGAAGTTCACGCAGGGCGTGGGAGCGGTCATCGACGGGCTCGGCGACCTCGGCGGTGCCACGGGGTCGGTGATGGGCAAGGGGTTCTCAGGCCTGGCCATGACCGGTATGGAGGCCGGGCACCACGGGCTTTCGGTGGACTTCGAGGACTTCTGCGAACGCTGGGAGTGGGGCGTACGGGCCCTGGTGAACGACGCGAGCTCGCTCGCGAACCGCCTCGGGCTGGCGGCGGGCACCCAGTGGGAGCACGACCAGTACGTCGAGGGCGCGCTCAAGGTCGGCCTCAACTCCGTGATGGGCGGCAACCCGCACGCCGACGAGAAGGACATCGCCCAGCAGGACTGGGGCGACGTCTTCACGCCCGACTACCTGAACCCCGACTGGAGCCCCGAGTCGTTCGAGAAGGCCGGCCAGGACATGGAACAGACCTGGAAGGACACCGGCCGCACCGTCCTGACCGAGGGACAGGGCGGCCGGCAGTCGCAGATGCTCAACGACGCCCTCGGCATCTCCGACGACCAGTGGAACGAGGCCCTGGACGACACGTTCGGGCCGTCGCCGGAGGAACGCGCCCGGCAGGCGCAGCAGCAGGGTGATGCGGGCGGGAGCGGCTGAGGATGGGTTTCGGAGACTTCGTCAGTGACATCACACCCGACGTCGTCGAGGACGCCGTCGAGGACGGCGTCGAATGGGTCGGCAACCGCGTCGAGGACGCCGGGAAGTGGACCGGCGACCGGCTCGACGACGTGGGCTGGGAGTCCGGCGCCGACTGGGTGCGGGAACAGTCGCGCTCGGTGGCGAACCGGATGGGCGCCGAGGTCGACGAGATGGACCTCGGACAGACCGAGGACAAGACCAAGCTGATCTACGGCAGCCCCGCGAAGATCCGCTCCACCGCGGGTCGACTCCGGGCGTTCCAGAAGGCGTTCGACAGCTCCGGCGACGGGCTGAGGGGGCTCGACTCCTCCCGGCTGAAGGGCGAGGCGGCCGAGGCGCTGCGCACCGCGGTGAGCACCCAGCCGCCGAAGTGGTTCACGGGTGCGGACGCCTGCGAGAAGGCGGCCGCCGCGTTGGAGGCGTTCGCCGGCACCGTCACCTGGGCGCAGAACCAGGCGCAGACGGCGATCGAGGTGTGGAAAGAGGGCGTCAAGGCCTCCCAGAACGCGGCCGACGCGCACCGCAAGCGGGTCGACGACTACGACAAGGCCGTCGACCGCTACAACGCCCAGGCCCCGGACAAGCGCGACCCCGCCACGCTGCCGCCCTGCCCCGCACCGACCTTCGAGGACCCGGGCAAGGCACTGATGCGGGACGCGCAGGAGCTCCTCGCCCAGGCGCGTACCCAGCGGAACACAGCCGCGGAGACCGCCCGCACCGCCGTCCGCGCCGCCCGTGACATGGCTCCGAAGAAGCCCTCGTACGCGGAGCAGTTGGGCGACGGTCTGCAGGAGTTCCAGATCATCAAGGACCATGTCGGTGCCGGCGTCATCAAGGGCACAGCGGGGCTGGTCAACTTCGTCCGGGGGATCAATCCGCTCGACCCGTACAACCTGACCCACCCCGCCGAGTACGCCACCAGCCTCAACAGCCTCGCCGCCGGACTCGTCGTGGCCGTCAACGACCCGGTCGGCACCGGCAAGCAGATGATCAGCGACTTCATGAAGGACCCGGCGGAAGGTTTCGGCCGGCTGCTGCCGGACGCGGCCCTGACCGTGGCGACCGGAGGCGGCGGGGCCGCGGCCAAGGCGGTTCGCCTCGCCGCGGACGCGGCGGACGCGGCCCGGCTCCGCAGGCTGGTCGACGACGCTCCCGACGGCACGTACACACGTCCTGACGGGCGGCGCGTCGTCACCGGCACCGACCCGGTCGACCTCGCCTCGGGCAGAATGTTTTTGCCCCAGACCGATCTGGTGCTGCCGGGCACCCTGCCCCTGGCCTTCACCCGCCGCACCGAGTCCGGTCTGTCGGCGGGCCGTTTCCTCGGCCCCTCGTGGACCTCCACCGTGGACGAACGCCTGGAGGTGGACGCGGCCGGTGTCCTCCACGTCACCGCGGACGGCCTCCTGATCGCCTACCCGCACCCCGCCCCGGGCGCCCCGACCGAGCCCGACTCCGGGACCACCCGCACCCGGCTGGCCCGCGGGACGGACGGCGACTACACCGTCACCGACCCCGGCACCGGTCTGACCCGCTTCTTCACCGCCCCCTCCGGCAGCGGGCCCGGCGGCGACGGAACCGCCTGGCTGGACCGCGTCGAGGACCGCCACGGCAACGGCTGGGCCGTGGAGCGCGACGAGGACGAAACCCCGCTCGCCCTCACCTGCTCCGCCGGCCGCCGGGTCACCACCGCGGTGAGCGACGGCCGGATCACCTCCCTTTCCCTGGCGGGAGCGGGAAGGGACGGGGCCGACCTTCCCCTGATGCGCTACGGCTACGAGGACGGCAACCTCACCACCGTCACCAAGCCGTCCGGCGCCACGACCACCTTCCTCTACGACGACCACCGCCGCGTCACCGCCTGGATCGATTCCAACGGCAGCCGCTACGACTACGTCTACGACGACCGCGACCGCGTCGTCGCCGAGGGCGGCGAGGCCGGGCACGTCCAGATCACCCTCGCCTACACGGAGCCGGACCCGGACACCGGTCATCGCACCACCGCCCTCACCACGGCGGCGGGACACACGACCCGGCACCGGATCGACCGGCACTCCCGGGTCGTGGCCACCACCGATCCGCTCGGCCACACCACCCGCTTCGCCTACGACGCCCGCGGCAACACCCTGAGCCGCACCGATCCCCTGGGCCGCACCACCTCCTTCACCCACGACGCGAATGACCGCCTGCTCACCGTCACCCGCCCCGACGGGAGCGAACTGAGCACCGTGCGCGACGCGTCGGGCGCTTCCACGGAGTTCCGGGGCCCGGACGGTGCCCGCTGGCTCCAGGAGTTCGACGAGCGAGGCAACCGCGTCGCCGTCACCGACCCGGCCGGCACCACCAGCCGGTACGCCTACGACGAGCGGGGCAGGCTGACCACCTTCACCGACGCCCTCGGCGCGACCACGACCGTCCGCTGCGACGCGGCGGGGCTGCCCGTCGCCGTCACCGACCCGGCCGGCGGCACCACGCTCCTGGTACGCGACGCCCTGGGCCGGATCGCGCGGACCGTCGACCCGGTGGGCAACGTCACCCGGGTCGACCTGGACGAGGACGGGAACCTCGTGCGCCGCACGGGCCCGGACGGCGCCACCGAGACATGGACGCACGACGGCGAGGGCAACCCCCTCAGCCACACGGGCGCGGCCGGCGCCACCTCCCGGTTCGACTACACCCATTTCGACCTGCTCACCACCCGCACCGGACCCGACGGCACCCGCCACACCTTCGAACACGACGCGGAGCTGCGGCTCACCCGGGTCACCGGCCCGCACGGCACCTGGTCGTACACGTACGACGCCGCGGGCCGGCTGGCCTCCGAGACCGACTTCGACGGCCGTACCCTCACCTACCGCTACGACGCCGCCGGGCAGCGTACCTCCCGGACCGACGCCCTCGGCCGCACCGTGTCCTACGCCTACGACCAGCTCGGCCGGACGGTCCGCAAGGACGCGGCGGGCAGGATGACCACCTACGCGTACGACCGGGCCGACCGGCTGCTGAACGTCACCGGCCCGGACAGCGAGATCGTCTACGCGTACGACCGACGGGGCCGCATCAAGACCGAACTCGTCGACGGCCGCGCCATGAACTACGCCTACGACACCCTCGGCCGCCGGGCCCGCCGCACCACCCCGACCGGCGCCGTCACCACGTACGGCTACGACGCGGCCGGCCGCCCCGCCCGGATGACCAGCGGCGGCCGCGAGGTCACCTTCGCCCACGACGAGGCCGGCCGGGAGATCGAGCGCGCCTTCGGCGGCTCCCTCACCCTGACCTCGGCCTGGGACGAGGCCGGCAGGATCCGCGCCCAGCACCTGACGGCCGCGGGCCGCTCCCTCAACCACCGCCACTACGCCTACCGCGCCGACGGCCACCTCACCTCCGTGGTTGACGGCCTGTCGGGCTCCCGTACGTTCGACCTGGACGCGACCGGCCGGGTCGGCGCGGTCCACGCCGAGGGATGGACCGAGCACTACGCCTACGACGCCGCCGGCAACCAGACGGCGGCCTCCTGGCCGGAGTCCCACCCCGGGCACGACGCCACCGGCGCCCGCTCGTACGCCGGAACCTCCCTCACCAGGGCCGGCGGCGTCCGCTTCGAGTACGACTCCCTCGGCCGCGTGACCCTGCGCCAACGGACCCGCCTGTCGCGCAAGCCCGACACCTGGCGCTACGAGTGGGACGCCGAGGACCGCCTCGCGTCCGTCGTCACCCCCGACGGCACCCGCTGGCGCTACCGCTACGACCCCTTGGGCCGCCGCACCGCGAAGCAGCGCCTCACCGCCGACGGCGAGGGCGTCGCGGAGGAGGTCCGCTTCTCCTGGGACGGCACCACCCTGTGCGAGCAGACGGTGCACTCCCCCGATCTCCCCCACGTCGTCGCCCTCACCTGGGACCACCGCGGCCTGATCCCGCTGACCCAGACCGAACGCCTCCTCACCCCGGACAGCCGTCAGGAGGAGGTCGACCGCCGGTTCTTCGCCATCGCGACCGACCTCGTGGGAACACCCACCGAACTGGTCGACGAGTCGGGCGTCATCGCCTGGCAGACCAGGAGCACCCTCTGGGGCACCACCGCCTGGGCCCGTGCCGGCACGGCCTACACTCCGCTGCGCTTCCCTGGCCAGTACTACGACCCGGAGACCGGCCTTCACTACAACCTCTTCCGCCACTACGACCCCGAGACCGGCCGCTACACCTCCCCGGACCCCCTCGGTCTCGGCCCCGCGCCGAACCCGGTCGCCTATGTGCACAACCCGTTCACCGTCTGCGACCCCCTCGGCCTCTCCCCGTACTCGCAGTTCAAGGGGCTGGGCTGGCTGACCGAGAAGATGATGGAACGTCCGTCGTTCCGCTACCAGCGGCTCGTCACCGACCAGAGCTACGAACAGCAGTGGATCCTGCCGGACGGCCGGGAGGTCCACGTCGACGGCGGCCCGCGGGACGGCTGGATCACGGAGGCGAAGTTCACCGGCGGAGACCGGGTCTCCGAGTGGGAGAAGTCGCCCTACAACCCCGATTTCAAGTACTACGACGAGAGCAGGATCACCACCCAGGCCGACAAGCTCCTCGCCCTCAACGAGGACCTCGGAGGCAAGGGCGTCCGCTATATGGTGTCCAATGAATGGGGTGCCGCGCATGTGAACGAGGTGCTGTCCAAGGCCTTCCCCGAGGCCTACGCGAGCGGGCAGCTGAGGGCGTATCACGTGCCCGGCAACGGCATGAGTGGAATGAGTTCATGGCTGCAGTGATCGCGATGTTGGAACAGCTCAGGGGCCTCGCCCCGCTGACCGCCGAAGGCGCGGCGGGGCGGTTCTCGGCCCAGGGGTGGACGCCCGGCGGCAAGACCCGGGACGGCGTGGAGACCTCTTGGGACAAGGACGGCGCCGGGGCCTGGATCCGGACGTTCAGCAGCGGGACGGTCACCGTCTCGTTCACCGTGTGGATCCGCGACGTGGACGAGTCGGGCTACTTCGACGACCTGGACTCCGTCTACGAGGAGGGGGAGCGAGCCCTTGCCGACTTCCTCCCCGAGATCGAGCGGTCCCCCCTCGCCGGCCACCTCGTGGAGGCCGAGCAGACGGCGGAGGACAAGGACGAGTTCATCGCCGTGAGGAAGTGGACCCTCGACGACCGGATCCTGACCGCCGGCGTGGTCCAGCCCGACACCGACCTCCCTGTCATGGTCGTGGTGGCCCTGGAGGCCCCCCCCGCCTGACGCGACCACGCCGACGAGGACGTCATCCGGTCCCCTCACGCGCCGGGACCATGCCCGCGCGAGGGGGGAACCGGCCTCGGGCCGCGTTTGGATGAGTCGTGGCAGCTGTTTGCGAGGGTTGGTGGGTCCCTTCAGCACCGTTGCGCGGGCCCGATGACCGTGAGATCCACCTGCGCGGCGAGCCAATGCGCGTACGGTTCGCTTGTCTGGCGGCCGTCGAAGACGGCGCTGCGGACGTGGACGAGGACGCTGTGATCGTCGGTGGGCTCATCGAGCTCGCGGGTGGCGGTGTTAAAGAGAAGTGTCACCTCAGCGTGCTTGGACTCGCCGTAGAATCCCGTCTCGGGCGCGGCTGGCCATTGCAATGTGTCCCAGTTGATCAGGCCCATGTTCTGGCCGATCGCCGCGGTGAAATCCGCCTCGATACTGCCGATCGGCAGATTCCATGCCTCCCACTCCACCGGCAGCCGTCCCTCGAACGCCGCTTCCTCGGCCGGCAGGCCGCTCGCTTCGACACCGACGACGAGAGCAGGCCGGTCCTCGAACGGCACTCCTTCGAATTCGTCCAGTTCAGATGCCCCGCAGAACCGTCCCTGGGACATGGCCTTCGCCAGCCGCCGCACCTCCGCGACGGAGGAAAGCTCCGCGTACGCGCAGACCTCGGAGTGCTCGCAGCGGCCGAACTCCATGAGACGGCGCGCGGTGCGCAGGGCGAGTGTCGGGTCGGGGGTACGGAAGACGGGATAGGCAACGTCGTTGGACATCCGGTGATCCTGCCACGGCTTGTCATCGCCGGGCGTCGTAATTACGGCACGCTTCCTATGCGTCGGTAGGCTGCGAGGCGTGCAGGGGGTTGTCGAGCGTGTGGTGCCCGACGGGTTGTGGGAGTTGTTTCAGCGGGTGATGCCGGAGGCTGCTTCGCGACCGCAGGGTGGTGGCCGGCGTCGGCATGGTGACCGTGAGGTGTTGGCCGCGATCGTGTTCGTGGCCACTTCCGGGTGTACGTGGCAGCGGCTGCCTGCCGTGTTGTTGGGGCCGTCCGGGGCCACGGTCCACCGCCGGTTCGCAGAGTGGTCGAAGGCCAGGGTCTGGGCCAAGCTGCACCGCCTGGTCCTCGACGAGCTCGGCTCCCGGGGCGAGCTGGACTGGTCGCGCCGCGCGATCGACTCGGTCAGCATGCGGGCGATGGAAAGGGAACCTGACAGGTCCGCATCCTGTCGACCGGGGCAAGTACGGGTCGAAGATCCACCTGATCACCGAGCGGACAACCACCTGCGGCATTGGCCACGACCCAGCGCACCTTGCCCAGTCCGGAGCCGTGGGCGACGCCGCGTCGGGCCATCAGGGGTGTGTACGAGGACGGCGCGTCCCGGTCAGCCGGTGTCCGCGGCGCAGCGGAAGCCGATGTTGCCGGCGCTGCTGTCAGGGGTGTTGGAGCTGCGGGCGTCGACCCGGTAGCGGAAGCAGTGGCTCTCGTGGCAGAGGTAGGAGCCGCCGCGCATCACCTTGCGGTCCCCGCGCGGCGGCCCGACGGGGTCGGTCCGGGGGCCGGTCGCGTGCCACGTGGGGTGGAACCAGTCGGAGCACCACTCCCACACGTTGCCGCAGGTGTTGTACAGCCCGTACCCGTTGGGCTCGTACGCGGTGGCCGGTCCGGTGCCGAGGTGGCCGTCGGCGCCGGTGTTGTGCGCGGGGAACTCGCCCTGCCACACGTTCATGCGGTGCGTCCCTCCGGGCTCGCGCTCGTCGCCCCATGGATAGCGGGCCTGTGACAGACCGCCCCGGGCCGCGTACTCCCATTCGGCCTCGGTGGGCAGACGCTTGCCCGCCCACTTCGCGTAGGCCCGGGCGTCACGCCAGGTGGCATGGACCACCGGGTGGTCCATGCGGTCGGTGATGTCCGATCCGGGGCCTTCCGGGCGGCGCCAGTCCGCGTGCGCGATCTCCCTCCACCACGGCGTCGCCGGCACGGGGCGGCCGCCGCGTGCGTCGTCGGGCAGCAGTCCGGCGAAGACGAAGGACGTGCCGAACCGCTCCGCGAGCGTCACCCACCCGGTGGCGTCGACGAACTCGGCGAACGCCTCGTTGGTGACCGTCGTGGTGTCGATCAGGAACGGGGCGAGGCGGATCTCGCGCACCGGCCCCTCTCCGTCGGCGGCGTACCCGTCTCCGGCGTCGGTGCCCATCAGGAACTTACCGCCGGGCAGGAGCACCATGCCGGGATGTCCGGACGCCGACCGTTCCGCCGCCGGGGTCGGCCCAGGCCCGGGCTGCTGCCACTCCCGTCCGGTTTCGCGGCTCGCGGAGCAGCACGACCGCTGACGGGTCATGACAGGGTCACCGGCGCGCCGCTCGTGCGGCTGCGATGAGCCGCCTCGACGATCGCGACGATGTCGAGCACTTCCGCCGCGGGGACGTTGGGGATGCCGGTGCGGCAGGCGTCGACGATCGAGGTGAGCAGGCCGGCGAGCATGGGCGGTCCGGCCTCGATGGTGAAGTCGCGGTCTCCGTCCGGGCCGCTCACGCACCCCGTCGTGAGCGGTGACCACCGCTCCTCGCCGCCGAGGGTCGCCGTCCTTCCGTCCGCCCAGGTCAGCGTGACCCTGTCGCCGGTCGAGGCGTCGACGTGCGCGCATCCCGGCCCGAGCGCAGCGACCGCGAGGTCGACCAGGTGGACGCCGTACCAGGCCAGGAAGGGGTGGCCCGGCTGGGTGGGCAGCGGGCCGGTCAGGTCGGCACGGTCGGCACGGCCCCGGCCCGCCGCGCGACGGAACGCGGGAGTGAAGCGCTTCGGCGAGCCCGCCAGCGGCAGGCACCCGTGGGCGCCGGCCGTCGCCAGCATGGCCCGGGCGTCGTCCGACGTGAGCGCGAAGCGCGTGTCGACGTAGACCGGCTTGCCGAAGGGCGCCAGCCGGTTGAAGTACCCGGCGTGGGTGCGGGCGTCCGAGGCGACCACGAGCAGGGCGTCGCAACTCTCGGCGACCTCCTCCGGAGTGCCGTACAGCGGCACCCTCAGGTCGGACACCTCCTGGGCGAAGGCGTCGATGCGGTCGCGGCTGAGCGGGAAGTCCCCGGCCGCCACGCCCTTCCAGGCCGCGGCGACGGTGCCGCCCGGCACGGCACCGTCGACACCGTCACCGAACAGGCGGGTGAAGGACGGAGCGTGCGGGGAGTCGACGCCGATGAGCCCGAACCGCAGGGGTGGTGCCGTCACGCCGTACGTCATCCCTTCACCCCCGACGAGGTGACGCCGGCGACGATGTGCCGCTGGAGGACCATGAAGATCACGAAGCACGGGATGAAGCTCACGAAGGCGGCGGACATGATGCCGGCCGTGGACACCGTCTCGGTGTGCAGGGTGGCGAGCCCGACCGTCAGTGTGCGGGCCTCGTCGGTCTGGCCCACGACCAGCGGCCACAGCAGATCGTTCCAGTGCCAGAGGAAGACGAAGATGGCGAGCGTGGCCAGCACCGGCCGGATCAGCGGCAGCACGATCCGCGTGAAGGTCCGCCACTCCCCCGCTCCGTCGATCCGCGCCGCGTCGAACAGCTCGTCGGGCAGGTCACGGACGAACTGCCGGATCAGGAAGACCGCCTGGGCGTTGGCCAGGGTCGGCATGATCAGACCCCACAGCGTGTTCACGCCGTCCATGCGTGCGACGAGGACGAACGTGGGGATGAGGGTGGCCTGCATCGGCACCATCAGGGTGGCGATGATCGCCCACAGCACCGCGTTGCGTCCCGGGAACCGCTTGCGTACCAGTGCGTAGGCGGCCATGGAGGCGGTGAGGAGGATGACCACCACGGAGACCGCGGAGTAGACGAAGGAGTTGAACAGCCAGAGCGGGAACTCGCCGACCTCGAAGATCCGCGTGATGTTGTCGAGCGTCAGCGAGTCGGGGATCGCGTGCGGCAGCGTGGGCGCGTCCTCGGGCGAGAGAGCGAGGACCACCACGGCGATCAGCGGTGCGATGGTGAAGAGGGAGATGACGGTGAGCGCGAGGGCCGGCGGCCAGTTGCGGGGCCGGCGGGCGCCGGGACGGCCGGCGCCGAGGGCGGAGGGCGGGGTGTTCACTTGGTCTCCTTGCCTTCGACGAGGCGCCGCTGGACGAGGGACAGGACGAGCACGATGACGAAGAGGACGATGCCGATCGCCGCCGCGTAGCCGAAGTCGAGGAATTTGAAGCCCTCGTCGTAGAGGAAGTAGATGAGGCTGTGGCTGGCCCGGCCGGGGCCGCCGCCGGTCATGACGTAGATGGTGTCGAACACCTGGAAGCCGATGATCGTCTCGATCACGAGGACGAAGAACATGACGGGCTTGAGCAGCGGGAGCGTCACGTGCCGGAACGCCTGCCAGCTGCTCGCCCCGTCGAGGCGTGCCGCCTCGTGCACCTCGGCGGGCTGGGCCTTCAGCCCGGCGAGGAAGACGAGCATCGAGTAGCCGAAGCCCTTCCACACCGAGACCAGCGCGAGGCCGGCGAGGACCAGGAGCTGGTTCCCGGACAGGAACGGGACCGGGCCGAGACCGAGCCCGCCGAGCGCGGCGTTGAGCGGACCGTCCATGTCGAAGATCCAGGACCAGATGATGCCGGCCATCACGAAGGAGCTGAGGTAGGGAACGAAGAGCACGGCCCGGAACGTGCCGGTGAACCGCACCAGTTTGTTCAGGAGCAGTGCGCCGGCCAGGGAGACGACGATGATCAGCGGCACGAAGATGAGCACGTAGCTCACCGTCACGCCGAGGCTCTTCCAGAAGTGGGGGTCGGAGAACAGGCGGGTGTAGTTCTCTGCCCCCAGCCAGGTGATGTCGCCGTTGAGGCGGTAGCGAGTGAGGCTCATGGCCCCGGCGCCGGCGATGGGGAAGAACTTGAACACCGCGAAGATGACGAGTGTGGGCAGGATGAAGAGGATCCCCGCCGTGGCCTCGCGGCGCTTCAGCCGGCGGCGGGCCGCCCGGCTGCTCGGAGAGTGGCGCATGGGCTCAGGATGACGGAGCGTTCTGCTGGCCGAGGCGGTGCTCGGAGGTGTGTGCACGGACATGGCGGCCTATCAGCGGTGGGGAGACGGACAGGGGAGGCGTGCGGTCCTCGGCGGGGACGGCACACCCCACGGGCTGGTTCAGGACCGGGCGAGAGGTGCGCGCGCTTCCTCGGCGGCCTTCTCCAGCGCCTCCTTCGGCGTGCGGTCGCCGCCGAGGGCGGACTGGATGTAGGGCGCCAGCGTGGCCATCACCTGACGGGCGGCGGGCGAGGGCTCTCCGGGGTTGGCGTACTGGAGCGCCTCGTTCAGGACCTCGAAGTCGGGTCCGGTGCCCGGCGACGTGACGTCGGTACGGGTCCGGAAGGTGCCCGACGCGGCGTTGAGGGACGCCTGTGCCTCGGCGGAGCTCAGGTAGGCGAGCACGTCGTAGGCGGCCTCGCGGTTCTCGTCCTCGTTGATGGAGGTCAGGGAGAGCAGACCGGGGTTGCCGTAGGTCGCCCGCACCTTGCCCTGGAGAGGCAGGCCGAGGGCCACGTTCTCCTTGCCGAGCGCGGCGCGCATCTGCCCCAGCTCGGGCAGCGAGGTGACGGCACGCATCGCGACCTTGCCCTTTGCGATCGGAGCACCCTCGACCTTGGGGCCCTCGGTCGCGGCGTCGGCGGGCAGGCCGCCCTGCTTCTTCAGGTCCACGAGGAACTGGAGGGCGGCGACGCCCTGCTCGGAGTCGAAGGCGATGTCCTTGCCGTCCTCGCTGAAGACCGTGCCCCCGGCCTGCCAGAGCAGCGGATAGAACGAGAGGTTCAGGGTCTGCTCGCTGCTGCCCGCGTAGTCCATGACGGCGATACCCCTCTTGGCGAGCACGGGGGCCGCCTTCAGGACGTCGCCCCAGGTCCTGGGCAGTTCGAGGCCGGCGTCCGCGAAGACCTTGGTGTTGTACGCGGTGGTGTTGATGTTCTGGAAGACGGGGACGCCGTACAGCTTTCCGTCGAGGGTGGCGGCCTTCAGCGTCCGGGGCTGGAACGACTTCCGCTGGTCGGCGACGGCGTCGTCGACGGGCAGCAGCCCCCGCACCCTGTGGTAGGTCGCCGCCTGATCGGGGGTGATCAGCACGATGTCCGGACCGGACCCTGCCGCGAGGGCGGCCGAGATCTGGGCGTCCCGCTTGTCGAACGTCTGCAGCTCGATGTCCAGGTCGATGCCGGGGTGGGCCTTCTCGAAGGCGGCTTCGGTCTGGGCCCAGTACTTCTTGCTCGCCTCCTCGTCCTTGATGACCGGGTACATCCACAGGGTCACCTCTGCCTTCCCGTCCCCGTCGGAGGCGGAGCAGGCCGTGAATGCCAGTACGGCGGATGCGGCCAGGGCCGCGAAGCGCAGCGGTCGTGTCCTCATGCTGATCCTCTTTCTCGGGGTGGGGCTGCCTGTGCCGCGTCGGTCAGTGCGGCGAGGGCGGCGCTGTGGCGCGGCAGCAGGGGGTCGGGGTTCAGGACGGGGTCGTCGGTTTCGCGCATCCAGCGGAGCAGGGCCTCGGCGAGGCCGGCCCGCACGTCGGCGAGTGCCGGGTCCTCCGCACGGTTGTCGCACTCGTGCGGGTCACGGACGAGGTCGTACAGCTCCAGGGCGGGGCTGGAACCGATGGTGGGCCCTCTGAGCACGGCGGGCAGGCTGCGGCGAACCCATGACTGGGTGGGGTCCATGGCCTGCGGAGCGTTGGAGAAGTTGGCGACGAGCTTGTACGAGTCCGAGCGTGCGGAACGCTTCGGGTCGTAGTAGATGTGGTGGGTGAGCTGCCCGAAGGTGTGGGCACGGGCCGGGCGGCCCTGTTCCACCACCGGGACGAGACTGACGCCCTGGCCGTCCGGGGCCTGCGGCAGGCCGACGAGTTCGAACAGGGTGGGCAGGACGTCCACATGGCTGACCATGGCGTCCACTCGGCGTCCTCGCCAGTCGGGCCGGCCGGGTACACGCATCATGAGGGCGACTTCCAGGCCCGGGTCGTAGAGGGTGCATTTCGCCCGGGGCAGCGCGAGGCCGTGGTCGGTGGTGAACACCACGACGGTGTCGTCGCTCAGACCGAGCGCGTCGAGGTGGGCCAGGATGCTCCCGACGCCCTCGTCCATGTGGCGCACGGCGCCCTGGAGTTCGGCGATCTCCTCGCGGGCGCCCTCGTCGTCCTGGAGATACGGGGGGACGGTGAGCCCGTGGGAGTCGTCCGCGGTCACCGTGTCGCCGAGGAAGCCCATGACTCCGGGGCGGTCGTTCTTCGACGGCGTGCGGTGCGGTTCGTGGAATCCGACCTGCAGGTAGAAAGGGGTGTCCGACGCGGCCGCGCGGTCGAGCGCCTCGATGGTCCGCTCGACGACGGTGTCCCGGTCGCCACCGCTGCGGACCCGGTCGAAGCCGAGGCGTTCGGCCACGACCTCGTCCGCGAGGACGCGTGACTCGTGGTGCACGCCGACGAGTTCGGTCGCGTAGCCGACCGCGCGCAGACGGCCGGCGAGGTGGGTCGCGGGGTCGTCGAGATCCCAGCCGAAGGGGTCATGGGTGAGGCCGAGGACTCCGTTGGTCTGCGGGTACGTGCCGGTGAACAAGGAGGCCCGGGCGGGGCTGCAGTGCGGGGCGGTGGCGAACGCGGCCTCGAACAGCGCCGATTCCGCCGCGAGGGCGTCCAGGTGCGGCGAGACCACGGTGGGGACCTCGTACGCGCCGAGGAACCGGCCCAGGTCGTGGCAGTGGAGCAGCAGAATGCTGCGTGCCGTGGTCACGGTCATCCCCTCGTCACCAGGTCTGCGCGGGTCAGAGCGTGTTCCAAGGGCTCCCCGGTCAGGTGCCGGCGGATCTCCTCCACGACGATCCGCCCGGCGCGCTGCCGTGAGTCGGCGGTCGCGCCCGCGATGTGCGGCGTGAGGAGGACGTTCGGCAGACCGCGCCAGCGGTCGTCGACGGGCAGCGGCTCGCTGTCGAACACATCGAGTGCGGCGTCGATCCGGCCCGAGGCGACCGCCTCGAACAGGGCGTCCATGTCCACGATCGAGGGCCGGGAGGTGTTGACGAAGCGTGTGCCGTCACGCATCGCGGCGATCTCGGCCGCGCCGATCATGCCCTGCGTCTCCGGCGTGGCGGGGGCGTGCACGGCGACGACGTCGCTCGACGTGAGCAGGTCCCTCAGTCCGGTGGTCAGACCGGCGAGCGGATCACCGGGCGGAACGTAGGGGTCGTAGACGCGGACGTCGGCGCCGAGTGCCCGGCACATGTCGATGTAGTGCCGCCCGGTCCGCGACGCGCCGACGACTCCGATGCGGGCCCCGCCGATCTCGCGCGCCCGCTCGGGACCGGCGGCCGTCTCCCAGCTCTGGCCGGAGTGGAGCGCGTGGTCGTGACGGTGGGTACGGCGCAGCAGGGACAGGGTGAAGCCCAGGGAGAGCTCCGCGACAGCCGGAGCCATCGCCGCTCCCGCCTGGGAGACGGGCAGGCCGGTGGCCCAGAACTCGTCGCTCACGAGCCAGTGGAGTGAGGACGCGGCGTGCATGACGAAACGCAGATCGGGTGCCAGCGCGAGGCGGGCGGCGTCGAGGCGGGGGAATCCCCAGGCGGTGACGACGACGTGTACGCCGTCGAGGGCCCGGCGAAAGGCGTCCTCGGTCTGCAGGGCGGCCGGTTCGCACTCGGTGACCTCGCCGAGCACGGCGAGGGCCTGGAGCGTCGGCGGGGGAAAGAAGGCGTCCTTCTCCCGTGAGGGGACGCTCAGGAGGATCCGGATGTGTGAGCCCTGAAGGTGCGGTTCCTGGCCCACTCCGACGTGGTGAATCATGCGGTGAAGCTAGCCCTCACCCTTACTTCTGTCAATGACCGAATAAAGTACACTGGGCCCATCACCCGGGGGACACCAGGCCCCTCCGTACCGTGCGATCACCAGAAGGAGCCGCCAGCCATGAGGCCACGCGCCGGGAGCAAAGCCCTGATCCGCGAGATCAACGAAGCCCTGGTTCTCGATGTCGTCCGTGCTCATCGCCCTGTGGCCAGGGCGAAAATCGTCGCCGAGACCGGACTGAGCCCGGCGACCGTCACCGGGATCACGGCCCGCCTGCTGGGCGCCGGGCTGCTCGCGGAGACCGATGCCGTACGCAGCACCGGAGGGAGGCCCGCCCGTCTTCTCGATCTGGGCACCGACGCGGTGCTGGCCGCCGGCGTCAGGGTGTCGGACACCGATGCCTACGTGGTGCTGGTCAATCTGCGGGGTGACGTCGTCGCCTCCCATCAGGAGCCGCTGACCTCCACCCGCCCGCAGGACGTCGGTACGACCGTCGCCCGCGCGGTGGCCCTGGCCTCGGCGAGCAGGGAATCCGCGACCCTGATCGGTGTCGGCGTCGCCGTCTCCGGCGTGGTCGACCAGCAAGGTGGCGTCGTCCGGCACAGCGGATCGATGGGCTGGGAGAACGTGCCGCTCCAGCAGCAGCTGACGGCCCTGATGGGAACTCCCGTCGTACTCGACAGCTACGTCAACGCCTTGGCCTCCGGTCTGCTGCTCTTCGACGACAGACTCACGGGCCGGAACCTCATGATCTTCAGCGTGGGAGCGAGTCTGGGCGCGTCCGTGGTGGTGCGGGGACGCATTCACCGTGGCTTCAGCGGCACCGCCGGAGGGTTCGCCCACTCCCGCGTGGGCTTGGAGACGGGGCGGCCCTGCCACTGCGGTGCGGAGGACTGTCTGGAGACCCGGGCCAGCTACTGGGGCATCCAGCGAGAGTACGAAAGGCGCGGCACGAAGCCGGGAAGCCTCGTCGGACGCGACGACGACGTCGTGGCGTCCGCCGCCGACAGCCTTGGTACCGCTGTGGCCAACGCCGCCAAGATGTTCGGCCCGGAACGGATCGTGGTCGCCTTCACGCCCGAGATGAACGTCCCGGCGCTCACCTCCCGGACGGAGCAGGTGTTCCGACGGCAGTACGCGCACGGCACCACCCCTCCCCCCGCCCTGGAGATCGCCGTGACCGGCCCCTCCAGCCACGCCGCCGGCGCCGCCTACACCGTCCTGGCGCAGATGTTCACCGCCGACAGCACCTCCGCCGCGGACGTCACCAGCGCCCCCGGCACCGTCACGGCGGGATGAGCGCCGGCCGACCCGGGCGCCCCGTGGGCGACTGGGCACAGACCGTCCGCCTCTCGTTCACGCCCAGACGGATCCGCGACGAGGGAGAAACACCTGACTACCGCTTCTCGCTCGCCAACGAGCGGACGTTCCTCGCCTGGATACGGACAGCGCTCGCGCTCATCGGCGGCGGCTTCGCCATCGACCAGTTCCTGCCGGACCTCGACGGCACGGTGCGGGCGGCCCTGGCGCTCGCCACCATCGCCACCGGCGCGCTGTGCGCCGTGCGCGCGGTACACCACTGGGTCCGCTGCGAACAGGCGATACGTCGTGGCGAGGACCTGCCCGCCACCGCCTTTCCCGCACTGCTCGCCGGCTTGGTGACCGTCGTCTCCGTCGCCATGGTGGCCGTCGTGGCCCAAGGCAGCGCATGACCGCACCGAGCAGCCGTGATCCCGGTCTCCAACCCGAACGCACACGACTCGCCTGGCGCCGGACAGCCCTCACCGGGACGGCCACCATTCTTCTGGCGAGCCGTCACACCGTCACCTCCCCGGCGATGGTCACCGTGGGCATGATCACCGCGGTGTTCACCTTCTGGGCCGTCGCACACCGCCGGATCACGGCACTGCGACGTGCCGAGGCACCTCCGGTGATGCGAACGGGCACCGCGGCCGCCGCCCTTGTCACGACGCTCACGCTGGCCGGGATCGCCGTCGTCCACGTCCTATGAACCTGTGGCGGCCGTCAGACGGCTGTCGGGCGGCTGTCACCGAGGCGAGCAGATCTCTGCCGAGGAGCCCCGCGCCCAGACACCCGGCGGCGTCCCCGAGAGCAGCCGGGACGATCGCGGGCAGCTTCTGGAACGTGACGCGTTCCGACGCCTTGATCGCCGGGGGTGCCTTCGTCGTCCGGGACGGCCCGATCCCGGCCGATCGGCTCGGACACGACGCACTGTGCCCACACCGGGGTGCGGTGCACATGGGAGGCGTACCAACGACCAGTTCGGCTCAGCTCGGGGACCGCCGAGTCTGCGAAGCGGAACGTCACCGCCTTGCCGAGCGACAGCGACCCGAGCACGGTGGCGGGCGGGTTGACGACGGCTCCGGAGAGTCAGCGGCGCGAGGTGAGGATGCTGAGGACGTTGGCGCCGACGACGGCTCCGATGGCGGCCCCTTCGGTCCAGCCGAGGGCCTGTCCGAGGCCGATCCAGCCGACCAGGGCCGCGAGCACGGGGTTGACGCTCATGAACAGGCCGAAGGCGGCGGTCGGCACGTGGCGCAGCGTGAACAGGTCCACCAGGTACGGCACGGCCGAGGCGAGGACGCCGGCGACGACGGCGTACCCGAGGGATGCGGCTGTCGGCGGGTGGCGCAGCACGACGTAGAGCCCGACCGGCAGAAACATCAGGGCGGACAGCAGCGCGGCTGCCGCACTGCCCTGCGCGCCGGGGACGCGGCTGCCGACCGTGCGGTTGAGCAGGATGTACGCCGCCCAGCAGACGGCCCCGAGCAGACCGAAGCCCATCCCGACGTAGTCGGTGGAGGGCTGCGGGCGCATCAGGGTGACGACCCCGGCCGCCGCTATGACGGCGCAGAGCACGTCGACCCGGCGGCGGGTGGCGGCCAGGGCGATGGCGAGCGGGCCGAGGAACTCAAGGGTCACGGCGAGCCCGAGGCCGACGCGGTCGATGGCGGTGTAGAGGGAGAGGTTCATCGTGCCGAACACGACCGCGAGCAGGATGACGGGCCGCCACTGCCGCCAGGTGAAGCTCCGCAGCGCGGGCCGGCCGACGGCCAGCAGCACGGCGGCGGCGACGTACTGGCGGACCGCTACGACCCCGACGGGTCCGAGGACGGGAAAGGCGAGGGAGCCGGTCGCGGCGCCGATCTGGTTGGACAGGCCGCTGCCGAGCATGGCGGCCACACCGGCCGGGGAGGTGCGGTGCGTCTGCTCGGTGCGCGTCGCCGGGGCAGGTCCGGCGGGGGCTGTTTGCATGGGCCGATGGTGGCGCCGCACCGTCCTTGCACAAAATGCATGTGCACATCAGATCTATACGCTGGAGTCATGGATGTGGAACTTCGACAGCTGCGCTGTCTCGTCGCGATCGTCGACGAAGGCACCTTCACCGACGCCGCGCTGGCGCTCGGCGTCTCGCAGGCTGCCGTCTCCCGGACCCTGGCCTCACTCGAACGAACGCTCGGCGTACGGCTGCTGCGGCGCACCTCCCGGTCGGTGACCCCGACAGGCACCGGGGTGCGCGTGGTGACGCACGCGCGGCGGGTGCTCGCGGCGGCGGACGAGCTGGTCCGGGACACGACGGCGGGGCAGCACGTCCTGCGGATCGGTTACGCCTGGTCCGCCCTCGGCCGCCACACCCCGGGCTTCCAGCGCCGGTGGGCGGCGGCGCATCCGGGGACCGAGCTGCACATGGTCCGAGTCAACTCCGCGACCGCCGGGCTGGCCGAGGGCTCATGCGACCTGGCCGTGCTGCGGCGACCGTTGGAGGACCGCCGCTTCGACTCGGCGATCGTGGGGCTCGAACGGCGACTGTGCGCGATGGCCGCCGACGACCCGCTGGCCAGGCGCCGGTCGCTGCGCCTGGCGGACCTGAGCGGCCACACGCTGCTGATCGACCGCCGCACCGGTACCACGACACCGGAGCTGTGGCCGCCTGAGTCCCGCCCCGCGACGGAAGAGACGCACGACGTGGACGACTGGCTCACCGCGATCTCCACCGGCCGCCGCATGGGCATGAGCGCGGAGGCCACCGCCAGCCAGTACCGCAGGCCCGGCGTGGT
Organism: Streptomyces sp. NPDC004435; assembly: GCF_042873895.1. NCBI lineage: Bacteria > Bacillati > Actinomycetota > Actinomycetes > Kitasatosporales > Streptomycetaceae > Streptomyces > Streptomyces sp. NPDC004435. The sequence goes on along the minus strand of NZ_JBIAMB010000009.1, from coordinate 82,225 downwards.
GTACCGCCCCGTACGCGACGCCGAGCCGGTCGCGGTGCGGCTGGCCTGGTGGCGGGACGACCCGCACCCGGCGGCCCCAACCGTGATCGAACTGCTCACCGACCTCTACCGCAAGGCGTGAAAGGACCCCGGACACCTTCGGCCGGCCGGGACGTCATCGACGATGACCGGATGCGCTCGGCCCACGCCCCGAGGTCGTGCAGGCTCCTTGTGCTTCTTCTTCCGCTCGGGGGATGCCTGCCGGGCCGCTGAATGCCGCGCGGTGGAGTGGCTGCGAGCGTGCCCGAGTTTTCACGGGGCCGCGATCTGGTCTCCCGTAGTCATCATCCATCCAACGGAACTCCGAAGACGTCGGTGCCTCCTATCTGGTCGTCGACACCGGTGTGTGGATCTTCGACAAGCATGTGCTGCTGCCCGCTGGGACGATCGGGCGGATCGACACCGCGGAGGAGAAGGTCTACGTCAGCCGGACGAAGGACCAGATCAAGGACGCCCCGGAGTACGACGCGGCCAAGCACGGCGGCGAGCCCGGCTTCCTGGAGCAGTTCGCCCGGTACTACGGACAGCCTCACATGTAGCGGCGAGCGGATCGTGCGGGACAGCGGAAACCTCGCCGCCGAGCCCCGGAACGAGTGGCGGCTGCCGCAGCGGTGAGTGGTCCCGTCCCGGCCCGGTTGTGCTTGGCCCGGCCGGGAAGGAGAGGCCGTGGGTGCCGTGGTGGGTCAGTGGCCGAGCGCGTTCTTCAGCTGCTGCCTGGTCATCGTCGAGCGGCCTTCGAGCCGCGCTTCTTCGCTTCCTCGTACAGCTCGTCCTTCGTGCGTTCGGAGGAGCCGCCCGACTTCGGTCCGCCGCGCTGGGAGGCGGACTTCCCCTGGGTCGAGGTGCGGATGGAGGTCTTCGTCTCGCCGGACCGGGCCCGTTCCACGCTGACGGTCCGGGAGGCCATTCGGCATGCGCACTGCGCCATGGGGGAGGAATCGCGACCGAGGAGACAGCAGCCTAGGGCGGGCGGTTAGCCGCTCAACATGAGTCCCAGCAATCACACTCCGCTGCGTGCGCTCGCGCTTGTCTGCACCCCGTCCCCTTCGCCGGCTCGGTCGAGCTCGCAGCTGCTGGCCGAGCAGACCATGGCCGCGCTCGCCGAGCACGGCGTGACGGGCAAGGTCATCCGGGTCGTCGACCACCACGTGAAACCCGGCGTGGAGATCGACATGGGCGAAGGGGACGACTGGCCGGAGATCCGTGCCGCCGTCCTGGGCTGCGACATCCTCGTCCTTTCCACGCCCATCTGGCTCGGCCACCCCTCCAGCATCGCCCAGCGCGTCCTGGAGCGCCTCGATGCCGAACTCGGCGAGAGCGAAGACCAGGGCCGCATGCTCACCTACGGCAAAGCCGCCGCGGTGTGCGTGGTCGGCAACGAGGACGGCGCGCACAAGGTCAGCGCCGAGCTGTTCCAGGGCCGCAACGACGTCGGCTTCACCCTCGCCCCGAACGCGGTCACCTAGTGGGTCGGCGAAGCCATGCAGGGCACCGACTACCAGGACCTCGACGAGACACCCGAGAAGACCGCGGCCACCACCGGGACTCCGGCCGCGAACACGGCTCATCTCGCCCGTCTGCTCAAGAGCTCACCGTACCCGGCGGGCTGATTCTCGTCTCCGTTCAGCACTCCCGACAGGGAATGCCGTGTCGGGGATTCAGGTGTCGGTGGGCGTCGGTGTGTGGTCCGGATGGTGGTGGGTGCGGCGTTCTGTCTTGAGACGCGCCTCCCACAGGTGGTCGCGTCCGTCGGCCAGTTCGTCGACGATGTCGCGCTCCATCGCGGCGAACGGTCTGTAGTAGGTGTCGTTGTACGCCTCGATGATTTGGAAGGTCCAGTGGCCGGGGATGACGTTGCGGCCCACCAACTCGCGCTCCACCCGCGCCGCCTGCTCCTCGTGCCCGGCCTCCCGCAGCTGCCGGACCGCGTCACCGAGTTCGAAGTCGGCCGTTCCGGTCAGCTGATGGAAGCCGTAGAGGTGGCCCCGGGCCCGCTCCGTGGTCTCCAGCGCCTTCGAGAGCGCGCCCAGCGCGCGCACGGTCTTCTCGTCGACCCCCTCCGGCGGCTGATGCTCCGGGTCCCTACGCAGTTCGTCGTCCATGGAGATCTCCTTGCCCGGAAATGGTGGTGCCGAGCGGGAGGTTCAGCCGAGCGACCCAACGTGGCGTCTGCCGCGCGTACGGCGCGGGTCATGCCGGCCACCGCCATTCGGTGATCTCGGCGGGGTCCACTCCGGTGCGGCGAAGCTCGCGCCGGAGTTCGTCCCGGTGGCGCGCGTACTGCTCGGCGATTTGCCGGGTCCGGCCTCCAGGCCGCTCCAGATGGCGCAGGAGGCTGAGGGCGAGGTCGTGCCGGGTGGTCCCGTTGAGCGCGAGGAGGTCGTACGGGGTGGTGGTCGTGCCTTCCTCGACGTAGCCGCGGACGTGGAAGCGGCCGGGGTGGGGGCGGCCGTGCAGAAGCTGGTGCACGGCCGAGGGGTAGCCGTGGAAGTCGAGGACGACGGGCGTGTCGTCGCCGAACAGGTCGTGGAACCGTTCGGGGGACATCCCGTGGGGGTGGCGGTCCGGCGGGGCGAGGGCGCACAGGTCGACGATGTTGACGAAGCGGATCCGGGCGTCGGGGAGGTCGCGGCGCAGCAGGTCGGCGGCGGCGAGCGATTCGACGGTGGGAATGCCGCCGGCGCAGGCGAGGACGGCCTCGGCGGGTCCGTCGTCGGCGGTCCCGGCCCATGCCCAGGCGGAGGCGCCCGCCCGGCAGTGCGAGCGGGCGGCGTCGAGGTCGAGCCATTGGGCGGCGTCGTGCTTGCCGGCGACGACGGCGTTGATCTTCCCGGTCTCGTCGAGGAGCTGTTCCATCGTGACCAGCAGGGTGTTGGCGTCGGGCGGCAGGTAGACGCCGGTGACGGCGGAGTTGCGGTCGAGCAGGTTGCTGATGAAGCCGGGGCCCTGGTGGCTGTAGCCGTTGTGCTCCTGGCGCCACCCCTCGCTGGTGAGGAGGTAGGTGAGGCTGCTGACCGGGGCGCGCCAGGGAACCTCCCGGGACATCTTCAGCCACTTCGCGTACTGGTTGGCCATGCTGTCGACGATCGAGGCGAAGGCTTCGTAGGTGGGGAAGAGTCCATGGCGGCCGGAGAGCAGGTACCCCTGGAGCCAGCCCTGGCAGTTGTGCTCGGAGAGCGTCTCCATGACCCGGCCGTCCCGGGCCAGGTCCTCGGCGTACTCCTCGACCGGCCAGACGTACGCGCGTCCGCCGGCCCGAAGGATCGCGTCGAGCTTGTTGGAGGCGAGTTCGTCCGGGGAGACGATGCGGAAGTCGCGGCTCCCGGCGGTCGCCTCCATCAGTCCGGTCAGCCAGTCGCCCAGGACGCGGGTGGGGCTCGCCGTGGTCGAACCCGGGCCGTCCGCGAGGGCGACGGCGTGGGGCTTCAGGGGCGGGAGCGGGAGAGGACGGCGCAGTCGTCCTCCGTTCGCGGCGGGCTGGGCACCGATGAGAGCGTCCGGTGCCGGCAGGCCGGCGAGGACCTCGGGTACCGGCCGTCCCCCCTCGTCGAACAGTTCCCCGGGGCGGTACGACCGGAGCCAGGACTCCAGTGCCTTCAACTGCGCGGGGTCCTCGCGTGCTCCGGGGAGGGGGACCTGGTGGGAGTGGAAGGTGCCCTCGATGGCGGTGCCGCCGACCTCGGCCGGCGCCCCGGCGCCCTTGAGGCTCCGGAGCACGATCATCGGCCAGGCGGGCCGCATGGGAACGTCGCCGGCGCGGGCCCGGCGCTGGAGCTCCCGGATGGTGTCGTGGGCGTCCAGCACGGCCGTCGTCAGGGCGGCTCCGGGTGCGGGACCGGTCTCGTCCACGATGCGCGGGTCCCAGCCGTAGCCCCGGAAGAGAGCGGTGAGCTCCGTGTCGGTCATCGTCGCGAAGAGCGTCGGTGAGGAGATCTTGTAGCCGTTCAGGTGCAGCACGGGGAGGACCGCTCCGCAGGTCACGGGGTCGAGGAACTTGGTGGAGTGCCAGGCTCCCGCCGTGGGGCCGGTCTCCGCCTCGCCGTCACCCACCACGCATGCCACGACCCGGTCGGGGGCGTCCAGCGCGGCCCCCACGGCCGTCGCGAGGGCGTAGCCGAGTTCTCCGCCCTCGTGCAGGGTGCCGGGTACGGACGGAGAGAGGTGGCTGGGGAAGCCGTCCGGGGCGCAGTAGCGGCGCGCCAGCTCCCTCAGGCCCTCCCCCGTTCTGGCCAGCCCCGGGTCCTGGCGCTCGTGCGTGCCCTCCAGCCAGAGGTTGGCGTGGATGGCGGGTGCGCCGTGGCCCGGCCCGGTGACCAGGAGGACATCGGTGCCTCGCTCGCGGATCAGGGTGTTCAGGGCCGAGTAGACCATCGTGATGCCGGGGCAGGATCCCCAGTGGCCCAGAAGTCTCGGTTTGACGTGCTCGGGCCGCAAGCTTTGGGCCAGCAGCACGTTGTCCTGGAGGAAGATCAAGGCGGCCGCGATGTAGTCGGCGGCGCGTTCGTACGGGCTGCGCTCGTCGGGCTGGGTCGGAGCGGACAAGGTCATGGGACCTCCGAGGGACGGGGCTTCGTCAGGGCGCCTGCCCGGAGTGGCTGGGTTCAATCGGCCGGGGCTGGGGGGCGGTCCCACTCGGTACGGGGGGCGGTCCCACTCGGTACGGCGGTCGGTCCCACTCGGTACGGGGGGCGGTCCCACTCGGTACGGCGGTCGGTCCCACTCGGTACGGGGCGAGGACATCGATGAGGCTCTCCTCGCCGGGACCCGCAGTGGACCCGCCCGCCGTCGCCGCGCTCGTAGAACGCTGCCGGGGACCAGCCGCAGGCCGGTCTCCACGGTCGGCGCGGCGGTCCTGTCGGTGAGCGAGGACCGGGCAACCGGTGGGCGATCGGGATGGGGGCTCGCGAGTGCCTGGTCGGTTCATGCCCGACGCCGTCCGTCGAGGCGGTGCGGCGAGGGGTGGGCGGTTCACCCGGGCCAGGTGCCGGTCAGGCGGCGGGTGGCGGTCGCTCCTGCCCGGTCGACGGCAGCCTTGACCAGGGCGAAGATCGCACCCTGCAAGGCTGCGGCGAGCAGGACCTCCCGCCAGGTGCGGTCCTCGTCCGTGGCGTCCGGGGCGTCGTCGTCGGGGCTGATCAGTCTCCACGCCTGCTTGAAGGCCAGGCTCGCGGCCAGGCCGCTGACGGTGCCGAGGGCGAGCCCGACGGGCTTGTAGGCGACCTTGGATGCCTTCATGTCCGCCTCCGGTTGCGGCGCAGGACGAGGAAGACGGCCGTCAGCGCGGCGACGGCCAGCAGCGGGGTGCGGCCGGCCCGTGCGAGGGTGCCGGCGGATGCCGCCTTCCGGCGCACGGGGCGGGGCGTGTTCTCCGCGACCAGGTGCCCGACGTGGGCCGCGCCGTCACGGACCTGCGCCGCGGCGTGCGTCACGTGGTCCAGCACCGGGTCCGGGGTCCTGGCCTTGATCAGCTCGGCGGCCTGGGATGCCTTGCCCTGAATCCGGCCGGTCAGCAGCGCGGCCTGCTCGACGGCCTGCTCCTTGGCATCGGCCGCCTTCGCCTTGGTCTGCGCCTTGATGTCGGCCTTGCCTGCCAGTGCCTCCACGGTCCGGCCGAGTTGGTCGCGGGTGTGCTCGATCTGCTCGCGCAGCTGTTCCGGAGTTGTTCCGGGCTTGTCGTCCTGGGGCTGGCGGCTCATCGGTGTGCCTTCTCCTTGATCTCGGCCACGTCGGCCTTGACGCTGTCGATGGTCTGCTCCGGGGCCGGACCACCGGCCCGGGCGAACTGCTGCTTGCCGGCCATGGCCAGCACCGCGGCGAAGGCCGCGAGAGCGGCGCCGATGATCAGGGCCGACGCCCACAGCGGAAGGAACAGGGCCAGAGCCGCGATCGCGGCGGCGACAAGGGCTTGGGCAGCCAGGACCCCGACGAGCCCGGCGCCGCCGAACAGGCCGCCGCCGGTCCCGTACCGCTTGCCCTTCTGGGCCATCTCCGCGCGGGCCAGCCGCATCTCCACCCGGACCAACTCCGAGATCTGCCGCGACGCCCTCGACACGAGATCGGCCACCGGCTCTTCGCCGCCATGACCGGGGCGATTTCCCACGGTGCTCATCTCGCTGCTCACCTTCCTCCGCTCGCCAAGACCTCTCCGGTCCGCGCATACCCTGCCGCCCGCCGGTCACCCGCCTCAGTTCGTCGTGGCCTCGCCGATGCCGTTCCCGGACGCGGATCCGCAGGCGAGACCGGGTCCGTGGTGCCCGCCGGCCCGCCCGCGGCTCTGGGTGAGGGGCGCGGGAATGAGGATCGCGGGAGAGGGCAGCCGAGGTACGAGCCCGTGGGAATCCAGCAAGGAGAAGGCGATGAACAGCACCCCGGAGCCAGAGCTCCCCGACCCCGTTCCGACGGCGCCGGACGCCGTCACCCCTGACCTGCCCCCGCCCGACCCGGAAGCCCCTGACATCAGGGTCGCCGAAGGCGGGCACTCCCCGTCCGGGAAGACGGGAGGGGCGGACGCGTCCGACGAGGGCCACACCGACGACGACGCGGACGGGAACGCCGACGCGCGGGGTGAAGGCGCCCCGACCGCCGGGCCGGGGACCCCGGCACCCCAGGAGGAGACCGACTAGACGGCCGGGAGCATGCACCGAAGGGGTTCTCCCCAAGCTCTTGAGGCGTTCGGGATCGCGATCGAGGGCGAAGCGGCGACCCCTCACCGCGCCGGGACGGGAACCCGGGCAGGACGGTCACGTGAGGTCACCGGGACGTGCCCGGAGGATCCGCGCCGCCCACCCCGCGCCCGCACATGTATGAAGGCGTCTGTTCCTGTGGTCCGGCGGAATCGCTCGGACAGGGCTCCGCGTCGGGGGCACCGGTCGCGTCGCCCGGCGGCGGACCCGCGGGGGCTTCGGCTACCCGGTGCCGGTCAGGGAGAGGCGTACCGTGACGCGTTTGCCCGCCGGTTCCTCGGTGCATTCGAAGCTGTCGGCGACACTCGCGACGATCTCCAGCCCGTGCCCGCCGATGCGCCCTGCGTCGGCGGGGCGGGCGGCAGGCAGAACGGTGCTGGAGTCCCGGACGACGATCTCCACCTGCTCACCGACGATCCGCAGCTCGATCACGAGGGGACCCGGGGCGTACTTGAGGGCGTTGGTGACCAGCTCACTGAGCACCAACTGCGCCAGCTCGACCGCTGCCGGCGCCACGCGTCGAACGCGGGCGTCGTGCACCTCGGCGAGGAACGCGGCGGCGAGACGACGTGCTCGGGCGATCGAGGCACCGCTGCCGTCGAGCGACGTCGACATGCTGGACAGGGGTGCCGTGAACGCCTCTCGCGTCGACGTACCTGGTTCGTGCATGACCGCCTCTGCACCCGCTTGCCACCGAAGGGCGCCTACCCCCCGGCCGATGTCTGATGCCCGGCCCTCCGTGTGAGGCACGGCACACCGGGCCACCTCTGATCGAGAGCGCCGGGCGGGCTGGGCATCACCCGGCGAGTGTGCCAGGCTTCCCCCATGGCTGCGGCAGAGAACCGGAACTTTCCAAGCCCTACGCCCGGACAGCTGGTCGTCACCACCGCCTCAGCGCCCGGCGGCGTCCGCATCGTCCGCCTGGCCGGCGAGATCGACCACGTCACCGGCGGCACACTCCGGGACGCGCTGCGCGTCCCGGGCCGGCGACCGAGGATCGTCGCCGACCTCAGCCAGGTCAGCTTCATGGACTCCAGCGGAATCAACGTCCTCATCACCGCGCACCAGGAACTGACCGAGGCCGACGGTTGGCTGCGTCTGGCCTCACCCTCCTCCGCCGTACACCGCACCATCACCATCGTCGGTCTGGAGGCCGTCATCGGCTGCCATCCCGCCGTCACCGACGCCTTGGCCGCCTGACCGGCCGACGTGGGACGGGGCGCTTCGAAGCGACGGCGCCGTCAGCGGGCGGTCAGGTGCCGACGGCGCCCCTGACGGGCAGCGGCCGCGCCCGGCTGAGGGAGAGACCGAGCCGGCCGCTCACTGGGACGCGTCGGCCCCGGTCAGCAGGCCGATCAACCCCGGCATGCCCGTCTCGTCCAGTGCCCGGCGCTGGCGCTCGGCGGGTGTGCCGCGGTGCAGGAGCCGGTGGACGAGCCCGCTCACTCCGCGGAGGTCGCCCGCGTCCCCCAGCGCGGGAGTGACGTGGCGCAGAAGGGCGTACAGCACGTCGCCGCTGCGATGCGGGCGCCCCAGGGGATCCAGCAGGGTGCCGGCGAGACCGTGTCGGGCGGCGTGCCAGTTCGCGGCCTGTGCCAGCTCCGGTGGGACCTCGGGCAGGGGCATGCCTGCCTTCTCCTCCGCGATGGCCGTGGCCACCAGTCCCCGGACGATCCCGGCGAACATGACGGCGTCGTCGGCACACAGCTGGACGTCGAGGCAGCGCACCTCGACCGTGGGGTAGCGGTCGGACAGTCGAGCCTGCCAGTAGACCTGCCCCCGGTCGGCGATCACCCCCGACTCCACCAACTGCTCCAGCCGCCCCTCGTAGTCGCAGACCCCGTCGAAAGGAGGCGGCGGGCCACTGACCGGCCAGCGGCCGAAGATGATGGTGCGCCAACTCGCGAATCCGGTGTCCCGACGGTCCCACAGGGGCGAGTTGGCGGACATCGCCAGAAGGGTGGGGAGCCAGCCCCGGATCCTGTTCAGCACCGCCACGCCCGTCTCCGGATCGGGAATCCCCACGTGCACGTGCATCCCGCAGATCAACTGCTCGTCGACCAGACGCCGAGCCGCTCTCTCCATCCTCAGGTAGCGCGGCGCGGGGGTCACGGGTACGGGCAGGCCGCCGCGCAGCGGTGCCGCGCCCGTCGCGGCCACCCGCACGCCGCTCGTCTCGGCGGCGGCTGCGACGGCGTGACGCAGCCGCAACGGTGATCACGGGCCGCGTCTGCCCGAACATCTCATGATCACCCGCTCCGGGACTCCCTCGCACGGATGCCGGACAGCTGAAGCCCACCGCAGGTCGTGCTCTCCTCCGCCGGCCTCTACTCCAGGGGGTGGCGCAGGACGCTGGCTCCCCGGTCCCACGCCTCGCGGAGGTGAGCGGCGAGGCGGTCCTCCAGCAGGACGGTCGCGGCGCAGCCGAAGGCGATGTCGGCCTCCAGCGTGGGCTCGTCGGCCAGGAGTCCGCCGACGACGCCGTGGCGCACCACCTGTTCGTGGACGGCGTCGGCCTCCACGTGTTCGGCGTAGAAGCGTTCGGCCGCGGGTCCCGCCCCGCACCGCCGCATGGCTGTGGCCAGGCGTCTGGACCCGGGCGACGAGGTGATCTCGACACAGGCGAAGTGGCCGACGAGGGCGCCGCGCAGGGCGCGATGGAGCCCGAGGAGCGACATGAGGTTCACGGTCGCCAGGAGCGGTGCGGGCGCGTGGTCCAGGTACCGGCCGTAGGCGCGGTCGAGGCCGAGGTCGTCCATGAGGTCCGCGAAGAGCCGCGCGTGGACGCGGTCGGCGCGGCCGGCGCCGAATTCGTCGTACTCGATGGCGACCATGGACGCCTTGGCCTGTCCGGCGAGCCGGGGGATCACCCACGCGTGCGGGTCGGCCTCCTTCAGATGGTAGAGGGAACGCAGAGCCGCGTACTCGCGCAGCTGCCACAGCTCACCGGCCGTCGCGAGGTGGTGGCTGAGGCTGCCGCTGAGGTCCACGGGCTCGACGAGAAGGGGTGCGAAGGCTTCCGCGACCGTCCGTGGAGCGTCGGGGAGTTCGGCGCGTAGGACGTCGAGGAAGCGCGCTTCCATCGCCTGACGCAGCCGCAGGAGGTCGGGGTCCCACTCGCGGGCGTCGTCCACTCCCTCGAAGCCCCGGTAGTGGAGTTCGTACAGGAGATAGAGGGTGAGCTGAAGGTCCTCGCCCCACGGGTCGGCGCGCGGTACGGCCGCGGCCGGGTGTCGCGGCGCGTCTCCTGACCGCAGGGCCCGCGTCACGGCGCGGGACAGTTCGCCCCGCTCCTCCACGAGCCGGGGTGCCGCGGCGGCGGTCGCCGGGCTCGGGCTCGGGCTCGGGCTCGGGCTCGGGCTCGGGCTCGGGCTCGGGCTCGGGCTCGGCGGGGGCATTATCGCTTCCTTTCCTCGGTCGGGCGGCCGTTTCGCTCGCGGCGGCGATGACTGGTGTCGCACCAGGGGTACGTGCGGCTGCGCCGACACGTACAGATGGCGACGGAGAAGCGATCGGACCGGGCTACCGTGCCGTCGTCGAGCACGATCTCGACGGGGCCCTCCACGATGACGGGCCCCTGAGGATCCACGAACACCCGGCGCGCGGGTGTCCGGTCCGGCGTGTCGTCAGAGGTTGCGGGCACGGATGACCACCAGTTCCTCCCGCTGCTCGTCCGCGCCGGCCAGGCCTCGCCGTTCCAGCCAGGCCCGTCGCGAACGCAGGACCGGCCCCCACGGAACGGACGCACGTGCCGCGACCGTGGCGGACAGGCCTCCTCCTGTCAGGTGGTTCACGGTCGTCTCCGCACCGCACATGCCGGAGTGCACCATCACCAGGACTCCGCCGGGGCGCAGCAGAGCGCCTGCGGCCTCGCAGATCCGGTCGATCACCAGGCGGCCGTCGGCACCCGCGTCCCAGGCCCGCTCCGCGCCCCTCGGCAGCCGGGCCCCCGGGGCCGGTACGTACGGTGGGTTGGTCACGATCAGGTCGAAGCGCCGTCCGTGCGTCCGCTCGGCGAAGTCACCGTGCAGAACGCGCAGCGGCAGGCGGTGGAACAGCGCGTTCATCCGTGCCGTCACCACGGCGGGCCAGGAGACGTCGACCGCCGTGACCGTGGCGGCGCCCCTGCGCGCGGCGTGGAGGGCGAGTGCTCCGGTACCGGTGCCGATCTCCAGGACGTCCGTGAGGGGCCCGACCTCCTCCCGGGCCAGCGCCGCGGCGAGCAGATGCGTGTCCTCCTGGGGCCGGTAGACTCTCGGGAGGGCGAACAGGCCCCCGGGGAGCGCGCCCGGGGGCAGAACCGTGCTGGACATCGGCTACCTCATCTCCGGAGGGAACCCGGCGCTCGCAGCAGCCGGTTCCGTGGTCACGGGCATGGGGCCCATAGGGGTTTCAGCGGACATGGGGGCGGGAGTCAGGGGGAGAAGAGGACCTTGACGGCCCCGTCCTGCTTCTTCTGGAACATGGCGTACGCGTCCGGGGCCTGTTCGAGGGGCAGGCGGTGGGTGGCGAAGTCGTCGACGCCCAGCGGGTCCCCGTCGGTGAGCAGGGGGAGGATGTCGTCGACCCAGCGCAGCACGTTGGCCTGCCCCATGCGCAGCGTCAGCTGCTTGTCGAACATGGTCAGCAGGGGCAGCGGATCCGCCGCGCCGCCGTATACCCCGGAGACCGACACGGTGCCACCGCGGCGGACGAGGTCGATGGCGGTCCGGAGGGCCGCGAGCCGGTCGACTCCGGCGCGCTTCATCAGGGCCCCGGCCAGCGCGTCCGGCAGGAGGTTGGTCAGGCCGTGGGCGGCCTCGGGGACGCGACTGCCGTGCGCCTCCATGCCCACGGCGTCGACGACGGCGTCCGGGCCGCGCCCCTCGGTGAGGGAGCGGACGGCGTCGGCGAGGCCGTCGCCGCACTCCTTCAGGTCCAGGGCGTGGGCACCGCGTCGACGTGCCCTTTCGAGTCGCTCGGGGACGAGGTCGATGCCGATGACCGTGGCGGCTCCGCGATGGGCGGCGATGCGGCAGCTCATGTCGCCGATGGGTCCGAGTCCGAGGACCGCGACGCTGCCTCCCGGCGGCACGTCCGCGTACGCGACCGCCTGCCAGGCCGTGGGCAGGACGTCGGAGAGGTAGACGAAGCGGTCGTCGGGCGGCCCGTCCGGTACCGGGATCGGCAGCGAGTTGCCGAAGGGCACGCGCAGGTACTGGGCCTGGCCGCCGGGGACCTGGCCGTAGAGCTTCGTGTACCCGAAGAGCGAGGCGCCGGTGCCGTGCTGCCGTACCTGCGTCGTCTCGCACTGGGAGTGCAGCCCTCGGCCGCACATGAAGCACGACCCGCAGGAGATGTTGAACGGAACCACCACCCGGTCCCCCGGCTTCAGAGCGGTGACCGCCGGTCCCGCCTCCTCGACGACTCCCATGGGCTCGTGCCCCAGGATGTCCCCGGCGTCGAGGAACGGGCCGAGGACTTCGTAGAGGTGCAGGTCGGAGCCGCACAGACCGGTCGTGGTGATCCTGACGATCACATCGTCGTCCTCGCGGATCACCGGATCGGGCACGGTGTCCACCCGTACGTCCCTCCTGCCCTGCCAGGTGAGTGCCCTCATGACGCCTCCTCCTCGACTGATCCATAGCGCGCGTGCCCTCAGGACCGATCGCGGAAACGGACATCCGGGATGATTCGGGATGTCTCTCGTGGAGTTGCGGGTCTCGGTGCGCGTGGCCCGGTCCACCCTCCGGTTGCCGGTGCCACTCACGTGGGTGAGCTTGGAGAGGAGGTCCGCGCAGTGTGTCGGACCGCCCCTCGACGATCGTCCTTGTCCTCAGGAGGAGACATGGCGCATTCCGAGCAGGACCCGAAGCGGCAGGAAGGTCCCGAGGACGGCGGCGCCGGCGGCATGCCCGACGTCCACGACGGCGGAGCGGACGGAGGCGCCGACGGCGGTGCGGACAGCGGCGCCGAGGGCCCGGCGGACGGCGGTGCGGCCGGCACTCCCGGCGTACACGACGGCGGAGCCGACGGAGGCGCCGACGGTGGTGCGGACGGCGGCGCCGATGACGGCGCGGACGCGGGTGCCGACGGAGGCGCGGACAGTGGGGCCGACGGAGGCGCAGATGGTGGTGCCGATGGCGGTGCGGACGGTGGCGCGGACAGTGGAGGCGATGGTGGTGCCGGAGAAGCCGGCGGCGGCGTTTGAGCACCGTCCCCAGGACGCTTCGGGACACGGCCCCGGATGCCGGGAGTCGTGTCCTGGAGGCACGGCTGATCGGCCTCGGCCGTGAGGAGTTCGCCGCGGAGGTCTGGGGGCGCCTGCCGCTGCTCACCCGCGGAAGCGGTGACTTCTCCGACCTCTTCTCGGCATCCGCCGTCGACGAGCTGGTCTCCCGGCGCGGACTGCGCACGCCGTTCGTCCGCGTCGCCAAGGACGGCGTCACCGCCCCCGAGTCCTCGTACACCTCGCCGGGAGGAGTGGGCGCGTCGGTCGCGGACCAGCTGGACGACACCGCGTTGTGGCGGAGCTTCGCCGACGGCAGCACCCTGGTCCTGCAGGCGCTCCACCGCACCTGGGAACCGGTCACGGACTTCACGGCGAGGCTCGGCACGGAACTCGGCCATCCCGTGCAGGCGAACGCCTACGTCACCCCGCCGCAGAGCCGCGGCTTCGACGACCACTACGACGTCCACGACGTCTTCGTCCTCCAGGTCGCCGGCACCAAGCGCTGGATCGTCCACGAGCCGGTGCACCCGGCGCCCCTGCGCGACCAGCCCTGGACGGCCCGCCGCGCCGCGGTCGCCGAGGCCGCGCGGTCCGAGGCGTACCTCGACACGGTGCTCGGACCCGGTGACGTCCTCTATCTGCCGCGCGGATGGCTGCACGCCGCCGAAGCACTGGGGGCGGTGACGATCCATCTGACACTCGGCGTCCACACCTGGACGCGGCACGCGCTGGCACGACAACTCGCCGAAGCCGCCCTCGCCTTGCTGCGGGAGGACGTGGAGATGCGCGGGTCCCTCCCGCTGGGCGCGGACGGTCCGGGCGCCGACATCGACCTCGTGCGCCGGCGTCTCGTCGCCGCGCTCGCCGAGGCCGACCCGACTCCCCGCTTCCACCGCGCCCGGCGCGACCAGGCGCGCCCCGCACCCCTGGGGCCCTTGGCGCAGCTCGGGGCTCTCGACGGCCTCGCTCCCGACTCGCCGGTGCGGCTGCGGGAGGCGTTGGAAGCCAGGCTGGGTGGCCATCGCCTCACCACCCGCGTCGGGTGGCTCGACCTCTCGGAGGCAGAACTCCCCTCGGCGCTCCAGATCCTCGACGGCGGCACTCACCTGGCCGGCGAGCTGGGTCTTCCACTGGCCGAACGGCTGCTCCGCGCGGGTGTGCTCGTCCCGGCCGAGTCCTGAGACGGCCCGATGACGACTCCGAATCCGGCACGGTTCCTCTGCTCCGACGCCGCTCGCCTGCGCGGAGACCCCCTCGTCGGCACGGCACCGTACGGCTCGGTCTGGATCCTCATCGAGTACCGGGCCGGCTGGCCGTTCAACGGCTTCGACGGAGTCGGTCTCGATCCCGACATCAAGGCACGGGTGAACGCCGCCGCACGCGCGATGCGCGCGCGCGTGCTGCTGATCCGACGCCACGGCCGCGGTCGTACCGACGAACGGCCACGATGGGCCGTACTCCGGTACGCATCGGGAGGCGCCCACCGCCAGGAATGGGGAACCTGGGACGACGACAGGGACCTGGCGGGGATCGTCACCGCCCTGGACGCACCCGGAGAACCGGGGCACCCGCCGGTCGTCCTCGTCTGCGCCCATGGCCTGCACGACACCTGCTGCGCCCTCCGCGGCCGTCCGGTGGCCCGTGCCCTGAGTGAGGCATGGCCACGGCTGGTGTGGGAGTGCACGCACGTGGGAGGCGACAGGTTCGCCGCCAACGTCGTCGTCGTTCCCGACGGTGTCTACTACGGCGACCTCGACGCCCCTTCGGCGGTGAGCGTGGTGGACGAACACCTGTCGAACCGCATCCACCCGGACCATCTGCGCGGCTACACGGACCTCACCCCGCCCCAGCAGGCGGCCCTGTCCGCCGTTCTCCGCCACGCGGGTCCATCGGGTCGGCACGACTACGTCGTCGAGGAGACGGTCAGGGACGACGACCGCCGGCGGATCCGCGTCACCGGCCGGCTCGCCGGACTGTCGGACTTCGAGGTCGAGGTCCACGCCCACCGGGCGCCGGCGCACCCGCTGACCTGCCGCGCCCTCTCCCCCAGCTCGGCGGTGTACTACGAAGTCACCTCGCTTCATGTACGCGAATCGGGTCGCGGCGACATGCCCGACCGCATCGTGTGAGGGCGCACGGTCGACGAGGAGCGGGCCCGGCCGGGAGTGAGCGGGGCGGCCGGCCGCGGCTCCACGCGGGGCGAGTGCGCCTCGCGTCGCGCCGACGACGAGTTCCGTGAACAGATCCGTGAACAGAACAGTGCGCTGCCGGTCAGACCGCGTCGACGACGTCCAGCACGTCCCCGGTGCCGGTGACGGCGAGGAGCCGCGTGAGCTGGCCGCTGAGCGGGCCGATGAGGATGTGCCGCTCGGGCCGGCTCCGTGTGTCGCCGAGTGCGTGGACGAGCGCGGAGTCGCCGAAGTTCACGCCCGCCAGGTCCAGCAGAACCAGTTCGACCTGCGGGGTGCGGACCGCGTCGAGGGCCTCACGCAGGCAGGGGACGGTGTCGGCGTCGAAGGCACCGCTCAGGAGCAGGGCGGCCGTGGTCGGGCAGCCGACAGGGGCGTAGCGCACGAGGGCGTCGCCGTGGTGGGCGCGCCAGGCCGGCGCACCGGCGACGAGTTGGAGGCGGGTGCGGGGCGTCTGGTGTCGGGGTCGGTCGGGTGTCACGTTGCGTCGCCTCGATCCGTGGGGGCGGCCCTTCGGCTGCGTGCACCCGCTGGCCTCCGCGGGATCCCAGGCGTCGGAGCCTGGCTTCGAGGCGACATCGCCGCCGACGGGAAGGTGGGACGTCGGCGGTAACCCGGATCGGTCCGGTCGTCCCACCATCCTCCACTGTGAGCCGGAACGCACATGTCGCAGGTCAGGACCGGTCTTCGAGGCGGCACGGCGCGGGGGCTGCCGCGCCGGACGCCCGGTCGGGGCGCGGCGTGGTGCTGCCCGCGGGCCGGTGGACCGTACGGGTTCGGGTCCGTACCGCTTCCCGGCGCGGAGGGCGGGGTCTCCGCCCGCCGTCGACGTACCGCTCGACGGTGGAGCGGAGTGGAGCGGGGGTACGGGTCAGCCCGCGGTCCAGCCGCCGTCGAGCGGCAGGGAGGTGCCCGTCAGGTAGCCGGAGTGCGGGCCGCAGAGCCACAGGACGGCGGACGCGACCTCCTCGGTCTCCAGGAGCCGCTTGACGGGCGAGCGGGCCAGCATGACGTTCGACAGGACGTCGCCCTCGCTGATGCCGTGGGCGGCGGCCTGGTCGCGGACCTGGCCCTCGACCAGCGGGGTGCGGACGTAGCCGGGGTTGACGCAGTTGCTGGTCACGCCGTGCGGGGCGCCTTCGATCGCGGCGACCTTGCTGAGTCCTTCGAGGGCGTGCTTGGCGGCGACGTAGGCGGACTTGTAGGCGCTGGCCCGCAGGCCGTGGACGCTGGAGACGTTGACGACACGGCCCCAGCCCTGCCCGTACATGTGCGGCAGCGTCCTGCGCATGAGCAGGAACGGGGCGGTGACCATGACGTTCTGGATGAGCTCGAAGCGCTCCGGGGGGAACTCGGTGAGCGGGGCGACGTGTTGGAGGCCGGCGTTGTTGACGAGGATGTCGACGGCGGCCGGGAGGCGGTCGATCGCGGCCCGGTCCGCGAGGTCGACCTCGTGCGCCACTCCGCCGGCGGCCTCGGCGACCGCCTCGGCGGCGGCGCCGTCCCGGTCCACGACGTGCACGGTGGCCCCCGCCTCCGACAGGGCCAGCACGCAGGCCCGGCCGATGCCGCTGCCGCCGCCGGTCACGAGCGCGGTGCGTCCGCTCAGGTCGGTCGCCGCGCCGGCCGGCAGGGCGGCCGGGGTGGGAAATGTGTTCGTCATGGCGGGAAACAGTAGGGAGAGCTCCGGGGCCCTCCCATGGATGAGGTCACCACAAAGCGAGGTGTTCTTGTGGTGGGGTGCACCACTGGCGGCCTCAGCGGCCGAGCGGGCAGCGGTTCACGAGCGTCGTGGGGTCCGCGCCGGCGGGCAGGGCGACGGTCTTGGAGGCCGGCGGGCGGGTGCCCGTGGAGAGCCACTTCTCCAGTGCCGTGAAGCCGCTGCGGTGGCAGGGTGTGAGCGGCCTGAGCTTGTCCGGGAAGACGTCGTACAGCGAGTCGGTGTGGGTGCCGCCCTCGATGCGGTAGTAGCGGTGCAGCGGTCCCCGGCCGGCGTCCCGGACCATGCGGGCGTAGACGTCGGAGTCCTCGCCGATCGGCAGGAGGGTGTCGAGGGTGCCGTGGAGGGTGATCAGGGGTTTGCCGATGCGGCCGGTGAGGGCGATCTTCGCGACGGCCCGGTGTACCTCGGCGGGCCGGGTCGCGTAGTCGTAGTCGGTGTCGCAGGCCGGGGTTCCGGACGCGCAGTACGGGGTGCCGGCCTCGGTCGCGCCGTCGAAGCCGGGGTCCACCTCCTCGCGGTAGATGCGCTGGGTGAGGTCCCAGTAGACCTGGTGGTGGTACGGCCACAGGAACTCGGTGCCGGCCGGGAAGCCGGCCGCGTGGAGGTCCCGGCGGGCCTGTTCGGCGCCGTCGCCGCCGGCCGCGTACACGGGGTAGGCGCGCAGCGCCTCGGGGAGGAAGTCCAGCAGGTTGGGGCCGTCGGCGCGCCAGAGGGTGCCTTCCCAGTCGACGCCGCCGTCGTACAGCTCGGGGTGGTTCTCCAGCTGCCAGCGGACGAGGTAGCCGCCGTTGGACATGCCGGTGGCGAGGGTGCGGGCCGGGGGCCGGTGGTAGCGCTGGGCGACGGCCGACCGGGCGGCGCGGGTGAGCTGGGTGAGGCGGTCGTTCCACTCGGCGACGGCGTCGCCGGGCGCGCGGCCGTCCCGGTGGAAGGCGAGGCCGGTGTTGCCCTTGTCGGTGGCGGCGTACGCGTAGCCGCGGGCCAGCACCCAGTCGGCGATGGCCCGGTCGTTGGCGTACTGCTCGCGGTTGCCGGGGGTGCCGGCGACGACGAGGCCGCCGTTCCACCGGTCGGGGAGGCGGATGACGAACTGGGCGTCGTGGTTCCAGCCGTGGTTGGTGTTGGTGATGGAGGTGTCGGGGAAGTAGCCGTCGATCTGGATGCCGGGGACCCCGGTGGGGACGGGGAGGTCCTTGGGGGTGAGTCCCGCCCAGTCGGCCGGGTCGGAGTGGCCGGTGGCGACGGTGCCGGCCGTGGTCAGTTCGTCCAGGCAGGCGGCCTGCTGGAGTTCGGCGCCCGGGACGCGGAGCTGGTCCATGCGGGCGCAGTGACCGGCGCCGTCTCCCCGCGCGGCGGGGCCGGGCGCGGCCGCCGCCGGGACGGCGGTGAGCGCCAGGGCGGTGACGGCGAGGGCGGTGAGCGCGTTGCGGCGCGGGGCGCGGGGTGGGGAGCCGAGCGAGAGACGCACGGGGGTGCCTCCGTGGTTCGGGGTTGCCGGGACCCGCGAGAGGCTATGACGCCGTTTCGGCCCGACCCATGGGCGTATCGCCCATTCTTGGCCGTCCGGTGGTGGTGGGCGGCACCATCCGCCTCCGGCTCCCGCGGGCGGTGTCGTGGCCCGGGTCCGGGACGGCGGTGTCCACCGGGGGAGGTGGTCGTCACCATGTCCCCCGGGCTCGGTGTGTGGACGGCAGCCATGGGCGGGCCCTGCGGCCGCTGCCTAGGCTCGCTGCCCATCGGTCGTATCGGCCACCGGCGCTGACCTGCGGGGTCGCCCGGTCGCCCGAGGGAAAGGGTCCGTATGGGTCTGGACAAGACGGTCGCGAGCGCGGCGGAGGCGGTGGCCGACATCTCCGGCGGCGCCTCCCTCGCGGTGGGCGGCTTCGGGCTGTGCGGGATACCCGGCACGCTGATCGACGCCCTGTGGCAGCGGGGGGTCGACGGTCTGAGGATCGTGTCGAACAACTGCGGCGTCGACGACTGGGGGCTCGGCCTGCTGCTCGCGGCGGGACAGATCTCCCGGATGACGAGTTCGTACGTGGGCGAGAACAAGGAGTTCGCCCGGCAGTACCTGAGCGGCGAGCTGGAGGTCGAACTCGTCCCGCAGGGGACGCTGGCGGAGCGGCTGCGGGCCGGCGGCTCGGGCATCCCGGCCTTCTACACCCCGGCGGGCACGGGGACGCAGGTCGGCGAGGGCGGGCTGCCGTGGCGGTACGCGGCGGACGGCGGCGTGGCGGTGGCGTCCCCGCCGAAGGAGACGCGGGAGTTCGGCGGCCGCCCGTACCTGCTGGAGGAGGGCATCACGACGGACTTCGCGCTGGTCCGGGCGACCGTCGGCGACCGGCACGGCAACCTCGTGTTCCGCTCCTCGGCCCGGAACTTCAACCCGCTGGCCGCGATGGCCGGGCGGGTCACGATCGCCGAGGTCGACCACCTCGTCGAGCCGGGCGAGCTCGACCCCGACGAGGTCCACCTGCCCGGCGTGTTCGTCCAGCGCGTGGTCCGGGTGACGCCCGGCGACCCGGCCGCGGAGCGGCGCGTCGAGCGCCGTACCGTCCGACAGGAAGGCGACGTGTGATGGCCCTGACCCGCGAGCAGATGGCGGCCCGCGCCGCCCGGGAACTCACCGACGGCAGTTACGTGAACCTCGGCATCGGGCTTCCCACGCTCATCCCCAACCACCTCCCGCCGGGCGTCGAGGTCGTGCTCCAGTCCGAGAACGGCATCCTCGGCGTGGGCCCGTACCCCACCGAGGACGAACTCGACGCGGACCTCGTCAACGCGGGCAAGGAGACGGTGACGACGCTGCCCGGCGCCTCCTTCTTCGATTCGGCCCTGTCCTTCGGGATGATCCGCGGCGGGCACATCGACACGGCGGTGCTCGGCGCCATGCAGGTGTCGTCGGCGGGCGACCTCGCCAACTGGATGATCCCCGGCAAGATGGTCAAGGGCATGGGCGGGGCGATGGACCTCGTCCACGGCGCCGGGCGGGTCGTCGTCCTCATGGAGCACACCGCGAAGGACGGCACGCCGAAGCTGGTCGAGACGTGCGGTCTGCCGCTGACGGGCCGTGCGGTCGTCCAGCGCGTGATCACCGATCTCGCCGTCGTGGACGTCACCCCCGACGGCTTCGTCCTGGCCGAACTGGCCCCCGGCGTCACCGTCGAGGAGGTCGTCGCGGCCACCGCGGCGCCCCTCCACGTACCGCGGGCCGTCGCGGCTCCGGCCTGACGGTCCCCCGCTCAGGCCGGCCGGTCCCCTTCCCGGCGCAGCCACGCGCCGCACGTCGCGTAGTCGGCGTCCGTGAGGCCGACGCGGGCGTCCACCCGCAGGAGCAGGGCGTGGCCCCGGTGGTGGGCGCCGACCCAGCTCCGGTCCCGGTCGGTGAGCTCGTCGTCGATCCAGACGAACGGCCGTCCCGCCGCCAGGTCGACGAGCGGCCGGGTCTTCCAGTGGAGTCCCTCGCGCCGGTCGTCCTCGGCGTCGGCGTCGGACGGCTCCGGCCAGGCGACGACGGCGAGCGGCGGCAGGCCGAGCACCGGGGCGACGCACTCGTTCGCGTCGTCCATCCACGTGGTCGCCCAGACCAGTTCGCAGGGCAGTGCGGCGAGCCGGGCTCCGTGCGCCGGGTCGATCCTCGCGAGGAGCGGGTTCACATCGGCCCCGTGGAGCGGGTGCGAGGCCGGTGCGAAGGTCGGATACCGCCCGGGCTCGGCGCCGAACGGGATCAGCGGGCCGTCGACGTCGAGGAAGAGGAGCGGAAGCCGCTCGGAGCCGGTCACAGCGGACGAGGATAACGGCCGGGGCGGGCGGGTCAGGCCTTCCGGACGTGGAGGGAGAAGCCGGTGCGGCCCTCGGGTTCCAGGCCCGGCTTGAGGTGCAGTGAGG
Organism: Streptomyces sp. NPDC004435; assembly: GCF_042873895.1. Taxonomy (NCBI): domain Bacteria; kingdom Bacillati; phylum Actinomycetota; class Actinomycetes; order Kitasatosporales; family Streptomycetaceae; genus Streptomyces; species Streptomyces sp. NPDC004435. The sequence continues at coordinate 61,492 of NZ_JBIAMB010000009.1, read as the reverse complement.
GGATCTCGTAGTCGCCGAAGTTCTGGCGGCGGTACGGGATCGGCTCGGTCGATTCCAGGGTCAGCAGCCTCTGCCGAAACGCCTCGGCGGCCGTCTCGTACTCCTCGGCGGACATGCGGTCGCTGCCGTACAGCACGAACGGCGGCAGCGGCTCGATGCCCGGGTAGTAGAGGATCCCGTGGTGGATGGGGAACAGCAGGTCGTCGATGGGGCCGTTGATGCCGCGGGCCGCGTAGTGCGACGCGGGGCCGCCGACGGTCACCGACAGGAGGGCCTTCCTGCCCGCGAGGGTGCCCTCGCCGAAGCGTTCGCCGTAGCGGGTCTCGTCGTGCGGGCCGACGCCGTAGGCGAAGCGGTGGGTGAAGACCCGGTCGACCCAGCCCTTGAGGATCGCGGGCATGGTGTACCACCAGAGCGGGAACTGGAAGACGATCGTGTCGGCCCAGAGCAGCTTCTCCTGTTCGGCGAGGACGTCCGGGGTGAGCCGGCCGGCCTCGAAGGCCCGGCCCGAGTCCCGGGCGACCTTCAGCGGCTTCGACGCGTCGGGGCCGTAGTCCGCGGCGTCCACCGTGGCCTTCCAGTTCATCGCGTACAGGTCGCTGACGCGCACCTCGTGCCCGGCGCCCTCCAGGGTGGCGACCGCGAGGTCCTTCAGCGAGCCGTTGAGGGAGTTCGGCTCCGGGTGGGCGTGGACGATCAGCGTCTTCATGGGGGCTCCTCAGGTCGGATGGCCCGAGTCTGGCCGCGACGGCCGTCGTCGTTCAGGGGCGCCCGTACCGTCGGAACGGTCTTCCTGGTACCGGCAGGGCCACCCTGGGAGCGGCGGCGGGGCCGATACTGGAGCCATGGACGATCTCGCGGGCTTCCTGCGGACCCGGCGTGCCCGGGTCGACCCGGCCGGCGCCGGCATTCCGACGGACAGCCGGCGGCGGGTCGAGGGGCTGCGCCGCGAAGAGGTGGCGCACCTGTCCGGCGTCAGCGTCGACTACTACGTACGGCTCGAGCAGGGGCGGGCGACGCAGCCGTCCGAGCAGGTCCTCGACGCGCTCGCCCGGGTCCTCGGCCTGGACGAGACCGAGCGCGGGCACCTGTACCGGCTCGCGCGGCAGCGCCGCCGCCGGGCGAAGGCGCCGGGCGGGCGGGTGCGGCCCGAACTGCTGCGCGTCCTGGACCTGGTGACGGCCTCACCGGCGCTGATCATGGACCACCGGCTGGACGTGCTGGCCGGCAACCGCATGGCCGGGCTGCTGTACGGGCGTCCGGTGGCCGGCCTGAACAGCGCCCGGCACATCTTCCTGGACGAGGACGAGCGCGGGCTCTACGCGGACTGGGAGACGTGCACCCTGGACGTGGTCGGGCATCTGCGTCTGGCCGCCGGGAAGTACCCGGACGACCCCCGCCTGGCCTCTCTCGTCGGCGAACTGGCCATGGGCAGCGAGCGTTTCCGCCGGCTGTGGGCGCGTGCGGACGTCCGCGCCCGAACGCACGGCCGCAAGGCGTTCCGGCACCCGCTCGTCGGGCCGCTGGAGCTGCACCAGGAGAACTTCGCGCTGCCGGACGGATCGGGCAGGGAGCTGCTGGTGCTGTCCGCGGCCCCCGGCAGCCCCGCCGAGGACGGCCTGCGGCTGCTCGCGGGCCTGGCCCCGACCACCCCGGGCGAGCCGGCCACCCCCGGCGAGCCGACCAACCCCGGCGAGGCGGCCGCCCCCCGGGAGCCGGCCACCCGCGGCGAGCCGGCCACCGCCTCCCGGCCGGGCCGCCCGGCGGGGCAGGTGCCGCCGGTGTGATCCGTCCGGTTCATCCGGGCCGCTCGCCGGGCGTGGCGGGACCGATCGGCTTCGGGTGGCTCGTCCCGGCCTCCCTCCGGATCGGCGTCCGTCCCGCACGCGGGGGCGTGGCCGGGATGGCGCTGAGGCCTGTGGGGCGTGGGACCCGTCCGTCCCGCACGCGGGGGCGCGACCTTGTGGAGACCGCCCTCGGGGGCCACCTCCGTGTCTCCCCCGTGCGGCAGCCGCCTGGTCTACCGTGGAACCGACGCTCGGTCAGAAAGGTCCGGACGCACGGAAGGAGAGCGTGTCGTGAGTGTGCTGCCCCGTCCCGCCGCGCCCGGCATCCCCCGTACCGCGAACGGGATCGCGGCCGCGCTCGCACCGGGCCGCAAGGGGCCGTTCCTGGAGGAGCTGCTGGCGGCGCAGGCCGGGGCCGAGCAGTTGGCGGTGATGGACCGCTGGCATCTGCGGGCCGTCGCCGACACCCGGCGGACGGACGCCGACCGCGAGCGGGCGGCCTCGCTGCGGACCGGCGAGCGCGGCGGGGTCGCGCCGCTGGAGGCGGTCCTCGCCTCGCTCGGCCGGGCCCGGTGAGCCACGGCTTGACCGATCAGGCCGCCGCGGTCCTCTCGGCCATGTCCGCCCGGGCGCCCGAGGTGTTCGCCGCCACGGTCCGCGTCCTGAGCGCCGTCGCCGAGGCGCACGAGCGCGGGACCGTGCCGCCCGGTGCGAGCCCCACCGACCAGTGGGGCGATGTGTACGACCTCGACGTCCCCGGCCACCCCGTGCTGGTCGAGTGGTTCACCGGGGACCCGGAGGCGGTGACCTTCACCCGCGTCACCTGGCTGGAGGCCGGCCGGTAGGCCGTGGCCCCGGAAGCGGGCGGGGGTCGTGGGCGGAGGGCGGCCCGGAGGGGGCGGGTGGCTCGGGGGCGGAGAGTGGCTCAGGGGCAGCGGGTGGCTCGGGGGCGCGTTCGCCGCGTCGGTGCCCGGCCCTCGCCGGTCTGCCGAGGAGGACTCCGCAGAGGACGAGGCCCAGGCCGCCGAGCTGCTGGAGGGTCAGCGACTCCCCGGCGACCGCCACGCCCAGCAGGACGCCCGTCACCGGGTTGAGCAGCCCGAGCAGGCCCACGGTCGCGGCGGGCAGGTGCCGCAGTCCGGCGAACCAGACGGTGAAGGCCAGGGCGGTCGCGACCAGCGAGACGTAGGCGAAGGCGAGGAGCGCCGAGGGGGAGAGCCCGGGCGGCGCGCCCTCCACGACCGCGGCGACCGGGAACAGCAGGAGTCCGCCGGCGGTGAGCTGCCAGGCGGTCGAGGCGAGCACGTCGACGTCGGTGCTCCACCGTTTCGCGAGGATGTGGCCGAAGGCCGAGACGAGCATGGCGGCGACGGAGGCGAGGATGCCGCCCGTGCTGACGGTGCCTGCCCCGGTGAGCAGCATGAGGGCCACTCCCGTCAGACCGACGACGGCCCCGGCCAGGTGGGCGACGCCGGGGCGCTCCGCGATCAGGGCCCACGCGATGAGCATCATCGCCAGCGGCGACACCGCCATGACCGTGGAGGCGACGCTCGTCGGCAGCAGCTGGGAGGCGGCGTAGACGAGGACGAAGAACAGGCTGACGTTGAGCAGTCCGAGGACGGCCGAGCGCCACCACCAGTCGCCGCGGGGCCGCTTCCTCGACAGGGCCAGCAGGACGGCTCCGGCGGGCAGCGCGCGGAGGGCGGCGCCGTACAGCGGGCTGTCCGCGGGCAGGAACTCGTGGGTGACGAAGTAGTTCGCCCCCCAGGCCACCGGCGCGACGGCGGTCAGCACGGCCCAGCGATTGGCTTCCATGGAAGCCAATATATATCTTCCATGGAAGCTATGATGCCGGTCATGGACGATCCGCCCCCACGGGACCGCGTGGCCCGCATCCAGGCCGACTGGCGCCGCGAACGCCCCGACCTCGACGTCTCCCCCCAGGGAGTCATCGGCCGCCTGCACCGGCTGGCCGACCGCCTCGCCGGCGAGCTGCGCCTCGTCTACGACCGGTACGGGCTCGGCGAGGGGGAGTTCGACGTCCTGTGCGCCCTGCGCCGGGCCGGCGCCCCCTTCGAGCGCGCCCCCGGCGAGCTCGCCGCGCACACCATGGTCACGACGGGCGCGATGACCAAGCGCATCGACCGGCTGGAGCGCGCCGGTCTCGTCGCCCGCCGCCGCGCGGACGACGACCAGCGCGGCCGTATCGTCGCCCTCACCGGCCCCGGCCGCGAGCTGATCGACCGCGCCTTCACCGACCACATGCACAACGAACGCCGGCTCCTCGACCTGCTGACACCCGCCGAGGCCGAGGCCCTGGAGCCCCTCCTCGCGGCCTGGCTCGGCCGCCTGGAGCCCGGGCCGTGAGGGGAGCCCGGCACCTCAGACCGTGAAGCACGCGCCGGGGTCGGCGTGCCGGACCTCCCCCGGGAACTCGGCGGCGGCCCCCGCGACCGCCTCGGCGGGCTCCGTCCCGGGTCCCACGTGGGTCACGACGAGCCGCCGGGCTCCCGCCAGGGCGGCGCTCCGCCCGGCCTGGGCGGCCGAGTGGTGTCCGGCGCTCTCCCCGTCGGCCTCGCAGACGAAGAGGTCGCAGTCCCGGCCGAGTTCGACGAGCGCCGGACAGGGCTCGCAGTCGCCCGAGTAGACGAGCGAGCGGCCGCGGGCGTCCTCGACGCGGAGTGCGAAGGCGGGCATGCCGTGCTCGACGGCCCGCGCCCGCAGGATGAGTCCGCCGACGCCGGCGACGTGCCCGTCGGTCAGCTCCCCGAAGGCGAAGGCCCGCTCCACGGGGCTTCGCTCGGGGCCGTTGGTGAGGAAGCCCGCCAGCCGGTCGGCCGTGCCGGGCGGCCCGAAGAGGGGTACGGGCAGGGTGAGTTCGAGATCGGCGTACAGCAGGCCGTAGTAGGCGGTGAGCAGGTCCGCGCTGTGATCGGCGTGCAGGTGGGAGATCCAGATCGCGTCGATCTCGCCGAGGCCGGCGTGTCTCTGGAGCTCTCCGAGCGTGCCGCTGCCGGCGTCCACCCACACCCGGGCGCCACCGCCCTCGACGAGATAGCCGGAACAGGCGTTCCCCGGCCGGGGGAACGGGGTGGCGGAGCCGAGCACGGTGATCCGCAGCGCGTCGTCGGTCATGGACCGACCCTAGGCCGGTTCTTCGGGATCCTGTCGGGCTCGCGACCCGGACCTGTGCGATGAGCCCGATTTGCCGTTTCGGCAAGAGGACTGGCCCGGGCGCGGAGGGCTGGGCGACGGTGGGGCCATGCCCGATGACATCGTCACAGACGCCCCCGCCGCCGACCGTCTCCCGTCCTCCGACACTCCTCCGTTCGCCGACGGCTACGTCGGGGATCCCGCCGTGCGCGACGACTGGGACGCGCTCTACTCCGAGCGGGAGCAGCTGTGGAGCGGGCAGCCCAACGGGGCGCTGGTCGCGGAGGTCGCCGACCTCTCCCCCGGCCGGGTGCTCGACGTCGGCTGCGGCGAGGGGGCGGACGCCATCTGGCTCGCCCGCGCCGGCTGGGACGTCACCGCCCTGGAGGTCTCGGGCGTAGCGCTGCGGCGGGCCGTCGTCCACGCGCGGGACGCCGGTGCGGAGGTGCGCTGGGTCCACGCCGGGCTGACCGACGCGGCGCTCCCGCCGGGCTCCTTCGACCTGGTCTCCGCCCAGTACCCGGCGCTCCTCCGCACCCCCGGGGCCACGGCCGAGCACGCGCTGCTCGCGGCCGTCGCCCCCGGCGGCGTGCTGCTGGTCGTCCACCACGCGGGCATGGACGAGCACCACGCGGAGCGGGACAGCGCGTTCGACCCCGCGGACTACGTCCGGCCCTCGATGGTCTCCACGCTGCTCGGCGACGACTGGCGGGTGGAGGTGGACGAGGAGCGTCCCCGCGTGGTGCCCGAGGGCGGCGCCGGCGCGCACCACCACCACGACATCGTGCTGCGGGCCCGCCGCCTGCGCTGACGCACACCGCGTCCGGCGCCGCGGGAGGGCTCCGCGGGAGGGCTCCGCGTATATCGCCGCGCATATCGTCGGCGTATCGAGAAGCCGATACGCCGACGCAACCGCCGGCCGTGTCCCATGAGGGCATGAACGACGACTCCGTACTGCCGGATCAGCTCCAGCGCGCCCGCGGGACCCTGCTCGCGGGCCTGGCGGTCCTGGGCGTGGCGGGGGCCCTGTACACGCTGCGCGGGCCGCTCCTGATGTCCGCGCCGGCGTGCGTGTCGGGGCGGTGGGACCGCTGCCTCGGCACGTTCAACGGCGTGGTGCTCATGACGCTGGTCACGGTGCCGGTCGCGCTGCTGGTGGCGTGGAGCCTGGCGCGCGTGCGGCGAGGCATCGGGGTCGCGGACCCGTGGCGGAGGTCGCTGGCCGAGGTGGGCATGGTGCACGGGACAGTGCCGTTCCTGTGGCTGACGCTCATGCCGGGCGGCGGCGCCGGGGTGGCGCCGCCTCGGGTGAGCCTCGTACCGCTGCGGGATCTGGTCACCATGGGCCCGCTCGGCATCGGCGGCAATCTGCTGGTCCTCGCCTCGCTCGGCTTCTTCGCGCCGATGCGGTACGCGGCCGTGGCGTCGGTGCCGCGGATCCTGGCGCTCGGGGCGGGCTGCTCGGTCCTGATCGAGACCGCGCAGTACGTCCTGCGGCTGGACCGGGTGTCCTCCGTGGACGACGTCCTCGTCAACGCCGCCGGCGCCGCCCTGGCCGGGCTCGCGTCCCGCCGCTGGTGGCGACGCACGACGCCGCGTCCACCGGCGCCCTCTCGTGTTGCCTAGGCTTCGGCCATGCGCGTACTGATCGTGGAGGACGAGCCCGACCTGGCCGAGGCCGTCCGTGACGGTCTCCGGCTGGAGGCGATCGCCGCCGACGTCGCCGGCGACGGCGACGCCGCCCTGGAGCTGCTCGCCGTCCACGCCTACGACCTGGCCGTGCTCGACCGCGACATCCCGGGGCCGTCGGGCGACGAGGTCGCCCGCCGGATCGTGGCGTCCGGCAGTGGCATCCCGATCCTCATGCTCACCGCCGCCGACCGCATCGACGACAAGGCGTCCGGATTCGCGCTCGGCGCCGACGACTACCTGACCAAGCCGTTCGAGCTGCGGGAGCTGGTGATGCGCCTGCGGGCGCTCGACCGCAGGCGCGCGTACGCGCGGCCCCCGGTCCGCGAGCTGGCCGGTCTGCGCGTCGATCCGTTCCGCCGGGAGGTCTTCCGCGACGGGCGGTACGTGGCGCTGACCCGCAAGCAGTTCGCGGTGCTCGACGTCCTGGTCGCCGCCGAGGGCGGGGTCGTGAGCGCCGAGGAGCTGCTGGCCCGGGCGTGGGACGAGAACGCCGACCCGTTCACCAACGCCGTCCGCATCACCGTCTCCGCCCTGCGCAAGCGGCTGGGCGAGCCGTGGATCATCGCCACCGTGCCGGGGGTCGGCTACCGCATCGACCTCGGCCTGCCGGACTCGGACCCTTCGGGTGGGTAGGCGCCCGGGCCTCAGCGTCCGGCTGAGACTCACCCTCAGCTACGCCGGTTTCCTGACCGTCGCGGGCGCCCTCCTGCTGGCGGTGGTGTGGGGTTTCCTGCTGCGGTACGTCCCCGACAACTCCCAGGGCCTCCTCGGGGTGTCGCCCAACCGCTACCTGCTGGTGCGGACCTTCGCACCCGCGGCGGCGGTGGCGATGGGCTTCCTGCTCGTGTTCGGCCTCGTCGGCGGGTGGCTGCTCGCGGGCCGGATGCTGGCGCCGCTCACCCGGATCACGGCCGCGGCGCGGACGACCGGGACAGGCTCGCTCTCCCACCGGATCCGGATGGAGGGCCGGCAGGACGAGTTCCACGAACTCGCCGACGCCTTCGACTCCATGCTCGACCGGCTGGAGTCGCACGTCGCGGAGCAGCGGCGGTTCGCCGCGAACGCCTCCCACGAGCTGCGCACCCCGCTCGCCGTCACGCAGGCGCTGCTCGACCTCGCCCGCGAGGATCCCTCCCGGGACCGCGACGAACTCCTCGCGCGCCTGCGCACCGCCAACACCCGCGCGATCGATCTCACCGAGGCGCTGCTGCTGCTCGGCCGCAGCGAACGCGGACCCGTCGGCCGCGAACGCGTCGACCTCTCCCTCGTCGCCGAGGAGGCCGCCGAGACGCTGCTCCCCCTCGCCGAGCGGCGCGGGATCGCGCTCGACGTGACGGGCGGGGCGGCCTGGACCGCCGGCTCCCCCGAGCTGCTCCTGCGGATGGTGACGAACCTGGTCCAGAACGCGGTCGTGCACAACCTGCCGTCCGGCGGCACCGTCACGGTCCACACCGAGGCGCGGGACGGCGTCAGCGAGGTCCGGGTCGAGAACTCGGGCGCCCCGCTCCCTCCGGAACTGGTGCCGACCCTCACCGAGCCCTTCCAGCGGGGGACGGAACGCGTCCGCACCGGCGAGCACGCGGGCGTGGGCCTCGGCCTGGCGCTCGTCCACAGCATCGTCCGCGCCCACGGCGGCACGCTCACCCTGCTCCCCCGCCCCGCCGGCGGTCTCCTGGTGACGGTCCTGCTGCCCGACGCGCCGTGATGCCTGACGGTCCTGCCGCCCGACGCGCGGGAGAGACTGCGGCCCGGTCCGCCGGTGCGGCCGGCGGTCGTTCACGCCGACGGACCATCCGGTCGGCGGGCAGGGTGCCGCGTACGATCGAGCGATGCAGGCACCTGTGACGCTCCACGTGGACCCGACTCCGCACGCTCCGGCGCTCGTTCTCCGGCCCTGGTGCGCGGAGGACGCCACCGCCCTGGTGGGGATCTCCGGAGACCCCGCCCTCCGCCGCTGGACGAGCCTGTCGTTCGAGCGCGAGGACGAGGGCGCGCGCTGGATCCAGGAACAGGAGCGGGACTGGGCAGGGGGCCTGCGGTTCGCCTTCGCCGTCCTGGAGGTGACGGGGGACGGCACGCCTCCGCTCCTCGTCGGCGGCACCGTCCTCAAGGACCTCGCCCCCGGCAGCCCCACCGCCGAGGTGGGCTACTGGACGGCGGCCCGCGCCCGGGGCCGGGGCGTGGCCCCCCGCGCCCTGGCCGCCCTCACCACGTGGGCCGTGGACACCTTCGTCGACGACGGCCTGCTGTGGCTCGAAGCCCTCCACCAGATGGACAACGAGGCGTCCTGCCGCGTCGCGGAGAAGTGCGGCTACGCCTACGACCGCACGCTGCCCGCCACCCCTCCCGACTTCCCCCTCGACGGCCATCTCCACAAACGGCGCGCAGCCTAGTTCCGGTCGTCAGTCCACTCCCCTGATCCGCCGGACCAGGACCGCACCGGCCAGCCCCAGTGCGGCGGACACCAGGTACAGCGCCCGGTAGCCGCCCAGGTGGTTAACGAGCGGGGCGGCCAGGGCGGGGGCGGCCACCTGGGGCAGGGCGTTGGCCACGTTGATGACGCCGAGGTCCTTGCCGCGGTCGTGGGCGGTCGGCAGGACGTCCGTCATCAGCGCGAAGTCGACGGAGGTGAAGACGCCGAAACCGATTCCGAGGAGAGCGGCGGCGACGAGCGCCCCGTTCCACGTCTGCCACCCCGCGAGCATCCCGGTCGCCACGGCCATCAGGACGCCGGACCACAGGACGAACGGCTTGCGCCGTCCGATGCGGTCCGACCAGACCCCGCCTGCCACCACGGTGGCGAGGAGGGTGACGCCGTTGACCGCGGTCAGGATCAGGACCCCGGTCCCCGGATCGGGATGGTGCAGCCGGTCACGCAGGTAGTAGAAGAGGTAGAGCAGGACGAGCGCGTTGCTCAGGTTGATGAGGAAACGGGTCAGCCAGGCCCAGGCGAGGTCGGGGTACGCGCGCGGGCTCAGCCAGAACCCGGCCGCGAAGCGCCGCCAGGACCAGGCGGGCCGGTCGGCGACGGCGAGCCGCAGGTCCGGATGGCGGAGCACGTACGGGGCCACGCCCACCAGCGTGAACACGGCGCAGGCCACGTACCCGGCGCCGATCCCGCCGACGGCCGTCGCGAGGCCCGTGCCGGCGACCACGCCGAGGATCTGCGCGGCGCCCAGCCAGCCGCCCACGACGCCCCGCTGACCGCGCGGCACCCGGTCCGGCACGGCGGCGGTGACGGCGGCGAAGGCCGCGTTCAGCGTCAGCTGCACCAGGCACCAGCCGGCGAAGAGCACCCAGACCGCGTCCGCGGACCCGAGCAGCAGCAGGGAGAGCGCGCCGCCGGCCGCGCCCGCCACGATCCACGGCGTGCGCCGCCCGTGGCGGGACACGGTGCGGTCCGACAGCGCCCCGAACAGCGGGTTCGCGGCCAGGGACACCACGGCGCCGACGCCGGTCACCCAGGCGAGCAGCGACTCCTTCGACAGTCCGGAGCCGGGCGCGAAGCTCTCGGCCTGCTGGGCGAGCAGGATCTGCAGCGGCCCGTACCAGCCCACCCATATCGCGCCGTTGGCCAGCGACAGCGCGGCCGTCCAGCCGCGTCCGACCCGTTCGGCCGGCTCCTCCAGGGCGAGGGCGGTCATGCCCGCTGGGCCCGCAGGGCGTCCCGCAGCCAGCCGTACGACGCCTTCGGCGTGCGCTCCTGGGTCGCGTAGTCGACGTGCACGAGCCCGAACCGCTTCGTGAACCCCTCGGCCCACTCGAAGTTGTCGACGAGCGACCACACGAAGTAGCCGCGGACGTCGACCCCGGCCTCCAACGCCCGGTGCAGCGACCGCAGATGCCCGTCCAGGTAGGTGATCCGCGCCTGGTCGTCGACGCCTTCGTAGGCGCAGCCGTTCTCGGTGATCACGACGGGCGGCAGCCGGTCGCCGTACCGGTCGCGGAACGAAGTGAGGAGTTCGGTCAGTCCGTCCGGGACGACGGGCCAGCCGAAGTCCGTCACCGGGTACCCCTCGATCTCCCGCACGGAGAAGGGAAGTTCGGCGGGGAGGGTGAGGCCGGAGAACTCCACGTCCTCGGCGCGCGGCGCGCCCACCTTCGTCGGCTGGTAGTAGTTGATCCCGTACCAGTCGAGCGTGCCCTCGGAGATCACCTTGAGGTCGGCGGCCACGTCGGCGCCGGGCATGAGCTCGCCGAATCCGTCCGGGTAGCGGCCGAGGAGCAGCGGGTCGGAGAAGAGCCGGTTGAGGATGATGTCGTAGAGGTCGGCGGCTCCGGCGTCGGCCGGTTCGGCGGAGGCGGGCCAGGTCGGTCCGTGCGAGTTGGCGATGCCGATGTCGGTCGCGCCGGCCGCGCGCAGGGCGCCGGCGGCGAGGCCGTGTGCGAGGAGCTGGTGGTGGGCGACCGGCAGCGCGTCGAAGAGGAGCTTCCGGCCCGGGGCGTGCTCGCCGAGCGCGTGCCCCAGGAGGGTGTGCTCGGCGGGCTCGTTGAGGGTGATCCACTTCTTCACGCGGTCGCCGAGCCGCTCCGCGACGGTCTGCGTGTACGCGGCGAAGCGGGAGGCCGTGTCGCGCTCCAGCCAGCCGCCCGCCTCCTCGATCGCCAGCGGCAGGTCCCAGTGGAAGAGGGTCGGCACCGGCCGCACCCCCTGCGCGCACAGCTCGTCGACCAGCCGGTCGTAGAAGTCCAGCCCGCCGGGGGCGAGCACACGCGGCCAGGAGATCGAGAAGCGGTACGCGTCCACCCCGAGGTCCCGCACGAGCGCCACGTCTTCCCGGTACCGGGCGACGTGGTCGCACGCCACCTCCGCCGTGGACCCGTCCCTGATCCGCCCGGGCTCGGCGCTGAACGCGTCCCACACGGACGGCAACCGCCCGGAGACGGCACCCTCGATCTGATGGGCGGCGGTGGACACGCCCCACAGGAAACCGGGCGGGAACTTCGGAAGAGCATCCGGGGAAGCAGCCATGGCCGCGATCATCCGTACCGGCCGGTAGAGAAGTCAACACCCGTGCGAAAAGTGCAAATCGACCGCGGGAAGCCTCAGCTTTCGCCGCCGGTCCGGTCGGGCCGTGTGCCGAACGGACCTCACGTACAGTGCGGTGGCAGGCCGGACGGCGGGGTGCGGAGGCGGGGCAAGTGGTGCTGGGGACGGGGCGGTTGTGGGTGGAGGGGTGGGCCGTCGCACGGCGGGTGGCGGCGCCGGTGGAGGTGCCCTGGGGACTGCGGGTCGAGGTGGGTCGGCCCTCCCAGGTGGTACGGCACGTCCTGCTCGGGGCCGATGACACGACCGCACGCGGGCTCATCGGGTCGGTCACCGAACCCACCACGTGCGTCAAGGCGTTCATGACGTCCGAGGCCATGCGGCCCTGGTTCACGCCCGCTTGGGAGCCGGTCGAGCCCTGCTTCCTCATGGCCGTCGCGCTGCGCCCCGCGCCCGTGCGCGCGCCGGAGGGGTACGACGTCGATGTCGAGGTCGCCGACGGCGTCGTCTCCGTGCGGGTCCTGAGCGCCGGCGGGGAGCTCGCCGCCGCCGGACTCGCCGGACTGACCGGGGACGCCTGCGTCTTCGACCAGATCGTCACCGAACCGGCGCACCGGCGCCGCGGCCTCGGCACGCTCGTCATGGGCGCGCTCACCGAGGCCGCCGCCGAGCGCGGGGCGGCCTCGGGCGTGCTCGGCGCGACCTTCCCGGGCCGAGGGCTGTACGAAGCGCTCGGCTGGAAGGTCCTCGCCCCGTTGAACGGGTTCGTGTACCGGTCCTAGCCGGTCGAGCCGTCGAGCATTTCGCGCAGGATGTCCAGGTGGCCGTTGTGGCGGGCGGTCTCCTCCGTGAGGTGGAGGAGGATCCAGCGCAGGTCGACGTGGACGCCGCCCCTGATGGGGCGCTGTGCGCGGGTGTCGAGGGAGTGTTCGGCGACGAGCGCACGGTAACGGGCGCTCTGTTCCGCGTACTCGTCGAGGAGCTGCGGGAGGGGGAAGTCGACCGCGACCCGCATCTCGCGGTCGGGGTCCTCGTCCGTCCAGGGACCCTCGTCCTCGTGGCCCAGGAAGACCACCTGGAACCAGTAGTACTCGACCCAGCGCAGATGGTTCACAAGTCCGCTCATGGTCATCAGCGGAGAGCCGGGCAGGAGCGCCCGGCGGGCGTCTTCCGCGGAGACGCCGTCGCACTTGGCGCGGGTGGTGTCACGTGCGTAGTCGAGGAACGTGGTGAGCTGGCTGCGCTCGTCCCACGCGGGCGGTGTGTCGTCGATTCTGGTCATCGCGCGCAGCCTCCCCGATCTTGGGGACGGGTGTCGAGGGAATTTCCGCCGCCCCGGTCCGGGTCCCGGTCGCGCCCCGCTTCTCACGGCACGTCACGCCTCCGGGTCGTGGACCCGCAGGTCGTAGAGGTAGGAGCGGTCGTCCTTGAAGCTGCGCCAGACGCCCCTCGGCGGCTCGGGGCCGTCGGCGCGCCCGTCGAGCGGATACGCGGTGACGAGGCCGCCGCCGATCGCGCAGTGCCACCCCTCCCCCGGCGACCAGACGCACCGGACGGCCCCGTCGGTCCGGCGGTAGGCGGGACGGCCGTGGTGCTCCCCGTCGCGGGTGAAGAGGTGGCGGAGGCCGTCGGTGTGGCGCACGAAGGCGAAGACGGAGAGCGCGGTCGTCATGTCCGTACGGTAGACGCCGGTCCCGCGCGCGCTACCCCTTCGGAGAGGCGCCGGACCCGCCGGACGATCCACGGGCACGGGACCCGGAACCGGTGCTGCCGCGGGTGCCGGTGCCCGCGACCGTACGTCCGAAGGCCAGGTCGAAGATCCGCCGCCACCGCACCGGCGGCGTGGGGAGGACGACGCCGGGGCGGTCGCGCGGCACCAGGACCCGCAGGGCGAGCGGGCGGAGCGTGCACACCACCGGCGTGGGCATCCGCAGTGCCTCGCCGTCCACCGCCACCGGGATCTCCGCCTCCTCCGAGGTCACCTCGACGCGCTGCGCGGACAGGACGGTCAGGCCCGAGGACTGCGAGCCCCGCACGGCCAGGTCGGCCGCCTGCGCCGCGTCCTCCACCCGGATGCCGAGCACGCCCAGCTCGCCGTCGTCGAGCCGGGGGCGGCGGCCGCCGCCGCTCAGCTCGTCCGGCGAGATGTACGGGTTGTTGCTGACGAGCAGCGCCTGCTGGGAGGAGAGCTCCGTGTCGTCGACCCGCGCGTCGAGTCGCCGCACGCCTTCGCCGACGAGCAGGTCGGGCATGACGGCCAGGGCCGTACCGGCCTTGTCGTCGCGGTACTCGGGGCGCTGGACGACGTCGGCGTAGACCCCGAAGGAGACGGTGTTGACGAAGGGCCGGCCGTCGACGTCGCCGAGGTCGACCCGCAGCTCCTCGCCGTCCGTCAGCGCGTCGAGGCACCGCGCCGGGTCGGAGCGGTCGAGGCCGAGGTCCATGGCGAAGTGGTTCCGGGTGCCGGCCGAGACCACGAGGAACGGCAGGCCGTGCTCGGCCGCCACCGCCGCCACCAGCGCCTGCGTGCCGTCACCGCCGGCCACACCGAGGAGGTCCGCGCCGTCCGCCACCGCCTCCCGGGCCAGCGCGGCGACGTCGGCCGGGGCGGACGGGTCGAGCAGGACGACGCGCGCGCCGAGGGCTTCCGCCCGTTCGACGAGGCCGAAGCGGCCGACCTTCCCGCCCCCGGACTTCGGGTTCATGATGAGGACGGGACGGACCGGCGGGGTCGCGGGGACAGCCGGTGTCGGCCGGGGCGGGCGTGACCTGCGCAGGGCGGCCCGGGCACAGGCCAGGGCGGCGCCCCAGCAGAGGGCGAGGACCAGGGCCGTCAGCCAGAGTCCGTCGTGGGCGAAGAGGACGAGGACGCCGACGGGCGCCGCGACGGCGACGAGCACCCCGAGCAGCCGCATCGCGCCCCGGTGGGCGATCAGCCACCACACGCCGGCGGCGCAGAGCACGATCCCGAGGAATCCGGCGATGATCACTTTGAGGCCGCCCTCGCCGACGGCCACCCCGAGCACGACCAGGGAACCGACCGCCGCGAGCAGTGCGAGCCTCGCCAGCAGCCGGGCGGCCTGGTTCGTCCCGTGCCCCGTCGTCCGCGCCTCGATCATGGTGTCCTCTCCCCGCCCTGCCCGTGAGCCGGTCCGAGGCACCAGCCTGCCCACTTCCGGAGCGCGGGGCATCCCCGCGGGGCCGTGCGGATGAAGGGCCCGTCCGGCGCGCCGTTCCCTCGGACACGGTCCCCGCCCTGCCGGTCGCCGGGGCCGCGTCACCGTGGGGAGGTGGCCGGGGACGGTCCGCGCGTGGCCTCGTCCGCCGTACGTTCGCCGTACGTTCGCCGTACGACCGCTGCCGCATCAGGCCGCGGAGCCCCCTCTGCGGTGCGGTGCTCCGCCGTCAGCAGGCGCCGAACGACCAGAAGACCCCGACCTCGTCCTCGTTCACCGCGATCACGCCCAGGTCGTCGACGATGTCCAGCCCCTTGACGTACTCGGTGGTGGCGCAGCGGTGCGAGCGGGTCCCCGCGAGTCCCGCGGCGACGAAGTCGGGGCTCGCGCCGTCCGCGGCCGCGGTGGCGTTGGTCCAGAGGCCGGCGGCGGGGCCGTAC
The DNA here is from genome assembly GCF_042873895.1 of Streptomyces sp. NPDC004435. Lineage (NCBI taxonomy): Bacteria > Bacillati > Actinomycetota > Actinomycetes > Kitasatosporales > Streptomycetaceae > Streptomyces > Streptomyces sp. NPDC004435. The sequence continues at coordinate 46,257 of NZ_JBIAMB010000009.1, read as the reverse complement.
CGGTCGAGGAGGGTACGGGCGTCCGCCAGGATCCTGGCGCGGTCGGGGCTCGGACGGGAGCGGACGGGCGCGGGCTCCGCCTGCCACTCCTCGGACATGACGGCCAGCGCGGCGACCGCCGTGTCGAGGCCCACGGGGTGAAGACGGGCGGGGAGTTCGGCGATGGCCAGGGGGTCGAAGGGGTGGTCGGGGAAGGTGTGGCGGACGTCGTCGAGACGGTCGCGGTCCAGACGGATCCAGCCCCGGGGGTCACGGACGGACCGGCGCATCACCGCGCGGACGTCGTCCGCCCAGTCGCGGTGCAGCCGGGGGCCTGCCGCGACGAAGGTGTAGGGGTCGTCCAGCAGGCGCAGCGCGGCCGCGTTCCACGGGCTGCGGCGGCCGCGGAACTCCGCCAGCAGGCCGCCGACCCGGCGTACGAAGTCGTCCCGGGGCGTGCGGGGAAGGCGCCTGAGCCGGTCGAGGGCCCAGGAGTGGAGTGCGTCCGGGTCGTCCACCCCGGCCGCGGGCGACCGCTCCGGCTCCTCGGCTCCAGGCTCGATTCCGGGCTCGATTCCGGGCTCGGAGCCCGGCCCGGAGAACGGACCGGCGCCCGGCTCGGCGGTCCCGTCCCAGAGGGCCTCCAGGTACGCGTCCAGCCGATCCAGCGCGGTCCGGTCCGGGGACGGGGCCTCGTGGGGAAGCGGGGGCATCCGGGTCACCCTAGGCGGCGCGGAGCCGCACCCCGTACCGCTCCCGAAGCCTTCTGAGCTCCCACCAGGCGAGCGCCGTGACCGAGGCGGGGCCGCCCAGGATCGCGGCGAGCTGGACGGGGACGGGGCCCGGCGGCATGCCGGAGAAGGCGAGGTTGACGGCGGCCAGTTCCCAGACGAGGACGCCGGTGACCAGGGCGGGCAGCGCGGCGTGGACGCGGGAGAGGCCGAAGACGGAGGGGACGAGGGTGAGGGAGGCGAAGACCACGTAGCTGAGCATCCAGACCGACGGGAACAAGAGGCCGATCGTGATCACCGGACGGAAGGACTCGAAGAGCTCGCTCAGCGCCACCATGGTCGCGAAGAGCAGCGGCACGGCCGTGAACGCGCCGAAGTACCAGAGCGCCGCGCGGCCCGAGGCGCCCAGGTGGGAGCGCATGAAGGGGCGGGCCGACGGGGGCGCGAGGCGGAACACCGCCAGGATGATCAGCGGGGCCGTGAGGAGCACCAGCCAGGGTGTCGTCGTGACCCTCAGCAGGTACTGGGCCTGGAGCTCCTCGAGGTCCTGTCCCGTGCCGTAGGCGAGGAGGATCAGGAAGCTCGCCGCCAGCGCGGCCCAGGCGCGGGCGTCCTGGACCCGCTTCATGAACGGGTCCACCACGCGGGGGTACGCCTGGACGGGGAACCGGCGGTGGGCCTGCCGGGCCGCCGTGCGGGCCAGCGGGTACCAGAGCGCGAACAGCATGAAAGGCCAGAGGCAGAACAGCATGAGCGCCCAGGCACACCCGTGGAGACGTATCCGCCGCAGCAGGTTCATGGGGGCGGGCCAGTCGCCCTCCCGGAAGCGGACCCAGCCCGAACGCCGGAGGGCGGAGGGGGCGTACGCGGGCTGCGGGGGGATGCCCGCGCCGGGAGGAGGCGGGGGCGGCGCCCAGGCCGGGCCGGCGGGGTGTCCGTAACCGTAGCCGTAGCCGTTTCCACGCCCGCCGCCGGCCCCCTGGTCATACGGGTTCCGTCCCCCGTCGGTCACGTCTGTTCCCCTTTCCGCACGCACTGCTTGCACCGCCCGTCCGCCGGTCACCCGCCGGAGCCGCCCTTGATCGACTCCTCGCGGAGGGGCAGCCGGACCGGTTCTACCATCTCGTCCGGCTCGGGGCGGAACCCGCCGACTCCTGGACGGTCGCGGGGCGTTGGCGGGCGGCCGGGAGAGACCTGGCAGGTTCGCACGGCCGGGGCCGGGAGCGTCGGCGAGGTACGGGAGGAACCGGCGGCCCGGCGCGGCCGGGGCTGCGGGCGTCGGCGAGGAGCGGGAGGGGCCGGCTGCCTCGCACGGCCGGGGCTGGGGCCGTCGGCGAGGAGCGGGAGGAACCGGCGACCTCGCACGGCCGGGCTGGCGGGCGATCAGGACGCGTGCGGCAGGCCCCATGTCTGGAGGACGAAGGGGCGGCCCTTCTCCTGCCCCTCGATCAGGGGTACGTCGAGGAGGGTGAAGCCGGCCCTGGTGGCCACGGCGACGCTGGAGGTGTTCTCCGCCTCCAGCTCCAGGACCACCCGCTCCGCGCCCAGTTCCGCGCGGGCGAACGCGGCCATGACCCGCACCGCGCGGACGGCGAGCCCCTGCCCCCGGTGGGCGGGGCCGATGGCGTATCCGAGCTCCACGCCTCCCGGGACGCGCCGCAGCATGCCCTCGCCGAGCGGCGCGCCGCCGTCGACCGTGATCGCGAAGAGCAGCGCCTCCCCGTCCGCCCGCAGCTTGCGGGCCCGCTCCAGCCGTGCGACGGCCGCCCGCGCGTCGAAGGGCGAGACGATCGGCGTCCAGTAGGCGACGTCGGGGTCCTCGAACAGGACCGGCATCGCGGGCAGGTCCGACTCCGTCCACTCCCGCAGGACGAGACCTTCCCCTCTCAGCTCGGTCCTCTCGGGGAAGGGGGAGGAGGTCGTGGTGGTGCTCATGCGCGGTTCCTTCCTGGCCTCGGCGACGAGGCAGCATATCGGGACGATCATCGGTTCGTCCGATATCCGGAATCGCGTGCGGGTCCGCGTCCGCGGCCTCCCCCACCGTGCTCGCCCTCAGGCGGAGGGCGTGAGGAGGCCGTTGAGCTCGGGGTAGTCGATGCCGTCCCGCAGGGAGTCGTAGCCGCCGGTGCCGAGCAGGTCGGCCGCCGCGCGTCGGGCGACGGCGTACGCGGCCTGGGCCACGCCCGAGCCGAGGCTGACGCGGGCCACGCCCAGGGCGCCCAGTTCGGCCACCGTCGGGGCGCCGGGGCCGGCCAGGACGTTGAGGGGGACGGGGAGGGCGGCGGCCAGCTCCTTGATCAGGGCGGGGTCGGTGACGCCAGGGACGAAGACGCCGTCCGCGCCGGCGTCCACGTAGGAGCGTGCCCGGTCCAGCGTGTCCTGGAATCGGGTGGCGGGGTCGCCGAGCCCCTTCAGGTACGTGTCGACGCGGGCGTTGAGGAAGAGGTCGGCGCCCGCGCGCGCCGCCGCCGCCCGGGCGCCCGTCAGCCGCGCGGCGAGGTCCTCCGGCGGGCGCGTGCCGTCCTCGATGTTGACGCCCGCGACACCCGCCTCCACCAGCCGGGCCACCGTGTCCGCCACCTCGGCGGGGGTCCGGCCGTAGCCGCCCTCGATGTCGACGGTGACCGGGACGGCGACCGCCGCCGCGATGCGGGCGACGAGGTCCAGCACGAGGTCCCGCGAGACGCGGTCCCCGTCCGGGGCGCCGAGCGACCAGGCGACACCGGCGCTGGTGGTCGCGATCGCCGGGGCACCGGCGGCCTCCACGATCCTGGCGCCCGCCACGTCCCAGACGTTGGCGAGCGCGAGCGGACGGGCGGGCGTGTGGAGGGAGCGGAAGAGCGAGGTGTCGCTTGCGTCGATCATGGGTTCAGACAAGCAGGGGGCGGATCGCGTTGTCCGGCAGAATTCCGACATCGACGTGATCCGTCCCCTCCGGCGCCACCCGTGGGCACATCGGTTCGAAATTCACTGGGGCTCGCGGGGCCCCTGAGGCAGAATGCCCGACGATGATCTCCACCGCCGGCGAACTGCTCGCCGCTCTCGAACCTCTCCCCCACTCGGCGCGGCTGCGGTTCACCGCCGTCACCGCGCACCGACTCGCCGGCCAGGGCCTGCTGCGGCCCCTGCTGGACGAACTGGACGCGCTCGGCCCGTACGAGCGGCGGCTGGCGGCGCTGGCGGCGTTCGCCGCCGGGGACACGGCCCACCTGCTCGGACGCCTCGGGGACACCGATGCGGTGGTCCGCCGGTACGCGCTCCGCGACGCCCGGCGCCGGCCGGTGGGGGACACGGGCGTCGACGCCGCCGTCGAGGCCGCCTACTGCGACGCGCCTGCCGTGGTCCGGGCCGGCCTCGCCCGCCTGCTGCGGGACGGCCGGCGGCCCGCGCTCGCCGAACGCCTCGCCGTGCGCGTCCGCGCGGAGTACGGCGACCGGGACGCGGTACGCCTCCTGCCGGGCTGCTCGCCCGAGTTCACCGCCCGGCTGCTGCCCGAACTGGCGGGGGCGCTGGAGCCCGAGGACTGGAAAGCGCTGGCGCTCCGTCACCCCGTCCTCGTCCTCGACCAGGCCGGGCGTCAACTCGCTTGCCTCACAAGGAGGTTGCGGAACGAGTGGTGGCGGCGGTACGCGACCGGCGTGGCCGCGGCGCTGCCCGCCGCACCGGAGCGCGTCCTGGAACTCCTGGAGACGTACGGCCCGGACACCCTCCCGGGTCCCGTCGGCGACCGGCTCGGGGACCTCGTCGCGGTGGACGCCGAACGTGTCGTGCGGTGGCTCGTCCGCCCGGACCGGGCGGCCGGGCGATGGGAGGGGACCCCAAGTCCCGCCGCCCTCCGCCAACTGGTGGCCGCGGATCCGCCGTCCCTTCCCCTGCTCGGGGTGCGGTGGTTCCACCGGCAGGTCTTCACCGCCCTGCTCCGGCTGATGCCGCCGGCGCGCCGGGGCGCCTTCGTGGACGCCGTCGTCGCCGCGCGCGGCCGGAACTCCGGCATCCACGCGCACACGGAGTTGCTGACGCTGCTGCCGCCGGCCGAGCGGCGGGCCCGGGCCAGGGCCGCCCTCGACGACATGGACGCACGTGTCGCGGCCGGGCACGACCTGCCCACGGACCGCTGGAGCCTGGTCGCGCTGCTGCCGCCCGAGGAGGCCCGCCCCGTGCTGCTGGCCGCGCTCGGCACGGGGGACGCCGAGGAACGGGCCACGCTGTGGGAGCTGCTGCTCCTCAACGCCTGCGACGCCCGGGACCCGGAGCGGCTGGCGGAGACGATCGCCGGGGCCGCCGCCCGACTGGCCAACGAGCGGGACCCGGTCCGCCAGGACGTCCTCGCGCGCCTCGCCCTGCTCCCGGTGCCCCTGGTCGTCCGCGCCATCGGCGACGGCGACCGCGCCTCCACCGGGGGCGGCTCGGCTTCCCCGCACCTGGAGCGACTGTGCCGGGACGCCCTGGGCTCCCGCGACTGCTCCGAGCTGACCCGGGACGCGATCGGCTCGCTGGCCGCGGCCCTGCTCTCCGGAGCGGCGGGGACGGGCGGCGGTCCCGCGGCGGCCCTCGGCGCCCGCCTCCTGGAGGCGCTCACCGCGCACACGGGGACGGTCGAACCCGGCTGCCTGGAAGCGGTGTCGGACGACCAGGCGCTGCGCGCCGCGGTCGGCGCGCTCGGCCCGTGGCTGGACCGGAGCGCCGCCCGCGGCGATGTCGCGCCGCTGCTCGCGCTGGCCACCTCCTGCGGCCGCCGGGCCTCCCGCGTGCCGGAGCTCCAGGACCGGCTCGGCAAGGCCCTCGCCTTCTGTCCGGACGCGCTCTACGGTGACGTCGCCGCGGCCTGGCTCGCCGATCCCTCGACCCGACTCGGCCGTGTCGCCGAGCTGCTGGCGCGCGAACCCTCGGCCGCCCTCCTCCCGCCGGTGCTCGCCGTGCTCGCCGCCGGGCGCACCGACCTCCTGGACGCCGCCCTGGCGGAGTCCCCTCCCCCCGGCGGCCGGTTCCCGGTGGCGGGTGCTCCCCGGGCGCTGCCACCGTTCCGGTACGCCGACCGGTGGCTGCCCCGGCAGCAGGAGGCCGCGGTCCGGCTGGCGGCCGCCGCCGTCGCCGACCCCGGCCGGGGCACCGACGAGCGGGCCGCCGTCCTCCGCGCGGTCGCCCCGGTCCCGGAGCACGGCCGTGCCCTGCTGCGGCGGTACGCCTCCCCGGTACGGGAGCCGGCCGGGCCCGACGACGCGCCGGACGTCCCGACCGGCTCCCCCGAGCGGGCGCTCGCCGAGGCGGCACTGGACGCCGCCGCCCGCACGGACGACCCGGCCTCGGCCCTCGGCACCCTGCTCGACCACGCGGCCGACGACCGGGCGGCGGCCGCCTGGTCCGCCGCCGCCCGTGCCGCCTCGCACGCCCGGCCCAGCCGGGTGGCGGCGCTGCTCCACGACGTCCTGACCCGTGAGACCGGGGTGAAGGTCACCGTCCGGAAGGCCGCCGCCCGGCTCGCCGCCCGCCACCTCCCCTCGCGTACGGCCGTCACGCTCCTCGCGACCGTGGCCCGTGCTCCGGGCGTCCACCCGGACGTGCGCGCCACCGTCGTCGGCGTGGCCGTGACGCTCCTGCCCGCCCCGGCGATGTGGGCGCTCCTGGAGTCCGCGGTCACCGACGGCCCTGAGCCGGCGCGTCGCACGCTCCTGGAGGTGAACCCGGCGGACCTGACCCCGGCCGACCGCACCCGCTTCGGCGGACTGATGGCCCGTCTGCCGTTCCTCGCGGACTCGGACACGGCCAAGGACGCCGTGCCCGTCCTCGCGGCCTGGGCGGGGTACGCGCCGGCGGCGGGCACCGCGCTCGCGGACGTCTACACCGACCCGGCCTGGCCGGAGGGATTCCAGAGAGGGCTCTGGCGAGTGCGGGAGGGGCTGACCGAGCTCGCCGGGTCGGACCTTCCCCACCCGCTCGGGGGCGTGGGCCCCGGCAGCCTCCTGGACGGCGTGGTGGAACGGCTGCTGCTCCGCGTCGCGGCCGGCGAGCCGGAGGGCGGGGGGCCCGGCGGGGACCTTCCGGCCCTCCGCCGCCTCCGCTCCCTCCTGGACAGGACCTCCCTGGCTCCGCGTGCTCAGGCGGAGTTGGCCCGTCGACTGGCGGACGAACCCCGCGTCACCACCACCCGTACGGCGCTCCTCGTCCGTGCGCTCGACCTCGCCGCGCCCGAGGCCGAGATCCTGCGGGCGCTGCGCGAACTGCTCGCCGCGCTGTCCGGCCGGCCGGTCCTCGCCGCCCGGGTGGGCGAGGACCTCGAAGAGGCGCACGGATACGGCGAGCCGCTCGCCGACGCTACCGGGGCCCTCGCCGCGGTCCGCTTCCTGAGCGACGACGGCGGGCTCGCCCCGGGCCTCCTCGCCGTCGGCCTCGCGAACGCCGTCGGCCGCCGCCAGAGTTGGACCGACCCGTGTCGCGCCGCGGTCGTGGCCCTGCGCCGCCATCCCGAGCCCGACGTCCGGGACTCGGCGTACGAGACCGACCTGGGCGGCCCGCGCTGACACGTACGGGCGGGGTGGCGACGGGGGCGCGTTAGCGGGGCGTCAGCGAGACGGCAGGGACGCCGCCGAGGGTGGAGGCCGACCACTTCAGGAGGCACCATGCGACGACGTACGTTTCTCAAGGGGACGCTGATGGGCGCGGCCGCGGCCGTGCCGCTGTCCACCCTGGCCCAGGGCACGGCCTCGGCGGCCGGCACCGTGACCGTGACCAGCATCGCGGCGCTGCAGAGCGCGATCGACTCCGCCGTCCCCGGGGACCGCGTCGTCCTGGCCGACGGCGCGTACACCGTCCCCTCCTCCGGCATCCGCGTGTCCGGCAAGCACGGCACCACGAGCGCCCCGATCACCATCGTCTCCGCCAGTCGCGGCGGCGCCGTGCTCAGCGGGTCGGTGAGTTTCGTGCTCTCCGGCTCCAGCAACATCACGATCAGCGGCTTCGCCTTCCGCCAGACGACCACCCTCGCCGTCCCCGCGGACTGTCCCCGGATCCGGCTGACCCGCAACGACTTCAAGCTCGCCGACAGCGCCGGGCTCGACTGGGTGACGGTCCGGGGCGACGACGCCAAGATCGACCGCAACTACTTCCACCACCGGAGCTCACAGGGCATCTTCCTGGTCGTGGACGGGCCCGGGACCACCGCCATGGCGCAGCGGACCCACATCTTCCGGAACTACTTCGCCGACCACTCCTACACCGGCGCCAACGGCGGCGAGGCGATCCGGCTCGGTGTCAGCCACCGCGCCCTGTCGACCGCCGACGCCGTGGTCGAGTACAACCTCTTCGAGCGCTGCGACGGCGACCCCGAGGCCATCTCGGTCAAGTCCTCCGGCAACACGATCCGGTACAACACCCTCCGCGACGGCAAGGGCGGCATCGTCCTGCGGCACGGCAACGCGACCACCGTCGAGGGCAACCACGTGCTCGGCGGCGCGAACGGCGTGCGCCTGTACGGCAACGACCACCTCGTGGTGAACAACCACATCTCGGGGACGACCTCCCGCGGCATCGTCATCGGCAGCGGCACCGTCCGCGACCACCACGCGGGCGAGACCACCGAGCAGCGGCGCGGGAACGACGCGTGCGACCGGGCCGTCATCGCGCACAACACGCTCGTCGGCAACTCCGCCACGCTCTCCGGCGAGGACCGGACGTACGAACCGCGTGACGTGGTCGTCGCCGACAACATCCTCGTCGCCGGCGGCGGCACCCTGGTGAACCTCGGCGCCGCCACCGGCTTCACCTGGCAGGGGAACATCCTGTGGGGCTCGGCCGCCGACGGCACGATCCCGTCCGGAGGGTTCCGTCGCGTCGACCCCCTCCTCCGCAAGGACGCGGACGGCGTGCACCGCCTCACCGCCGGCAGCCCCGCCGTCGACGCCGCCACCCTCGCCTCGCTCACCGTGGCGGAGGACGCCGATGGGCACACCCGCACCGGCGCCCGGGACGTCGGCGCCGACGAGTACACGACCCTCGCACCCGTCCGCCGCCCGCTGACCCCGTCGGACGTGGGCCCGAACGCCGCCTGACCCCGGCGGCACCGGCCCCGTGCCGACCGGCCGCCGGACGCGCCCCGCGGGTGCCCGGCGGCCTTCCGCCGTACGCTCCCCCGACCCGCCCGTCTAGGGCGTGTTTCGAAAGTAGCGCCGTCCGCCCGAAGGGCGGGCCCCGCGGCGTCTGGTGCGTGCGATCGCAAGGCGGAGGGTCGTCCTCGTACCGGGCGTACTCGGACGACCCCGACAACGCGGCGAGCGCGCGTGCCAGGCGTCGCGGGGCAGGCGGGACTTTCGAAACACGCCCTAGGCTCGGAGGATGCGGCGCGACGATGTCACACGGGCTGACGGCACCTGGCTGGGGCTCGCCCTGGAGGTCCCGGGCAGCCCTCGGCCGGGGCTGTGCGTGTTCACGGCCGGGCGGCGGCTGCTGATCGCGCAGGAGTCCCGGCCCGTGCTGTTCGCGCTCGTCGACGAGCACTTCGACGGCGTGGACTTCTGGCGCACGGACGCCTACCGGTCCGTCGTCCCGCCGCTCCGCGCCGCCACGGCCCGCGGCCTGGCGGGAAGCCCGGAGCGCTGGGCGCACCGGTACGCGGCGGCGCTGGCCGAGGCGCCCGACGGCCCGCTGCACGAGGGCCGGTGGCTGCTGACGGACGACGCCCAGGTCCGCGGCGGGAGGGGCGCGAGCGAGTCTCCGGCCTCGTACTGGTCCGAGATGATCGCGGACGGGCACCCGGACGGATACCTCGACTGGCACCTCCACAACTGCGGCTGGGAGTTCCTGCCGCTGCGTCCCCTGCCTCCCGCCGACGACGGACGGGTGAAGGCGTACCGCAAGCAGGTGCGGGAGGGGACGCTCCCGCCGGTCCTGGTGTGGTGGGTGAGCGGGTTCGACTCCTTCGTGATCCTGGACGGTCACGCCCGGCTCGCCGCCGCGATCGCCGAGTCCGCCGATCCCCCGCTCCTGGAACTGCGGCGCGCGCTCCCCCGCGAGGACCTGGCCGCCGGTACCGACGAGGCCGCGGCCTTCTACGCGTACGAGCTGGCACGTTTCGCCGGCCTCCGGGCCGTCCACGGCCCCACGGTCCCCGACGGCGCCGCCACCGCCGGCCCCCAGCTCGTACGCCTCCTCCACGACCTGCACACCACCTCGCGCCCGACGTGGGCATGGCCCCTGCCCGGCGGGGAGGCGCGGTGGGAGCTGCTCGCGCGGGAGGCGACCGGCGGGCGGGAATGGCCGGGCGGCGGCTGAGGCGAGCCGCCTGCCAGGTGCGGCGGCCGCCAGGCGGGGCCGCTGCCAGGCATGGCGGCTGCCTCTAGTTCCCTGCCCAGTAGGCGGCCCGCACGTCCCCCTCCGCGAAGTCCTGGCGCGACAGGCGCAGGCCGAGGGATTCCTCCAGGGCGTGGAAGTACAGCTCGAACGTGTCGGTGACCTCGGGGTGGTCGAGCTCGGCGCGACGCAGGGCCCGGTTGAGGAAGTCCAGCTCGCCGCCCCGCGGATAGGGGGCCTGCCCGCGGTCGTAGAAGATCAGCTCCAGGATGCCCAGGTCGTCGTCGACGCGGCGGCCGTCCCGCACGTAGTCGAAGGTGTAGATCGCCTTGGCGGAGGTGGCGCTCAGCCACACGCTCTCCTCGATCCCGAGCGCCGCGTACGCCTCGGCGTCGGCGTAGGCCCCCGGCGGCGTCTCGTGGTGCAGGAGGAACGTCCACCCGCCGGAGCTCCCGAAGCAGCAGCTCTCCCACTGCCGGTCCCAGTGGGTCCGGCCGCCGTCCACGGCCCGCAGGTCCTTCAGGCGCGTGCCGGCCGCGACCTGCGCGGGGTCGGCCCCGTACAGCAGGGCGAGCCGCTCGGCGTCGACGGTCCGGCCGGGTGCCGCCCGGAAGAACGCGAGGGTCGTGTACGGCTCCTGGTCACGCCAGGAGCCCGCGATCCACGCGAGCCCTTCTTTGGGATCGCGTCCGCACGCCTCGACCGTCCCCGTGCCGTCCAGGCCGCCGGTACGGAACCGTCTGCCCCACCCCGGATCGATCCGCTCCAGCGCGACGGCCTTCTCCTCCGGCCCGGCGTCGCCGCCCCGGCCGATCGCGGCCTCGGCCATCGCGTACAGCACGTCCTCCAGGCCCCGGGTCGTGAAGTCCCGCCGGTACGCGCCGTACCAGCCGTGCACCGTGCCGTCCTCGTCCAGCAACAGGGCCAGGCTGTCGTCGTCCGCCTCGTCCGCGCGCTCGGCCCACGCCTCCAGCTCCTCCTCCGAGCGGAAGACGGAGGGCAGAGCCACCCCGTGGAGCCGGGGGTGTCCGGCGGCCCTCCGCTCCCAGGCTTCGGCGAGTCTCTGCTCGGTGATCTCCATGCCGTCAGCCTACGAAGGGGCACCGACAACGGCGGCTCCCGGGCCCCGACCTCCGCCGGACAGTGCCCGGAAGCCCGTGCAGCCGAAGCGCGTCCACGAGGATCGGTCGTCGCCGTCGGCCCGGTACACGACCACCGTCCAGTCGCCGGTCCTGGAGGTGACGGGCGGGGCACCCGGGAAGTCCTCGGGGTAGGTCAGCGACTTCTCGGCCGAGCCGACCCGTACCGGCCGGGAGGTGTGGCCGAAACCCTTCGTACCGGGAGGTTTCACGCCGGCGACCAGGCGGTACGTCCGCCCGCCGGAGAAGGAGAAGCTGACGTCGACCGACGCCGCGCCGGAGCGGTACGTCACCGAGGTCGACGAGGTGCTGCCGGACGGTCCCGCCTCCGGGGGCCGGTCGCACTGCCCGGCCCCGAGCCTGGCCTGTTTCGGGTCCTTCGAGCGGACCCACCGCACGTCCGAGGCGGACGCAGGCGCCGACGACGGCTGGGCGGACTGGGCCGTGTCGCCCGTTCCGGGCGGGGTCGTGTCGCCCGTTCCGGGCGACGCGGTGGAACCGCCGGTCACGCCGCCGCCGGCGTCGTCGGTGCCGGCGTCCGCCCGGTTCCACTCCTGCCAGGCCACCGTGCCCGCGGCACCCGCCAATGCCAGGACCAGTGCCACGGCGCCCCACCGGCTGCGGCGCACGGGAGCCCGCACCGCACCCGGACCCGTGTCCGAGTCCGAGTCCGTTCGCGTAGGGGGACCCGTGGGCGAGTCCCGCTCGGCCGTCGGGTCGACGTGGGTCGATGGCAGGGGCGCGCCGGTCTGCCCGCCGCACCGGGCGATCACCTCCGACGTGCGCGGGCGGTCCGCGGGGTCCTTCGCCGCGCAGACCCGGACCAGAGCAACCAACTCCGGGTCCATGCCGTGCCCTTCACCGAGATCGATGTCCTCGTGGACCGCCCGGTACGAGACGGCTTCGGCGGGACCCTCCCCGAAGGGCGGGCGTCCCGTCATCACGTAGGCCATGGTGGCGCCCAGGGCGAAGACGTCCGCGGCGGCGGAGGTCTCGTTGCGCAGCAGCACCTCGGGGGCGGTGAAGCCGGGCGTCCCCGGCGCCGCGCCGGTCCGGGTCAGGGCCGTGTCGTCCGGGCCGCGCGCGATCCCGAAGTCGATCAGGCGGGGGCCTCCGTCCGCGAGGATGACGTTGTGCGGCTTCAGGTCGCGGTGGGTGATGCCGTACGCGTGGACGCTCTCCAGCGCCACGGCGAGCGCCCGGAACAGATTGCGGCAGACCTCCGGCTCGAACGGTCCCTCGCTGCCGATTGCCTGACGCAGCGTCGGACCGGGGACGTACTCGGTGGACAGCCAGTACGGCGCTTCGTCCAGCGAGGCGTCCACCAGCTGAGCGGTGTGCGGGCTGCGGACGGCCCGTACCGTGGCGACCTCCCGCCGGAACCGTGCCATGGCCTCCGGGTGTCCGGTGATCTCCTCCCGGATCACCTTCAGCGCGACCATCCCGCCGTCCGGCGAACGGGCCAGGTACACCTGTCCCATACCGCCCGCGCCGAGCCGGCCGAGGAGGGTGTGGGCGCCTATGTGCGCGGGGTCCTGCCCGGGTCTCAATGGGTCCACGGTGCCGTACTGTAATGCGGCCCCGGAGCGCGTACTTCGCGGTGTCCGGGAGCCGATGCGGGCCGCGCACGGCCGGAAAGGCCGAGAACGCGGCGGACGGCCGCGGGCCTCACCGACCCCAGGGCCGGAGCCCGGGACTTCACCAGGCCGGAGCCCAGGACCCCACGCGGCCGGAGCCCAGGACTCCGCGAGGCCAGCCGCCGGATTCGTCGCGAGGGAGGGCACCAGGGGAAGCGGGGCACCAGCGACAGTGATGTCCGTCACGATCGCGCAACCCTGTGAGCGGGCTGTGAGTCTTGCCGGTGATCACGTCAGTGGTCGGTTCACCGAGGAGACCATCATCACCGCCATACGCAAGACCCTCACCGCCACCGCCGTCGTCGGCGCCGTCCTGGCGGGTTCGGCCGCCTGCGGGACGGTCGAGCAGCTGTCAGCCGGGAAGAAGCTGGACCAGGCGTTCGAGAAGCTCGGGAAGGCGAAGTCGCTCTCCTTCGAGCTGGACCTGGACGTCGACGCCCGGACCCTCAAGGAACTGGACGCCCAGTCGGACCCGGAGCCGGGCGAGGAGCTCCCGGACGAGGTCGCCGAGCTGATCAGCGGGGCGAAGATCAGCGTCACGGTGGAGTCGAAGAAGCCTCTCGGCGAGTCCGGGGAGCAGGACTACGTCGGCGCGGCGATGAAGTTCAGCACCCCCGACGGCGATCTGCTCGAGTACCGGGTCGTCGGCGACCACACCTACCTGCGCTCCGACGTCCGGGAGCTCGCGGACGTGGTGGGCATACCCATGCCGCGCGTCGAGGAGCTGCCCGCCGAGGCCGGTGCCTTCAAGAAGGTGCTGGAGGGCGAGTGGGTCAAGTTCGACACCAAGGAGATGGAGAAGGCCGGCGAGGAACTCGCCGCGGCCCCGGGCAGCGGTCCGGCGGAGGGCGGGAACGGCGGCGGTGAGCCGTCGGCGGAGCCCACGCTGGACGCGAAGACCCAGAAGAAGCTGCTGGAGGCCCTGCGCTCGGTCGTCGCGCGTGACGTCGAGTTCAAGACCGCCGGCGGCGGGGACGGCACCGAGCGCATCTCGGCCACGGCGTCCTTCCGCACCCTGATCACGGACCTCTTCGACGAGATCCGTCCGCTCGCCGGGGAGCTGCCGCCCGGCGTGGAACTGCCCACGGGCAGCGACCTGAAGGACGCCCCCGACAGCAAGGTCACCGCCGACTTCACGCTCAGGAACGGCGAGCTGAAGGAGATGTACGTCGACCTCGCCCCGCTCACCGAGAGCGCGAAGGTCGACAAGTTCGGCCTCTCGCTGAAGCTGAGCGCCGGCGTCACGCCGGTGGCGCCCGCCGGAGCCACCGAGCTGAAGATCGACGAGCTCATGGGCGCCTTCGCCGACTCCATGATGCCGACCGACGAGGAGCTCGGCGAGCCCGGCTTCGGCGAGGACGACTTCGGCTCGTTCGACGTCGAGGGGCTGGACGACAGCGAGGCCGCCGGGGGCGCCGCGTAACCCGCTCCGGACCGCGCACCGAGACGGCGGCGGGGGGGGGGGGGGGGGGCCCCCCCCCCCCCCCCCCCCCCCCCCCCCCCCCCCCCCCCCCCCCCCCCCCCCCCGCCCGNNNNCGACCGCGGGGGGGGGGGGGCCCCACCCGGGGGCCGCCGGGGCCGCCGCGGGGCCCCCCCCGCCCCCCCCGCCGCGCCGGCGGGGGGGGGGGGCCCCCCCCCCCCCCCCCGCCCCCCGCGGCCCGCCTGGTCCCTCACCGGGTCGCCCTCGGCCCTGAGGAAGCGGCGGAGTGACGCCTTGGCCGCCACCCTCGTCCGGATCGACTCGCTCGTCCGGATCGACGCCCTCGCCCGGGCGTGCGGCACCGCGCGGTCGTGCGGCACCGCCCTGTGGGACCAGCCTGCCGTGCGGCCGGAAACCGCCGACCACACCCTCGCCCGTCGTCCCCGGAGGACGTAGGGTCGTCCTTGAACTCGCCTTGGAACAAGGCACGTTCACGGCCTGATTCCAACAACTCGGCACGGTGTCCTCGGCAGGAGTCTCCATGTCCATCGGCCCGTCCACCACGACTCCCTCCCCCGGGCGGGAGCGAAGCCGCCTGCTCCACGGCGTCACCGCCCTCGCGGGCTCCCTGCTCTTCGCCGCCGCGATCACCGCGTGCGGAGGGGCCGGCACGGGGAGCCGGGAAGGGGCTGTTCCCTCTCCGGTGAAGGCCGCGAACGCCGACTCACGGGCCACCGTGCACGAGAGGCCCGCCCCGCGAATCATCACCAGGGGTGCGGGGGACGGATTCCCGAGCCTGTACGCCCATCTCTCGGGGACTCTCGTCGTCACGGGCGACAACTGCCTCGCCGTGTCCTCCTCCAGGAGCGGCGAGCCGACCGCCGTCGTCTGGGGCCACGGCTGGTCGGTGCGCGCGGAGAACGGCGAGGCGGCCGTGTACGACGCCGACGGCAGGCTCTTCGCCCGAGAGGGCGACCAGGTGGGACTGGGCGGAGGCAGCACCGGCCGGTTCGCGGGCGAGCCGTGCGCCGCCGGCCAGGTCTTCGAGGCCAACGACGCCCAAGCCGCCCCGAGGGACGCCCGACCGGCGCGCGACGCGGCGGGGCGGTGACGGGGCCGGCCGTACGGGCCCGGCGTCTCGGCGAGCCGGCTGACGACCCGGCGCGAGAACTCCACCCCTCGCACCGAGGGAGCGCCGGATAGGGTCGTCCGGATGACCATGCCGTCCGCGTCCCTGGCCCGCGCCCTCGACCTGCCCTCCGATCCTCCGCTACGGCCTCTGCCCGCCGAAGCGGCCGCGCTTCTGCGCGCGTTGGGGGCTCCGCCGCGGCTGGCGGCGCATCTGCGGGCCGTGCACGACGTCGCGGTCGAGGTGGTCGACTGGGTGCGGGAACGGCACCCAGGGCTGGCGTTCGACAAGGATGCGGTGCTTTTCGGGGCGGCCACGCACGACGTGGGCAAGGTGGTGCATCCCGAGGAGCTCGTGGGGCCGGGGTCGGCGCACGAGGCCGCCGGGCGGGAGCTGTTGCTGCGGCACGGGGTCGGGGCGGAACGGGCCCGGTTCGCCGCGAGCCATGCCCGTTGGGACGATCCGGACGTCACCGTCGAGGATCTGCTGGTGTCCGTGGCCGACAAGGTCTGGAAGGACAAACGCGTGGCCGGCCTCGAAGACCGGCTCGTGCGGGTGCTGGCGCGGGCCTCGGGGCGGGAGCCCTGGGAGGAGTTCCTGGCTCTGGACGAGCTGCTGGTCCGGCTCGGTGCGGGCGCCGGGCGCCGGCTCGCCTTCCAGGCGGCCTTCCCCGTCTGAGCGGAGCCTCGAAGGTCCGCCGGGGGCGGTTCCCTTGCTCGGTCGATTGTCAGTGGCGGGTGAGACGGTAGGAACATCAAGCCGGCGCGAAGACGGGGAGTTTCGCCGTGTCCAACAGCCAGAACTACATCAATCACGTCGCCCTCGTGCTGGACGCGAGCTCGTCCATGTCGCACCTGCGCGGCAAGGTCGTCGAGGTGGCCGACCAGCAGATCGAGTACCTCGCCCGCCGGTCGCGCGAGCTGGACCAGGAGACCCGGGTCACCGTGTACGTGTTCGCGGACAAGGTGCAGTGCGTCATCTACGACAAGGACGTGCTGCGGATGCCGTCCCTGAAGGAGCTGTACAAGGTCGGCGGCATGACCGCTCTGCTCGCCGCCGCGCTGAAGTCGCAGCGGGAGCTGGCGCAGACGGCGCAGCTGTACGGCGACCACAGCTTCCTGACCTTCGTGCTGACGGACGGGCAGGAGAACGCCAGCCACCGCTGCGCGGACGCGCCCAGCAAGCAGCCGAAGGCCCTGGTGGCGGCCGTCGCCGAGATGATCGAGAAGCAGGACGACAACTGGACGCTGGCCGTCCTGGTCCCGGACCAGATGGGCAAGCGCGAGGCCATGAACTGCGGCTTCCCGAAGGACAACGTCGCCATCTGGGACGCCACCAGCACCCAGGGCCTGGAGGAGGCCGGGCAGGTCATCCAGCAGGCCACCGAGAAGTTCATGGTGGGCCGCACCAAGGGCATCCGGGGGTCGCGGGCGGTGTTCTCGGTGGGTGCCGAGGCGGTCAACAGCAAGACGATCGCGGCGGCCGGCCTCACCCCGGTGGACGCCTCCGGGTACCAGCTCCTCCCGGTGACGCGCGACGCGGCGATCCGTGACTGGGTGACCGAGTCCGGGCACACGTACCGGACCGGATGCGCTTTCTACCAGCTGAGCAAGTCCGAGAAGATCCAGGCACGGAAGCGGATCGCCGTGCTGGAGAAGCAGACCGACCGCGTGTACACGGGGCCCGAGGCGCGGGCGCTGCTCGGCCTCCCGGACGAGGAGATCCGCGTCAAGCCCGACCACAACGCCGACTTCACCATCTTCGTGCAGAGCACCAGCGTCAACCGCAAGCTCGTGCCGAACACGCGGCTGCTGCTGATGCACTGACGCCGTGGGGAGGGCGCGGCCCGCGCCCTCCCGGTCGGCCAGCCGAGCGGGCGCCCGCTCGGCCGGCCGGTCAGTCGTCGGCGATCTGGAGGGCGACGGCGTAGTGCCGGCCGTCCGTCCCGGCGAGGAGGCTGTCGAAGAGCGGGGTCAGTCCGTTCACGGCGCCGCACGAGGCGTCGTGGTTGGTCCACCAGCTGCCTTCCGGGCCGAGCAGGGCGACGACGCGGTCCGCCGCGCGCGCGGCGGACCCGGCGGACCGGTGCCGGTGACTCGGCCACACCAGATCGACGGTCGCGAGCGTGGTCAGGAACGGTGCGGCCTCGGCGGCCTCCAGAGGTTCCAGCGCCGCGCATATCCCCGGGACGGGCGGCGGTGCGTACGCGGGCAGGAAGCGCCGCCATGCCTGGTCCTGCGCCGCCTCGGCGAGCAGGGCCCGGATGCGTACCGCCAGCTCCGGCAGATCGGGGTCCTGCTCGGTGAACCGTCCAGCCGCCACGAACACCCTTGAAGGCGTGGCCAGTTCCTCCATACGGCCGCACAGCTCCGCCAGGTGGACATCCTCGGACGCCGTCACGCCGGACGCTCCTCCGCGACCCCAGGCGCGTCCTGCCGGCCGAGGCGGCGGAGGACGCGGGTGCGCAGGAGCGTGTACTCGTCATGGAGTCTGCTCCATTCGTCGAACGGCGGGCGGGGGACGACGATCCCGTCGGTGACGTGCTCCTCCGGACCGAACTGCTCGCGCGTGAGATCGATCTCGACGCCCTCGCCCAGGCGGTTCCACCAGTGGTAGTCCACGCGCTCGCCGTCGACGTGGACCTCGCCGCGGAGCAGTTCGCCGCCCAGCAGGTCGTTCACGACCATCGCGGTCACCCCGCACTGGTCCCGCGCGGGGTTGTCCCCCGTCCAGCAGGACCGGTACTCGGGTGTGCAGGTCTCGGCGCTCCAACTGCTGCGCACGGCCCGTTCGATGTCGGAGAGGAGCAAGGGTGTCATGCGCGTGATCCTCCCAGCCGCCACCGACAGCCGAGGGGCGGGCCGCGGCCCGCCCCTCGTCCCGGCGTGTTCCCCGACTCGCGGGGCACCGCCGCCCGGCCCGCGGGCACCGCCGCCCGGCCGGCCCTTGCTGTGTGCGCACGAGGTGGCTGATGATCGTCCCGCCCCGCGGGTGGAGTGGCTGCCACGCGCGGGCGTTCATCCCCCACCCGTATATGACCGCAGGTCAGGTGGGTCGGGGCGGCCGGGTCGGGTGGAGGGTGCGGAATGCGTGTGGTCTTGTCCGTGTACGGGGCGCGCGGCAGCGTGGAGCCGATGGCGGGGCTCGCGGCGCGGCTGCGGGAGCGGGGCGCGGAGGTGCGGGTGTGCGCTCCGCCGGACGAGGAGTTCGCCGCGCTGCTGGCCGAGGCCGGGGTGTCGTCGGTGCCCGTCGGGGCGCCGGTGCGTCCGCTGGTGACGACGGTGCGGCCGGGTTCCGCGGAGGGGCTGGCGCAGCGGGCGGCCGATCTGATGTCCGCCCAGTTCGGGGCGGTCGCCGAGGCCGCCGAGGGGTGCGACGTCCTTGTGGCGGCGGGCCCGCTGCCGGTCACGGCGGGCGCCCGGTCGGTGGCCGAGCGGCTCGGCGTCCGCTACGTGTACGTCACGCACACGCCGGTCGTCCTCCCCTCACCGCATCAGCCGCCGCCCGGGCGGCGGGGCCGGCCGCTGCCGCCGGAGGTGGAGGACAACCGTGAGCTGTGGGAGCTGGACGCGCGCCTCGCGGACGACATGTTCGGTGGGCCGCTGGGGGCGCTCAGGGAGTCGGTCGGCCTGTCGCGGGTCTCCGGAATCCGTGACTACGCCTTCACCGACCGCCCGTTGCTCGCGGCGGACCCGGTCCTGAGCCCCTGGCCGGCGACGGGCGGCCGGGACGGTCTCCGTGTCGTCCCGACCGGCGCGTGGCTCCGACCCGGCGATCGCCCGCTCCCGCACGAGGTGGCGGCCTTCCTGGACGCCGGCCCCCCGCCCGTGTACGTCGGCTTCGGCAGTACGCCCCTGGGCACGCGGGCCCCCGGCATCGCGCGGGCGGCCGTGGAGGCGGCCCGAGAACGGGGGCTGCGGGTGATCGTCGCCCGGGGCTGGGCCGGCCTGGGCGCGCCGGACGACGGGGCCGACTGCCTCACGGTCGACGAGGTCGACCACCGGGCTCTGTTTCCCCGGGTGGCCGCGGTCGTCCACCACGGCGGCGCCGGCACCACGGCGGCGGCCGCCCGGGCCGGCGTGCCGCAGGTGGTCGTCCCGCAGGCCGGGGACCAGCCGTACTGGGCGGACCGGGTCGCCGGGCTGGGCATCGGTGTCGCCCACGCCGGCCCTGATCCGGCCGCCGGTTCCCTGTCGGTGGCCCTGGCGACGGCCCTGAGCCCCGCGACCCGTGCGCGGGCGACGGCGGTGCGCGGCACGGTCCGCGGCGACGGGGCGGCGGTGGCCGCGCGGCTGCTGGACGAGGCCGCGGGCCGCTGACCCCCGGCGCTCCCGCCGGTCGGGGCGGTCCCGGTGAGCGGCATCGAGGTCAGGGGCGCAGCACGGGCATGGCGACGTCCGTCCAGAGGGCGCGGGGTGGGGTCGGGAGGGGGTCGGGGGGCTGGTCCTCGGGCCTCCAGATCCTCGTGGAGTCACCGGAGGTGCTCAGGACGGGGGCCCAGCCCGGGTCGCCGGTCGCGGCGAACCCGGCCCAGGCGCGGACCATGCGCCCGGCCAGTTCCCGGTCCGCCGGAGTGGGGGCGCCGCCGATGAGGAACGACAGGCGGGGGTCCTCGTGGTTGCCCCAGGCGAAGGGGATGTCCGCGCAGTGCCAGGCGCGGACGGCCATACCGTCGGCCGCCTCGCGTCGGCGGTCGAAGCGGGAGAGGTACGCCCGGCCGCCCGCCCCGGCGTGGGTCTCGGCGAGCCGGGAGGCGAACTCGCTGAAGAGCAGGTCGCCGAAGACGCTGAGGTAGACGTCGGGGAGCGGGGCGTGCGGCAGTGCGGCGCGGTAGCCGGTGAGCAGTTCTTCCGGGAGGCCGAAGTCGGCGGCGAAGCGGGCGAGTCGGGCGCCGGTGGTGAGCTTCGCGCAGCTTCCGACGGCGTCGAGGAGCCAGTACTCCTCCGTGGTGTGGCAGACCAGCAGGTCCACCTCCCGGCCGGCACCTGCGGCCAGTGCCGCGAGGGGGTCGGCGGGCAGGGTGTCGCCGCCGAGGACGGGAGCGAAGAGGGAGGGGTCGTAGTGGCGGGAGCCGGACCCGGGGTCGCTCCGGTACGCCTCGACCACCTGGTCCGCGGCGGCGACCAGGGCCTCGGGGGGCAGTGCGGCGAGGCCGGCGAGCGTGGCGGGGCAGCCTGCCGCCGCCGCGATCTCGCGGGTGGTCGACGCGGCGATGTCGGGTGTGTGGAAGACACTGGCCGGGCTGTGGGCGACGGCCCGGCGGAACAGGCCGCGGGCCCCGTCCATGACCATCAGGCACGCCACCGACGCGGCCCCGGACGACTGGCCGGCGAGCGTGACGTTGCCGGGATCGCCGCCGAACGCGGCGATGTTCTCCCGGATCCAGCGCAGGGCGGCGACCTGGTCGAGCAGTCCCCGGTTGTCGGGGGCGCCGGGTATGTGCCCGAACCCCTCGAAGCCCAGGCGGTAGTTGAGCGTCACCACGACCAGTCCGGCCCGCGCGAGCGCCGTACCGTCGAAGTCGGGCTGGGCGGAGGAGCCGAAGGTGTAGGCGCCGCCGTGGAGCCAGACGAAGACCGGCAGGCGGTCGCCGCCGGCCGCGGGGGTCCAGACGTTGACGGTGAGGACGTCCTCGTCGCCGGGCGACCAGACGGGGGCGCCGGGCAGCTCCGCCGACTGCGGCGCGACCGGCCCGAACTCCGTACCGTCCCGCACCCCCTGCCACGGCTCGGCCGGGAAGGGCTCGCGGAAGCGCCGGGCGCCGAAGGGCGGTGCGGCGTAGGGGATGCCGAGCACGGCGACGACGTCGTCCGCGGCCCGGAAACCCCGGACCGCACCGCAGTGCGTCTCGAAGACGTCGTCCACGGGGAGTGCCTCGTTTCGTTCGGGGAGGAGGGAGTGGGCGGGTTGCCGGACCCCAGCCTCTCGTCCCGTGACCCGTCCGGTCCAACACCCTAACCGTCGTGATCCACGCACTTGCATTGTCAATACGGACGGTCGGCGGAGGGGGCGGGGGCCGTCGGATCTCCGGCTGGGGGCCGCTGCTGGATTCGGCCGCCATGCGGTCCAAGGACTTCGACCTGTCCGGCTGTCGTCGGCATGACCGGGGCGTCCTTTCGTACGCTGGCGGCATGCGTATGCGCCCTACCTTGAGCTGGACCCCGACCGAGGACCTCCCGCCGGGGACGACGGACCTGGAGCCGGTCGTCGACGTGGTGCGGGCGGGGGGTGTGCTCGTGCTCAGCGGGGCCGGGATCTCGACCGAGTCGGGGATCCCGGACTACCGGGGCGAGGGCGGGAGCCTGAGCCGGCACACGCCGATGACGTACCAGGACTTCACCGGCGGCGCCGCGGCCCGGCGGCGGTACTGGGCGCGCAGCCACCTGGGCTGGCGGACGTTCGGGCGGGCGCGGCCGAACGACGGGCATCGGGTGGTGGCTGCTTTTGAGCGGGAAGGACTGCTGGACGGGGTGATCACCCAGAACGTCGACGGGCTGCACCAGGCCGCCGGCAGCGCAGGGGTCGTGGAACTGCACGGCAGTCTCGACCGGGTGATCTGTCTGGGCTGCGGCGACGTCAGCGCGCGGCGGGAGCTGGCGCGGCGGCTGGAGGAAGCCAATCCCGGGTTCGATCCGGTGCCCGCCGCCTTGAACCCCGACGGGGACGCCGACCTCACGGACGCGCAGGTCGCGGGGTTCCACGTGGTGCCGTGCGTGGTGTGCGGCGGGGTGCTCAAGCCGGACGTGGTGTTCTTCGGCGAGACGGTGCCGGCGGAGCGGGTGGAGCGCTGCCGGGCACTGGTGCGGGAGGCGGCGTCGGTGCTGGTGCTGGGGTCGTCGCTGACGGTGATGTCGGGGCTGCGGTTCGTGCGGCAGGCGGCGCAGACCGGTACGCCGGTGGTGATCGTCAACCGGGATCCGACGCGGGGCGACCGGCTCGCCGTGGCCCGGGTCGAGCTGCCCCTGGGGAAGGCGCTCACCTCCGTCGCGGAGCGGCTGGGGGTCACCGTCACCTGACACACCCCCTCCCCGGCCGTGTCAGGTCAGGGCCTGGGCGGCGTAGAGGGCGCCGATCGCCGTGGCGAGCGTGCCGAGGAGGAGACGGAGAGCGCGTTCGGGCAGGCGGGGCTGGAGGCGGGCGCCGAGGTAGCCGCCGACGAGTCCGCCGAGGCCGCAGGCCAGGCCGAGCCACCAGTCGGGGGCGATGTCGCCGGTACCGACGAGGGACAGGACGGCGTACGTGACCGCGCCGACGACGGAGGTCACGAACGTGGTCGCGAGGGCGGCCGGCGCGACCCGCGCCACGGGCAGTCCCCGGGCGACGAGCACGGGGCCGACGAGGGAGCCGCCGCCGATGCCGTAGATGCCGCCGACGACCCCGACGGCGAGGGCGAGCGCGGTCAGCCCGGCCGGGGACGGCTCCGCCGAGGCCGCCGGTCCGGGGCGGCGGGCGGGGAGGAGGGTCCGGGCGCAGAGCCACAGGCCCAGGGGCAGGAGGAGCCCCGCGATCAGAAGGCGGTAGACCGCCGGCCCCGGCAGGGCGTACACACGGATGACGGCGCCCGCCACCACCCCGGGCAGCGTGCCGGCGACGAGGCGCCGGGCCAACGGGCCGCGCAGGGCTCCGTCGCTCCGGTAGCGCCAGAGGGCGCCGGGGCCGGCCACCACGTTGAAGAGCAGGTTCGTGGGTGTGATGGAGGGGTTCGGTACGCCGAAGACGCTGAGGTGCACCGGGAGCAGGAAGACGGCCCCCGACACCCCGACGGGCGCGGTCACCACCGAGATCAGCAGGCCGGCCGCCACGCCCGCCACCAGCGTCCACTCCATCGCCCGCGCTCCCCCGCCCCGTGCCCCGACCCTCAGCCCTCGGCCCCTGCCCCTGAGCCCTCAGCCCCCGGCCGTGGAACAGTATCCGCTGTCCGTGCGGCGGGGCGCGGGACGGTCAGGGAGCGGGGGCGAGGCCCCAGGCGGCGGCTCTGGCGGCTGCGGCGGCACGGTTGGGGACGTCGAGCTTCGCGAGGATGTGCTCGATGTGGGTGCCGACCGTGCGGGGCGTGACGTACAGCCGCTCGGCGATCTGCCGGTTGGTGCGGCCGGTCGTCAGCTCGGCGAGCACTTCGAGCTCCCTCGGCGAGAGTCCGCCGGGCCGTGCCGCCGCCGCGCCGCGCTCGGGCGCCGCGGCCTCCGGGAGCGGCCCGGCCTCGCGGGAGGCCACCGCCGCGGCGAGGGACTCGGTGAGCAGGGTGACGACGGCGCGGGCCGGGTCGGGGGTGCGGCGGCGCCCCCGGACGCTGATGTTCAGCATGCCCACGTACCGCCCGTCGGAGGCGAACAGGCACTGGGCCACACCGTCCTCGATCCCGAGCGGGGACAGCACGTCCTGGAACCCCGGTGACGCGGCCAGCAGGTCCTTCGGGACGTCCCCGAGCCAGAGCCCGCCCCGCGCCGGGCTGCGCAGCACCGGGAACACCGGGTCCTGGTGGAGGCGGGCCTCGATGTACGCCGTGGCGTCCTCGGGGTAGCTGCCGGCCAGCGTGGTGTGGCGCCGCCGCCGCGGGTCCCACCGGGAGAGGGAGGCGTGGTCGTGCTCGACCACCTCGGCCAGGGCCGTCAGGACGGTGTCGACGCCCGCCGTGCCGGCGGTGACGCTCCTGGCGGCTTCCCGGACACGGAGGGCCGAGTCCAGAAGGTCCGCCGTGTCGTGCTGTGCTGCCATCCCACCAGGATGATCATCCGGTCGGGGTACGTCAATCGAGCAGGGTGTCGTGCACGATCCGCCCGTCCATGACGGTGAGGACGACGGGCATGTCCGGGATGGCGTGCGGGTCGGCACCGAGCAGATCCCCGTCCACGACGCACAGGTCGGCGACCTTGCCGGGCTCCAGGGAGCCCTTCCAGTCGTCGGCGAAGTCCTGCCAGGCCGCCGTGACGGTGTACGTGCGGATCGCCTCGGCCAGCGCGATGCGCTGCTCCGGGCCGCTGACCCGGCCGGCGGCCTTCGACTCGCGCAGCACCATGGTGGCGACGCCCTGGCGCCAGTCCGGGTGGGTGACGGGCGCGTCGGAGCCGCTCGCGACCCGGACGCCGGCGTCGATGGCGTCGCGGTAGGGCCAGGCGTAGGCGGCGCGGTCGGCGCCGACGAAGTCCTCCTCCATGTCGGCGACGGTCCACTTGATGGTGGGGTTCATGTTGACGCCGAAGTCGTGCGCGGCGAGCACCTTCATGCTGTGGGCGGTGAGGAAGTCGCCGTGGATGACGTAGTGGCGGGGGTCGTCGCGGGGGTGCTCGGCCGCGGCCTCGGCGAACGCGTCCGCGACCGTGTCGATGGCCCGGTCGCCGGTGGCGTGGACGCCCAGCTGGTGCCCGGCGGCGTGGGCGTGCCGGACCATGGCCCGGATCTCGTCGACCCTCTCCTCGTCGATGTCGCCGCCGACGCACAGGGAGCCGCATCCGCCGCCGGTGTACGGCTCGTGCATCCAGGCCGTCTTGTTGGGGACGATGCCGTCGGCGAAGATCTTCACGCCGTGGACGGTGAGGCGGCGCGGGTCGTCGCCGACGGTGACGCCGGCCAGGCCGTCGAGGGTCCGCGCGAACTCCTCGGCGGTGCCGGCCATGCCGGTGGGCAGGAGCAGCACGCCCACGCGGGCGGTGAGTTCGCCCTCGGCGAGCAGGGCGCGGTAGACGTCGAGGGTCTCGGTGCCGAGGGCGCCGCGCATGATGCCGTCGCCGCCGGGACCGAGGCCGGGCTCGGTGTAGCTGGTGACGCCGAGGGCGGCGAGCGTGGCGAGGGTCGAGCGGATCGCCTCGGTCCGTTCCGGCCGGCTGAGCGGCGGGAGGGCGTTCTGGACGAGAGCCTGTGCCCCCTCGTGGAGCAGGCCGGTCGGTTCGCCGTCGGCGTCCGTGACGATGGCGCCGCCGGGCGGGGCGACGGTGTCGCGGTCGATGTCCATGAGCGCGAGGGCCTTGGAGTTGACCCAGGTGGCGTGTCCGGAGAAGGAGTACAGGACGACCGGGTGGTCGGGGCTGACGGCGTCGAGGTCGGCCCGCGAGGGCTGCCGGGACGGATCGGCCACGCATTCGCCGAGGAAGCCGGCGTCCCAGCCGTGTCCGGTGATCCACTGCCCGGCGGGGGCCCGCCCGACGGCGTCCCGAACGGCCCCGGCGACCTCGGCCAGCGACGAGACGGCGGGGTGGCTCAGGTCGAGGGAGAGCGGCGGGGCGGCCATGCCGAAGGCGCAGCCGTGCAGGTGGGAGTCGTTGATGCCGGGGAGCAGGGTGGCGCCCTTCAGGTCGACGACGCGGGTGCCGGGCCCGACGAACGGCGCGATCTCCTCCCGGCTGCCGACGGCGCTGATGACCGCGCCGGTCACCGCCAGAGCCTCGGCCACGGAGAACTCCGCGTCGACCGTGACCACCTTTCCGCCGACGAACACCAGATCCGCATACGTACCCACAGCAGGGTCCTTTCGAAGACCGGGCACCCCACGGGCACCCGCGAACGATCTCCGAGGACTATCGCCGGGGCCACGGCCTCCGCACATCGGTCATTCCACCGATACGGGCGCCCGCGCCCGCGCACGGCCGGCGGGGGCCCGGGGCGGCACCGGCACCGGCCGCAGTCACGGGCCGCCGTCACGGGGGACGGTCGAAGGAGATCGGCCTTGTGCCCCGGTCCGGGTCTACCGTCGAAGGTGTCCCCTCCGGGTGCGTGACGACGGGAGTGAGCGCGATGAGCGATCGGACGTGGGTGCCGCGGTCCTGCACGCTGCCCACCGAGGAGCTGCCCCTGCGGGTCGCGGAGTGGGACGGGTTGTTCGCCGAGCGGCTGACCGCGCTGTCGCGGCCCGGCCCGCTGCGGCTGCGGCTGGACCTGGCCGGCGGGCCCGGTGTCGAGGCGCGGGTGAGGGATCTCGTGGAGCGGGAGGGCGGCTGCTGCTCGTTCTTCACCTTCACGGTCACCCCGGGCGAGCGCCTGATCAGCCTGGACATCAGGGTGGATCGGCGGCACGCCGCGGTCCTGGAGGCCCTGGCCGCCCGGGCGGGGGACGTTTCGCCGCGTCGGTCCGGGACCTGAGCCCTCACTGCTTCTCGTCCAGGCGGATGGCCCGCCGCAAGCTGTCGGCGGCCTCGTGGCTCGTGCCCTCGCGCTGTTCCAGCAGCGCCGCGGCGATCGCGTCCAGCTTGCGCTGCACGGCGTGCGTGTCACGGCGTTCGGTGTTCTTCAGCAGGGCGAGCAGCAGGAGGTTGACCGCTGCCATGACGTCGCCCGCGAAGATCAGCCAGGGCAGCGGCGGGTGCAGGAAGTGGAGGACGACGGTCCCGAGGACCAGGAGCACGCACAGGCCGTAGAACGTCGGTGAGCTGGTGACGTTCGACGCCCGGTCCGAGAACGCGGCGAACCGGTCGTGCCCGGCGCCGCCCCGCTCGGCAGGATGATCAGTGGACATGCCCCTCATGTTCCCCGGACCCGCCGCCGTGGACCCGCTCCCGACACGACGGACCGGCCGCGTCGTCCCACCCGCTCCTTTCCTCCGGCGCGGGGAGCCGTCCCCGGCGTCCGGGGTCGCCGGGGGCGGGTCACAGCACGTCGCGCCGCTCGTCGGTGACCGTGGGGGCGACGGGCGGGACGACCATCCTGCGGCGGCGGAGGATGCTGCTGTAGACCAGTGTGCCGATGATGCCGACCGCCATCAGGATCAGCCCGACGAGATCGAGGTCGACGGACTCGACCTCCCAGTCGGTCGCGAAGGTGAGGATGGCGCCGACGGCGATCAGGATGATGCACAGTCCCAGGCCCATGGTTGTTCCCTCCCTTGTGAGTTGGATGCGGTGCGCGTACCCCGGCGTCCCTCCTTCATTCCGGAACGGGGCGCGCCCACGCCGTGGGAACGGCGTGGGCGCGGGGTTCGCGAGGTGCTGGAACGGAAGTGGCCGGTGGTCGGCGGGGTCAGAAGACGCTGACGCCGTAGGCGCTGAGGGCTTCCGTGACGGGCTGGAAGAAGGTGGTGCCTCCGCTGGAGCAGTTGCCGCTGCCGCCGGAGGTGAGGCCGAGGGCGGTGGAGCCGGCGAACATCGGGCCGCCGCTGTCGCCGGGCTCCGCGCAGACGTTGGTCTGGATCAGGCCGTACACGATGTCGCCGCCGCCGTAGTTGACGGTGGCGTTGAGGCCGGTGACGGTTCCGCTGCGGAGGCCGGTGGTGCTGCCGCTGCGCTGGACGGACTGTCCGACGTAGGCGTTGCCGGCGGAGGTGATGTCCCGGTAGCTGCCGTTGTAGAGGTAGACGCGGCCGTCGGCGGCGGAGGCGTTGGAGTGGCGGATGATGCCGTAGTCGTTGGTGGGGAAGCTGGAGCCGGTGCGGGTGCCCAGCAGGGCGGTGTTGGCGGAGTTGGTGTACCAGGTGCTCGCCGAGTTCGTGCAGTGGCCGGCGGTGAGGGCGTAGTAGGTGCTGCCGCTGCGGACGTTGAAGCCGAGGGAGCAGCGGCCGCCTCCGGCGTAGATGGCCTGTCCGCCCGCGATGAGCTTGTCGAAGGTGCCGGTGGTGCGCTCGATCCGCAGGTTGGCGGCGTTGGCGCCGGCGGCCTTGCGGAGGGTGGCGATCTCGTCCTGGGTGACGGTCGTGTCGACGGTGACGACCACCTTGCCGGTGGCCTGGTCGGTGTACCAGGCGGTGCCGGGGACGTCGGCCTGGAGGACGGCCTCGCTGGCGGAGGCGAGCGCTCCGGCGGTGGCGCGGGGGGTGTCGGCCTCCTGGGCGGAGGAGGTGGGGGCGGCCAGCGCGGTGGCGGCGACGAAGGCGCCGAGGACGGCGAGGAGGCGGGTGCCCTTGGTGAGGCCGCGGTTTCGGGTCGAACGGTTCACTGTGTCCTCCGTATGGGGGGCGGGCCGCTGGGTGGGCGGCTCGGGCGGGGGTGCGGTCGGCCGGGTGCGCCGACATGAACCTGTCAAGCTCAGGAGGAATCCTCGACTCCGCCGGAGAGCACGGCAAGGTGCTCTTTCGGCCGCTCTACGCGCGTCCACGCGCGTCCGCCCGACCGGACCCTCCGCCCGGCCCGGCCGGGACCCGCCACCCGGCCCCGAACCGAAAACCGATCAGAAATTTGCAGAGACCCGTTGCAGTTCAGGAGCCGGGGGCGGAGCCCGCCGGTCCACGCTCCCCCGACGCCGCCGGACGGCGGCCCGGGAGCGTTCCCACGAACCCCCAGTACCGCCGGTACGGGGGCAGTGGTCCGCGTTTACGGCGTTCCGCCGGATGGCCGGATCGCGACCTTGCGCGCTGCCGAGAAGCCGGTCGCGGGGCCGGCCGGAGGCGTGCGGGCTCGGTTCAGGACAGGAACTCGCCGTCCCGGGCGACGACGACACCGCCGTGCACGACGAGGTCGCGCTGCGGCATGTCGACCACGACCTGCGGCAGCCCCTGGCCCCGCACCAGGACGAAGTCGGCGGGGGCGCCGGGCTTCAGGTCGGCGTGCGCGAGGCCCATGACGTCCGCGCCGCCGTGGGCGGCGGCCCGGTAGCAGTCCGCCAGCTCCTCGTCGAGCCGCACGTCCGTGACCCAGCCGAGGATGTGGGCCCGGTGGAGCATGTCGGCGTTGCCGAAGGGGCTCCAGGAGTCCCGGACCCCGTCGGAGCCGAGGCCGACGCGGACGCCGTGCTCCCGCAGACGGGCGATCGGGAGGACAAGGTCGCGGGAGGGGGCCACGGTCGTGAGCGCGATGTCCTGGTCGGCGAGGTCGGTCGCGAGGGCACCCAGGTCGCGGTCGGAGAGTTCCGGCAGGCAGAAGACGTGACTGATCGTCACCTTGCCGGCGAGGGAGAGGGCCCTGGTCCGGTCGATGATGCCGCGGATGGCCCGTACGCCCTCGTCACCCCCGTCGTGCAGATGGATGTCCACACCGACGCCGTGCCGGTCCGCGATGCCGAAGACGGTGTCGAGGTGCTCGTCCAGGGCGTGGTCGAAGCCGATGGGGTCGATGCCCCCGATCATGTCGACGACGCCCCGGCGGGCGCCCTCCTCCAGGAGCCGGGCCGTGCCGGGCGTCCGGATGACGCCGTGCTGCGGGAACGCGACGATCTGGACGTCCAGCGCGTGGGCGAGGCGGCGGCGCGCCTCGGCCAGGCCCTCGACTCCGGCCAGTCCGTACGCCGGGGCCACGTCGGCGTGGGCCCGCATCCCCCGCGTACCGCGGCTGACGGCGTGGCTCATCAGCCCGTACGCGCGCTCCGCCACCGAGCGGGTCTGGGCCCGGAACAGCTCCACGTCCTGCTCGACGAAGTCGGCGATGGTCTCCGCCGGACGGCGGGAGACCCACGGTCCGCCCCACGTCGTCTTGTCGGGGTGGATGTGGGCGTCCACCAGGGACGGGAGGGCGATCCGGCCGCCGCCGCGCACCACCTTCGCGCCGCGCGGCGCCGGCCCGTCCGTGATCCTCCCGTCCACGACCACCAGATCGGTGGAGGCCCCGCCGAACGGGCGCACGTCACGGAAGACGACCGTACGGGACCTGCGGTCCGCGTCGCCGCCGTTCCCGTGCGCGGCATGGGCGGCGGCCGGGACGGCGGCGGAGGCCGGACCCGCGGAGACGGCCGCCGCGGCGGTCGTACCGGCCAGGGCCGCGGCTCCAGCGAGCATGGAGCGGCGCGAGACCGCACCGGTGGGGGCCGAGGACTGCTGCATCGGGAACTCCTTGGGGAGAGGGCGCGAAGGGCCGGGGAAGACACCCCCGGCGAGGGACGGGGGGGAAGGGAGAAGGAAGGAAAGGAAGGGCAGGGCGGTCAGACGGCAATGCCCGCGCGGATCACGCGGACCGGCGTCTTCAGGAGCGAGAGGTCGGAGAGCGGGTCACCGGCGAGGAGCAGCGCGTCACCGGCGTAGCCGCGGGCGAGGCGGCCCACCGTGCGGTCGAGGCCGAGGAGTCGGGCGGCGCCGGTGGTGGCGGTACGGAGGGCGTCGAGCGCCGGCAGGCCGGCGGCGTGCATGAGCTCGACCTCGCGCCCCACGGGGTCGACGGTGCCGCCGGAGGAGTCGGTGCCGGCGGCGAGCGGGACGCCGAGCTCGTACGCGGCCCGCACGGCCCGCTTCAGGACGGGCAGGAAGGCGCGGCCCCGTTCGGCGAGGACGGGATCGGCGCTCTCCGCGAGGCCGGCGATGGCCGTGAGCGTCGGGGTGAAGTACGTGTCCCGGCGCCGCATCTCGCGGAGGGTGCGCTCGCCGACGAACACGCCGTGCTCCAGGGAGCGGACACCCGCCGTGACGGCGTCGTGGCAGCCCTTCTCGCTGTAGCTGTGGCAGAGCACGCCCTTGCCGTGACGGCGGGCCGCCGCCACGATCTCGGCCAGCTGCTCGCGCGAGTACACCTGGGTGAGCGGGTCCTGGTCGGGAAGGCCCGCACGCTCGTTGACCCTGGTCTTGATGACGTCCGCCCCGCGGGCGGCGTTGACGTCGACCATGCGGCGCAGCGCCTCGGCCGACCGCACGCCGTCCTTCGCCCGCGCCAGCGCGGTGAGGTCCGGGTCGGCCAGGATCGTGTCACCGGGCAGCGGTGTGACGAAAACGCCGGCGGCGCGCAGCCGGGGTGCGAGTCCGGGGCTGTGCCGGGCGAGTTCGCGGACGGCGATGTCCTGATAGAAGGAGGTCGAGCCGGAGCGCGCGCTCGTCACGCCGCAGCGGAGCGCGGCGCGGGCCTCGGCGGTGGTGCTGAGGTGGATGTGCGCGTCCGTGAGGCCCGGCAGCACCCAGTGTCCGTCCGCCTCCAGGACCGGCAGGCCGTCCGGGACGCCTACGGAACCGGCGCGCCCGGCGGCGCTGACGACACCGTCCCTGATCACGACCACCGCGTCCTCGGTCACGTGCCCGGTCGCGGGGTCGAGGAGCGTGCCGCCCCGGATGACCAGGTCCCCGGTCCGCGCGTGCGCTCCGGCGACTGCGGCGGGCGCGGGGGACGCGGGCGCACCGGGCACGGCGGCCGCAGGCCCGGCGGCGGCCACGGTGCCGGCGAGCACGGCGGCACCGGCGAGGACACCGCGGCGGGTCAGGCGGGAGGGAACGGGCTGGTGGGCGTCGACACACATGGGGGCTCCTCGGGGACGGAAGGACCACGGGTCCCCGTTTTGTATACCAAGCCAAGGATGCGGAACAAGGGGTACCGCCCTCCTGGTGGGTAGTGAAGCCGGACATCACGCACATACAGCGAGCAGGCGGGCGCACGTCGCCTCAAGGGGGCAACGCTTTGGTATACAGGAGATCGAGAGAGGGCTCGCCCGGCCCGCGGAGGTGCCGTAGGGTCACGGACCGTGTCGTCGTGCGCACGGCGCCCGGTCGCCCGGGCCCGGGGCGCTGAACCGGGTGGGGGTCGTAGGTGCAGCGGGCCGTTGTCATGGGTGGCAGCTACGCGGGGCTGTTCGCGGCCCGCGTTCTCAGCGAGCACGCCGAGGAGGTCGTCGTCGTCGAGCCGGACGCGATCGGTGAGGACGGGCTCGGGCGGCGCACCCCGCAGCGGCGCCAGCTCCACGCCCTGCTCTCCATGGGCCATCGCAGGCTAGAACGCTGGTTCCCCGGCCTCACCGACGAACTCGTGAAGGGCGGGGCGCGGCTCGGCGAGGGCGAGGACGTGCGGTTCTACGTCGACGGCAGGCTCAAGGCCCCGGTGGCCGAGTCGCGGATGCTCGGCGCCACCCGACCCTTCCTGGAGAGCCGGCTGCGCAGCCGGGTCGAACGCCTCGCCACCGTCCGCTTCGTCCGGGCCGAGGTCACCGACCTCCTCCTGCGCGGCGAGCGGGTGGCCGGGGTCGTCACCACCGCGCCGGGCGCCGACCCCGCCGAGGGCCGCCCGGCGGGTGAGGAGCTGACCGCCGACCTCGTCGTCGACGCCACCGGGAGGAACAGCAGGCTGGGCGAGTGGCTGACCCGCCACGGCTGGGACGAGGCGCCCGTCGACCGGATGCGGATCGACCTCGGCTACGCCACCGCCTCCTTCCAGCGCGGCGGCGAACTCGGCAGCACGGTCATCGCCCATTCGAGCCCCGGCCCCGCGAGCGACTACCGGGCCGAGGTGACCGAGCCCGGGGCGCTCGCCGCCGTCGAGGGCGAGCGCTGGTCGGTCGTCCTGGCCGGGTACGCCGACTACCGTCCGGGACCGGACCCGGACGAGTTCCTCCGCCGGATGCGCCGCTGCGTCGAGCCGATCCGCACGGTGGCCGAGGAGGCGACGATGATCGAGGACGTCGTCACGTACCGCTTCGTCGAGAGCCGGCGCCGGGTCCACTCCCGGCTCCGGCGCTTCCCCGGCGGACTCGTGGTGGTCGGCGACGCGCTGGCGAGCGTCAATCCGGTGTACGGGCAGGGCCTGACGCTGGCCGCGCTGGAGGCCGACGCGCTCGCCGCGTATCTGCGCACCGCTCCCGGCCCGCACGCCCCCGCCCTCGGCTACTTCCGGCTCGCCGAGGCCGCCGTCGACGCGGCCTGGCAGCTGTCCACCGCCGCCGACCTGGCGCAGCCCCACGTCACCGGCCCCTACCCGCGCGGCTACCGGGCCCAGAAGTGGGTCGCCGACCGGCTCACCGAGGCGTCCGTGCGCGACTCCGACGTCAACGCCGCCTATATGAGGGTGGTCAACATGGAGGACCCGCCGAAGGCCCTGACCGATCCCCGGCTCCTCGCCCGGGCGGCGCGCGTGTTGCTGCGCGGCTGACGCGGGGGTCCCGCCGGTCGGCGGGTGAGGGCGTGGTCCTCCCGGGCTCCCGTCCCATGCCGCGGATCACTACCGCTTGGCGGGAGCCTTCCCGGACTTGGCGGACTTGGCGGACTTCGTCGGCTTGGTGGGCTTCGCGGACTTCGCCGGCTTGGCCGTCTTGGCCGGGGCCTTCTTGGCGGTGGCCTTCCTCGCGGTCGCCTTCTTGGCCGCGGCCTTCTTCGTGCTGGATGCCTTCTTGGCCGCCGGCTTCTCCGCGGACGCCTTCTTGGCGGTGGCCTTCTTGGCGGTGGCCTTCTTCGCACTCGCCTTCTTGGCGGCCGCCTTCTTCGCCACTGCCTTCTTCGCGGCCGTCTTCTTAGCCGTCGGCTTCTTCGCCGGCGACTTCCCCTCGGCGGCGATAGGCCACTTGAGTTCCACCTCCAGCTCGACCTCGCCATCCTCGACGGAAAGCTCGACCTCGCCGCGCATGTCGTCGGGGATCCGGAGGTTCAGCACACCCCCGCCCCAGTCGAGTTCCGCCTCGCCGCCCGCCCAGAGCGCGGCGGCGAGGGAGGACAGCTGGTCGGCGGCCTCCGCCCGGGAGAGCGAGCGCTTGCGCTCGTACTTGAAGTCCTTCATGACGGCCTCCGGTCGTCGCACGGTGTCGTACATTGCGGACAATACTATTGATCTTGGTCGACCGCTGGCCGGGTGAAGGTGGGGCGGACTCGGTGCGGCGCGCGCGGACGGGCCTCGTCGCGGTGGTAGCCGTCGGCCATGCAGCAGCAGTCAGCGGGGTCGCCCCGGGTGGCCCCCTTCCTCCGCACGGTCGCCGCGTACGCGTGGCGGCTGCTCGTCGTCGGTCTCCTCGTCTACGCCCTGTTCGCCCTCCTCGGCCGGTTCCACGAGATCGGCGTGGCCCTCTTCCTCGGCCTCGTGGTCACCGCTCTGCTGCGGCCGGTCGCGGACGTCGTGGCGCGCGGCATCCCGCGCGGGTTCGCGGTGGCCCTCACCCTGCTCGGCGGGCTGGCGCTGGTCCTGGGCGTGCTCGCCCTGGTCGGGGAGGCGGTGGCGGGCGAGCGCACCACGCTGGTACGGGAGTTCCGGGACGGTCTCGGCCGCATCGAACGGTGGCTGGAGGCCCCGCCGTTCCACCTGAGTCCCGGGGCCCTGACGGACATGCAGGCACGGATCGGGCAGTTCCTCTCCAGCCATCGCTCGACGCTGATCGGCGAGGCCGTCAGCGGCGCGCACCACGTGGTGGCCGTCCTGACGACGCTCGCCCTGGCGCTGTTCGCCTCGGTGTTCTTCCTCCACTCCGG
This sequence comes from Streptomyces sp. NPDC004435, assembly GCF_042873895.1. Classification (NCBI taxonomy): domain Bacteria; kingdom Bacillati; phylum Actinomycetota; class Actinomycetes; order Kitasatosporales; family Streptomycetaceae; genus Streptomyces; species Streptomyces sp. NPDC004435. The sequence goes on along the minus strand of NZ_JBIAMB010000009.1, from coordinate 11,949 downwards.
GGACCGCCAGTGGGCGTGGTTCCAGGAGCAATTGCCGGAGCCTGCGCGGGGGCGGGTGGCCATCGGCGGGCGGGCCGCGTGGCGTACGTTCACGGGGTACACGCACGGGATCGTGCTGGTCGCGGCCGTGAACGCGGTGCTGGTCGGGTTCGCGCTGTGGCTCCTCGGCGTGCCGCTCGCGGTCCCGCTGGCGCTGCTGGAGTTCGCCGCGGCGTTCGTACCGCTGATCGGGTCGCCGATCGCCCTGGCGGTGGCGGCCGTGGTGGCGCTCGCGGCGAAGGGGCCCCTGGTGGCGGGGCTCGTGGTGGCGCTGATCGTCGTCATCGGCCAGATCGAGGGCCATGTGCTGCATCCGCTGGTGATGAGCTGGGCGGTACGGCTCCACCCGTTGGTGGTGGCGATCTCGGTGGTGGCGGGGTCGATCGCGGCCGGCATCGTCGGGGCGGTGGTGGCGGTGCCCCTGGTGTCGGTGGTGTGGTCGGTCTACACGACGCTGCGACGGGAGGCACGCGCGCGTACCGAGGAGGCGGGAGCGGGATGAGGAGGCGGGAGCGGGATGAGGCGGAGGCGCCCGCCCGGGTGACGACGGGGGCACCCAGGCGGGTGCCGCCCGGCCCGCCCAACTGCCCCGGCCCGCTCCGCTCCGCCCCGCCCCGCCCTCAGGACGCTTCGATCGCGGTCTTGATGCGCTGCCCGAAGGCGGGGGCGTCCTTGCGGGCCGCGGCGAGCGCGAGGCCGACGAGGAGCTTGCCGAGTCCGTGGCCCTCCAGGACGTTGTGGATGCGGACCCGGGTACCGCCGTCCGGCAGCGGTTCCAGGTCGTAGCCGCCGCGGGCCGCCGTCACCAGGTTCTTGGACTCCTCGGCCCAGCGCAGCGTCCGGGGCGGTTCGAAAGCGGTGATCCGGAAGGTGCGCGCGGTCTTCATCCCGGCGTCCTTGACGGTGCTCCGGAAGACGGTGCCGACGGCGGTCGGGCCCTCGGGGATCCGTTCGATCCGGAGCACACGGGGGCTGAACTGCGGATCGTTCCGCCCGTCGGCGAGGTACGCGAACACCTCGTCGACAGGCCGGGCGACGTCGACGGACGCCTCGAACTGGCCGGACATGACGACTCCTCCTTCACACGCGGAACCCGGAGAGAACCCGGAGAGCATCAGGTGGGACACCCTCATCGTCACAGGTCCTCCGGGTTCCGGCCGTTCGACGCACCGCCGGTCAGGGCCGCTGCCCGAAGGCGGCCGGGAGGGGTTCGCGGGCCGCGTGCCAGGCGTCCGGGAGGGCGGTGGTGCCCGTCCGGGCGGCGATCACACCGCCGGCGACGGCGCAGGTCGTGTCGATGTCGCCGCGCCCCGCGACCGTCGCCCACAGGCCCTCGTGCAGGTCGTCGAGGTGTCCGGCCGCGCACCAGAGGGCGTACGGGACCGTGTCGGGTCCGGACATGCGGTAGCCGGAGCCGAGGACCTCGGCGGCGTGGCGTACCGAGGTCCGCCCGGTCATCCGGGCGGCGATGCGCAGGCCGGACCGGACGTCGCTCTCCGGGAGGCGTGCGGCGACGTCCAGGAGGAAGGCCTGGCGGGCCGGTGCGGGGCCGCCGCGGCTGCGGGTCGCGAGCGCGGCGGCGAGGGCGACGGCCACGGCTCCGGCGACCGCCTCGGGGTGGTGGTGGGAGACGACGGCCTGGCGGGCGGCCTGCTCGGCCGCGGTGTCGAGGTCGTCGGCGTGCCAGGCGCCGAGCGGGGCGACGCGCATGGCGGCGCCGTTGCCCCAGGAGCCCTGCCCGCCGAACTGACCGGCGACGACGTCCCGCCAGGGCTCGCCCGAGCCGATGCGGCGCAGGACGTCGTGCATGGAGGCGCCGTAGCCGCGGTGGGTGTCGTCGGCGTAGGCGGCCGCGAGGGCCAGGGCGAAGCGGTCCTGGTCGACCGCGCCGGCGCCCGCCGCGAGTTCGCGTACGAGGACGAGGGCCTGGGCGGTGTCGTCGCTCCAGCGCCACGGCGTCTCCGCGGGCAGGACGCGGGCCGCCAGGGGCGCCTCGCCTTCACGGCGGAGGATGCGGAACCAGCGGTCGCCGAAGGCGTCCCCGAAGGCGAGCCCGTGCAGTGCGTCCCGTACGGCGGGTGGTGACTCGGTCATCGGAGCAGTAGACCAGCGGGGTGGCCGGTCGGGCACCTGGTTTCGGGGCGTCGGCGCCGGGGCCGCGCTCCCTGCGGTCCTCCTCCGGCCCGCGGTCCCGTCCTCTGCCCGGGGCGGGCTACATCGTCTCGCCGGCCGAGTCGACCAGACGGCGGCGGGCGGTGCGGACGGCCGGTGTCAGGGCGGCGAGGGCGCCGGCGGCGGTGACGGTGAGGACCAGGGCGGTGAGGGCGGCCGGGTCCGGGAGTCGGGCCACGCCCGCGCCGAGGCCGGTCGCCGCCGCCTCTGCGTCGACGAGGAACCGCCCGGCGACGGCTCCGGCGCAGGCACCGAGCAGTGCGGCGGCCAGGGTGGTGAGCGCGGCGGAGGTGACGACGACGGCGCCGATCTGGCGGGGCGTCAGGCCGATGGCGCGGAGCGCGAGCAGGTCGCGGACCCGGTCGCGGACCCCGGTGCCGATGAGGGTGAGCAGTTCGACGAGGGCGATGAGGGCGAGGACCGCGACGAGGGCGGCGAGGACGCCCCGGGGCGCGTCCCCGCCGTCCGCCGGGTCCGCCGTGCCGCGGACCTCGACGGGTACGGGGACGGCCGCGGCCACGGCGGCGGCCACCTCGCGCGGGTCGGCGGCCGGGCGCAGGACGAGGGCGTGGAAGGCGGGGCGGAGGCCGGGGGCGCCGTCGCGGAGGGTGTCGAGGGTGGTGGAGACGACCCGGCCGCCGTGGTCGGGTTCGATGCTGCGGCCGACGAGGTGCAGGATCTGCGGGCGGCCCTCGACCGTCATCCGTACCCACTCCCCCACACGTACGCCGAGGAGGTCCAGGAGGCCCTGCCCTGCGACGGCCTCGTCGGGGCCTTCGGGCGCCCGGCCCTCGACGACCGTGTGGGGGTGGGGCGCGGTGCGGGTGCCGAGGCCGCGGAGGGTGATGGTGCCGGTCTGGCCGGGGACGAGGGCGACGAACTCGGCGCCGGGGACGGCGTCGGCGACGCCGGGGACCGCCCTCAGGGTGGCGGCGAGGTCGGCGGCGGGCGGCTGTTCGATGCGTACGGTGAGGGCGGCGGCCCGGCCGACGCGGGCGGGGTCGGTACGGAACTGGCCCAGGGTCGTCCAGGCGACGAGGGCCACGGTGATGAGGGCGAGCGGGAGCGCGAGCCGGGCGGTGGAGCCGAGGGCCCGGCCGCTGCCGGGTGCGGTGAAGGCGGAGCGCCAGCCGAGGACGAGGACCGGAGAGACGCGGAGTCCGAGGGCACGGCGGCCGAGCGCGGAGAGCGGCCGGGCGGCGGGGTGGGCCGAGCGGGCGGCGGGGACCGGGGGGACGCGGCCGGCGCGCCAGGCGGCGAGCGCGGTGGCGGCGGCGATGAGGAGGACGGCGGCGACGGGGACGCCGACGACGGCGGCGCGGTGGCCGGGCATCCGGGGCCAGAGGGCGACGGCGTCGCCGATCCGGCCGGGTATCCACCGTCCGCAGGCCAGGGTGGCGGCGGTGCCGAGTCCCGCGCCGGCGACGGCGAAGCCGAGGTGCTGGAGGAGGAAGCCGCGGACGACCTGGCCGGGGGTGAAGCCGACGGCCTTGAGGACGGCGATGTCGCCGGCCTGTCCCCTGATCCGGGCCCGGACGGCGCCGGCGACGGCGACGGCCGCGGCGAGCAGGGCGGCGAGGCCGAAGGCGGCGAAGATCTGGCCGAGGAGCCGGTCGTCGCCGCCGATGTCGGCCTTGGCCTGCTGCCACTTGGTGACCTGGTCGATGCGTTCGGCGCCGAGGAGGGTGACGGCGCGCTGGACGGTGTAGTCGGTGTCGTCGGGGTCCTTGAGGCGGAGTCCCGCGGTCTGTCCCGTGGTGGCGGGGGCGAGGCGGTCGAGGGTGTCGGGGAGGATCCAGCCGATGCCGTCGGAACGGCCCGCCCGGTAGCGGGGTTCGGCGGTCTCGGCGAGGCCGGAGACGTACAGCGTGCGGGTGGTGGGGCCGTGCCGGCCGGTGAGGGTGACGGTGACGGTTTCGCCGGGTTCGGCCCACAGGGTGCGGGCGAGGGTGCGCTCCAGGACGATCTGGTCGCGGGGTGCGCCGGGCGCGAGCCAGTGGCCGGTGGTGAGGAGGGGGCGGGCGGTGTCGGGCGGGCGGGTGCCGGCGGCGCGCAGGACGACGCCGGCGCGGGTCCCGCCGGTCTCCAGGGTGGCGGCGGCCGTCTCGAAGGGTCCGGAAAGGGCGGCGACCTCGTCGAGGGAGGCGAGAGGGGCGAGGGCTTGTGGATCGAAGCCGTCGCCGCCGTCGCGTCCGTGGATCCAGACGTGGGCGCCCTGCGACTGGTTGAAGACGCGCTGCCAGGGGTTGACGGCGTAGCTGAGGAGGGCGGCGGAGAGGAGGAGGGAGGCGATGACGCCCGCGCTGGCGAGGACGGCGAAGAGGGCTTCGCCCCGGTGGGTGCGGAGGTCGGAGTGGACCCATCGCCAGGTCGCGCGCATGTCGCCTTCCCTTCGTCGCCGCTTCGGCTCTCCTCCTCGGTCGTGGTCAGTCCTTCAGGTCGAGCACGCCGGTCACCCCCGGGCGGGTGGGGGCGGGGTCGCCGAGGGTGGCGTCGTCGGTGACGCGGCCGTCGAAGAAGCTGATGACGCGGTCGGCGGCGCTCGCCATCCGGGCGTCGTGGGTGACCATGAGGATGGTCTGGCCGCGGGCGTGGAAGCGGGCGAGGAGCCGCAGGACGTCCCGGGTGCCCTTGCTGTCGAGGCTGCCGGCGGGTTCGTCGGCGAGCAGCAGGGCCGGCTGGTTGACGAGGGCGCGGGCGAGGGCGACGCGCTGCTGCTCGCCGCCGGAGAGGGCGCCGGGCAGGGCGTTCTCCCGCCCCTGGAGGCCGAGTTCGGCGAGGAGCTCGTCGCGGCTCGCGCGGGCGGCGCGGGGGCTCGCGCCGGCGAGGAGGGCGGGGAGTTCGACGTTGTCCGCGACGGTGAGGTGGGAGACGAGGTTGAAGAACTGGAAGACGACGCCGATCTTCCGGCGGCGCAGGACGGCCCAGCGGGCCTCGCCGTGGCCGTCGACGCGTTCGCCGCCGATCCAGAGGCGGCCGGTGTCGGGGCGTTCGAGGCCGCCGACGAGGTGGAGGAGGGTGGACTTGCCGGCGCCGGAGGGGCCGGTGACGGCGACGAACTCGCCCTCGCGCACGGTGAGGTCGACGCCCCGGACGGCGTGGACGGGGGCGCGGTCGCCGTGGTGGGTCTTGGTCAGGCCCACGGCGTGCACGATCGCCCCCGGCGGGGGCGGGTTCCCCGCGGTCCCCGCGTCGGTCATTCGAGCTCCTCCTGACAGCGCTCCAGCCAGTCGAGGTCGGCCTGGAGGTGCAGCATGGCGCCCTCGATGAGGAGGTGGGCGATCTTGTTGTCGCGGTCCTCCGCTGCGGCGAGGCGGGAGAGGCTGCGCATGGTGTTGAGGTGCTGCCGCCGCTGCCGGTTGATCAGGGCGATCGGGTCGGCGATTCCGGTGAGGGGGGCGAGGGCGATCTTCATGAAGAATCCGTCGCGCACCCGGGGTTCGTCGGCGGTGTCCTCGAACCACGCGGCGACGGCCTCCCGTCCGGCGTCGGTCAGGCGGTAGATCCGCTTGTTGGGGCGGCCCGTCTGTTCGACGTCCTCGCCCTCGATGAGTCCGCTCTTCTCCAGTCGGCCGAGGGTCACGTAGACCTGGCCGACGTTGGGCTGAGGGTAGGCGGAGCCGAGGAGTTGTTCAAGGCCCTGCTTGAGCTCGTAGCCGTGGGCGGGGCCCCGGGTGAGGAGTGCCAGCAGCTGCTGCCGCACGCGCTCCCCCTTCTGTGTCGTGCGCCGTTCCCGGCCCGGTGGTGGCGGCCCGGGGGCCGGTGGACCGGCGGTCGCCGGGTCCGCCGGACCAGTATCACCGATGGGGCGCGGCGGGGGTCTGTCACGATGGGTCGTCGCGTTCGGCACCACGTCCGGGAGGAACGCATGGGGTGGATCCGGTCCGCGGGGAGGACCGCCGGGAAGGCTGCGGGCAGGGGCGTGGGCCGGGTCGTGCTGGTGGCGGCGGTCCTGCTGGCGGGGTGCGCCGGCGGCGCGCCGCCGTCGGGTGCGGGGCCGGCCGGCGGGCGGGGCGCGCTGACGTTCGTGACGGCGGGGGATCTCACGGACTATCTGGCGCCGCTGGTGGAGGAGTGGAACGCGGGGCGGCCGGCGGAGCCGGTGACGCTGGTGGAGCTGCCGGACTCGGCGGACGAGACGCGGGCGCAGATGCTGAGCGAACTGCGGTCGGGGAGCCGCCGGTTCGACGTGCTGAACATCGATGTGGCGTGGACGTCGGAGTTCGCGGCGGCGGGGCTGATCGCGCCGCTGGAGCATGAGCGCTTCGACCTGGCGGCGTTCCTGCCGCCGGTGGTGGGGACGGCGACGTTCCGGGGGCGGTTGTACGCGGTGCCGTACGTGACCAACGCCGGGTTGCTGTACTACCGGAAGGACGTGCTGGACGCGGCCGGCGAGCGGCCGCCGCGGACCTGGGCGGAGCTGGCGCGGCTGGCGCGGACGCTGGCGCCGGAGCACGGTATCGGCGGCTACGCGGGGCAGTTCCTGCCGTACGAGGGGCTGACGGTGAACGTCACGGAGGCGATCCAATCGGCGGGCGGGACGGTGCTGCGCGAGGAGGGCGCACGGGTGGGGGTGGACTCGGACGCGGCCCGGGCGGCGCTGTCGTTCCTGGCGGGCGGGGTGCGGGAGGGGTGGATCCCGGCGGAGGCGCTGCGGTTCAAGGAGGAGGAGTCGAAGGCGGCGTTCGAGGAGGGGCGGCTGCTGTTCCTGCGGAACTGGCCGTACGTGTACGCGGACGCGGGCCGGCCGGGGTCGGCGGTGGCGGGACGGTTCGAGGCGGCGCCGCTGCCGGGGCCGTACGGGCCGGGGACGAGCGTGCTGGGCGGCTCCAACCTGGCGGTGTCGGCCCGGTCGCGGCACCCGGCGACGGCCGGCGACTTCCTGGCGTACCTGACGAGCGAGCGGGTGCAGCGGCAGGTGCTGACGCGCGGGTCGCTGCCGCCGGTGCGGGCCTCGCTGTACACGGATCCTGAGCTGGTGGCGGCCCATCCGTACCTGCCGATCCTGCGGGAGAGCGTGCTGGCGGCGGTGCCGCGCCCCAAGAGCGCGCGGTACGACCAGGTGAGTCTGGCGGTGCAGGCGGTCGCGCAGGACGTGCTGGCGCTGCGGACCTCGCCCGAGGAGGGGGTGCGGCGGCTGACGCGCGAGCTGGCGGCGATCCCCCACGAGGGGCGGGACACGGCGGCGGCCCCCGTCGGTTCCTGACGTCACGACCGTCCCTCCCTTCCCTCGGCCCCTCTACCTACACGTTAGGTAGAGGGGTTCTCCTTGCCCTCCTTGAGTTTCCCAATCATGAGGCAGATCAAGCGTGTTGAGTCGCCATGGTTGACATGCTTTCGTCATTGCTACTTAACATGTAGGCATTGCTGCGAAGGAAGGACGACCATGCGACGACCCTCCCGCACCACCCTCCGTGCCGCCGGCGCACTCTCCGCGGCCCTCGCCCTGGCACTCACCGCCACCGCTTGCGGCGGTGGCGGCGACACCCCGAAGTCCGGCGGCGAACTCGCCGGCACGACCGTCACGGTCGCCGGCGTGTGGACCGGCGGCGAGCAGAAGAACTTCAAGAAGGTCCTCGACGCGTTCAGCGCGAAGACCGGCGCCAAGACCGTCTTCGTCCCCTCCGGCGACAACGTCTCCACCTTCGTCGGAAGCAAGATCGAGGGCGGCAACGCCCCCGACGTCGTGCTCGTCCCCCAGGTCGGCGTCCTCCAGCAGTTCGCCGAGGCCGGCTGGCTCAAGCCGCTCTCCGAGCAGACCGCCACGACCGCCGGCGGGAACCTGGCGCCGGTCTGGAAGAACTACGGCACCGTCGACGGCACCTTCTACGGGCTGTACTTCAAGGCCGCCCACAAGTCGACCGTCTGGTACGCCCCCGACGCGCTGGAACAGGCCGGGGTCACCGAGCCCGGCACCTGGGACGAACTCCTCGCGGCCGGCCGGACGCTCGCCGACTCCGGCAGGCCCGCCTTCGCCGTCGCCGGCGAGGACGGCTGGACCCTCACCGACTGGTTCGAGAACGTCTACCTGTCGCAGGCGGGACCGGAGAAGTACGACCGGCTCGCCCGCCACGAACTGAAGTGGACCGACCCCAGCGTCGTCACCGCGCTCACCACCCTCGCCGAGGTCTTCAAGGACGAGCGGCTGGTGGCGGGCGGCGCCGCCGAGGCGCTGCGCACCGACTTCCCCGGCTCCGTGGAGAAGGTCTTCGGCCCCGAGCCCAAGGCCGCCCTGGTGTACGAGGGCGACTTCGTCGGCGGCGTCGCCAAGGACGAGTTCGGCCGCAAGCCCGGCGAGGACGCCAGGTTCTTCCCCTTCCCGCCGGTCGGCGGCGGGAAGGCCCCGGTGGTCAGCGGCGGCGACGCGGCCGTCGTCCTCAAGGACGCGAAGAGCGCGGACGCCGGGATGAAGCTCGTCGAGTACCTCGCCACCGCGGAGGCCGCCGAGGTGTGGGCCGGGGCCGGCGGCTTCCTCTCCCCCAACAAGGACGTGAAGCCGGAGGCGTACGCCGACGACACCGCGCGGGCCACCGCCGCCTCGCTCGTCGCCGCGGGCGACTCGGTCCGCTTCGACATGTCCGACCAGGCACCGGCCGCCTTCGGCGGAACCAAGGGCGCCGGCGAGTGGAAGCTCCTCCAGGACTTCCTCCGCGACCCCTCGGACCCGAAGCGGACCGCGGCCGCCCTGGAGGCCGCGGCGGCCAAGGCGTACGGGAACTGAGGCCGGACCGCCATGGAACGGCAGCCCGCCATGGAAGGGCCTCCCGCCGGGGACCCGAAGGCCGCCGAGGACCGGCGGTCCGTCGGGGACCGGCCGCCGAAGGCGCGCGCCGCGGTGGACCCGCGGCGCCGCGCCCTGCGCAGAAGGCGGCTCCTCGGCGCCACCTTCGCCCTGCCCGCGCTCCTGCTCCTCGGCGCGCTCGTCGCCTACCCGGTCGTCTTCTCCGCCGGCCGCAGCCTGTTCGACGCGGGCGGGGAGCGGTTCGTGGGCCTGGACAACTACGTGGAGATGGTCCGCGACCCGGCCACGCTGAAGGCCCTGCGCAACAGCGCGATCTGGGTGGTGGTCGCCCCCGTCCTGCTCACCGGCCTCGGACTCCTGCTCGCCGTTCTCACCGAGCGGGTCCGCTGGGCGACCGCGTTCAAGCTGGTGCTGTTCCTGCCGATGGCCGTGTCGTTCCTCGCCGCGGGCATCGTCTTCCGGCTGGCGTACGAGCAGGATCCCGACCGGGGCGTCCTCAACGCGGTGGTGGTCGGCGTCCATGACGCCTTCGAGGCACCCGCCCCCTATCCGACCGCCCGCGCCCGGGAGGGCCAGGGCCTGACCGGCGGACCGGACGGCGGCTACACGACCGGGGAGCTCCGGCCCGGCTCGGCCGCCGCCCTGCCCTTCGTGGGCGTCGCCCCCGGGGCCGTACCCGGGGACGCGGCGCCGGCCCGGGCCCCGGCCACGGAACCGGGCTCCCTGACCGGGACCGTCTACCTCGACTTCACGCCCGGGACCGGCGGCCGGCCCGGGGTGGTCGACGGGCGGGAGAAGGGGCTGCCCGGGATGACCGTCGAGGCCGTCCGGGACGGCGAGGCGGTGGCGTCGGCGCGGACGGCCGCCGACGGCACCTTCCGCTTCGAGGGGCTCGCCGACGGGACGTACCGGCTGCGCGTGCCGGCCGACAACTTCGCGGCCGGGTACGGCGGGGTCGACTGGCTCGGCCCTACGCTCGTCACCCCGGCGATCATCGGCGCGTACCTGTGGGTGTGGACCGGCTTCTCCATGGTCCTGATCGGGGCCGGGCTCGCGGCCCTCCCCCGCGACGTCCTGGAGGCCGCACGGGTCGACGGCGCGAACGAACGGCAGATCTTCCGCCGGATCACCGTCCCGCTGCTCGCCCCCGTCCTCACCGTCGTCTTCGTCACCCTGGTCATCAACGTGATGAAGGTCTTCGACCTCGTCTACGTGATCGCCCCCGGCCCGGTGCAGGAGGACGCGAACGTGCTCGCCACCCGCATGTGGCTGGTCTCCTTCGGCGGCGGCAACGACCAGGGTCTCGGCAGCGCCCTCAGCGTGCTGCTGCTCCTGCTCGTCGTCCCGGCGATGGTCTTCAACATCCGGCGGTTCCGGAAGGGCGGCGGCTCATGAACAAGCCCACGCGCGTCACCCGGTGGCTCGGGAGCGCGGCGGTGCAGTCGCTGCTCGTCCTGGTCGCCCTCGTCTGGATCACGCCGCTGGCGGGCCTGCTGCTCTCCTCGCTCCGGGACGAGCGGGACAACGCCGCCGACGGCTGGTGGACGTCGATCGTCGAGCCCTCACAGCTCTCCTTCGACAACTACCGCGCCCTGCTGGAGGATTCGGGGCTCGTCCAGGCCTTCTGGAACACCGTCCTGATCTCGGTGCCCACCACCGTCCTCGTCGTCGGGGTGGCCGCCCTCGCCGGATACGCCTTCGCCTGGCTGGACTTCCCCGGCCGGGACTGGCTGTTCCTGGTGGTGGTCGGCCTGCTGGTGGTCCCCGTCCAGATCGGGCTGCTGCCGGTGGCCAAGCTCTTCGGCGCCGTGGGCCTGTTCGGCACGGTGGCCGGCGTCGTCCTCTTCCACGTGGCGTACGGGCTGCCGTTCGGCGTCTTCCTGCTGCGGAACTTCTTCGCCGAGATCCCCCGCGAGATGCTGGAGGCGGCCCGGCTCGACGGCGGCGGCGAGTGGCGGATCTTCCGGCAACTCATACTGCCGCTGGGACGGCCGGCACTGGCGAGCCTGGCGATCTTCCAGTTCCTCTGGGTGTGGAACGACATGCTGGTGGCGCTGCTCTTCGCCGACGGCGAGTCCCAGCCGCTGACGGTGGCGCTCCAGTCGCAGATGCGGCAGTTCGGCAGCAACATCGGGGTCCTCGCGCCGGGGGCGTTCCTCTCCCTCGTCGTGCCGCTGGTGGTGTTCTTCGCCTTCCAGAAGCACTTCGTGCAGGGGGTGATGGCCGGTTCGGTCAAATAGCCGACGGCTCCCGCCGGAGCCACCCGAACGGCGGATGCCGGAATCAGAGCGGAGGAGCCGTGACGGAAAGTATGATCAGGCGATGTCTGACATGACTGAGACCACGCCCGGCTGGATGACCTCGGACGAGCTGGACACGGCCCGCGCCCGGATGCCGATCCTCTACGTCGACGCGGTCCCCGTGCGGGTGGACGACAGCGGCGAGGTCACGAGCATCGGACTGCTGCTCCGCATCGGCGCCGACGGAACGATCAACCGCACGCTCGTCTCCGGACGCGTGATGCACCACGAGCGCGTCCGGGACGCGCTGCTGCGGCACCTGGAGAAGGACCTCGGCCCGGTGGCCCTGCCGCGCGTGCCCGCCTCGCTCCAGCCCTTCACGGTCGCGGAGTACTTCCCGACCGCGGGCATCACGCCCTTCCACGACCCGCGCCAGCACGCCGTCTCGCTCGCCTACATCGTTCCGGTGAGCGGCGACTGCCGCCCCCGCCAGGACGCCCTCGACCTGGTCTGGTTCAGCCCCCACGAGGCCGCCTCCCTGGCCGTCCAGAGCGAGATGCCCGGAGGCCACGGCGTCCTCCTGAAGCAGGCGCTGGCCCATGTGGGGGTCACGTACTGAACGTGGTTCCGACGACTGCGGCCCGGGCCCCCCCCCCCCGGGGCGGGGCCCCGGGGGGGGGGGGGGGGGGGCCCCCCCGGGGGGGGGGGCCCCGCGGCGGCCCGGCCGGGGGGGGCCTGGGGGGGGTGGGGGGGGGC